>JBGQLA010000065.1:0-16222 GCA_041499865.1 Deltaproteobacteria bacterium
CGTCCGCACCACGCCGGCACGCGCGATCTTGAAACCCGGCAACCCGGTCACTTCGCGATCCCCGACGAAGATCCGGCCCGAGGTGGGCGGAATGGAGCCAGCCAGCATCGCGAAGCAGGTGCTCTTGCCCGCGCCGTTGGGCCCGATCAGCCCGAGGATCTGGCCTTCCTGGAGGGCGATGGAGACGTCGTCGTTGGCCTTGAGGCCGCCGAACCGCTTGGAGAGACCTTCCGCGCGCAGGACCGCCGCCATCAGTCCTCCGCCGCCATCCCGGTGACCGCCAGGTCGGGGCGCGCCCTGCGCACCACCCGCAGGAACAGTCCGGTCAGCCCCAGCGGCTCGAAGAGGATGACCAGCACCAGCAGCGTCCCGTAGAGCCCGAGGTAGAGCTGGGGATAGGAGGCGATCAGGTTCTCCTTGACGAAGACGAAGATGATCGCGCCCAGCACGGGGCCGAAGATGGTGCCGATGCCGCCGATCACTCCCATCAGCACCCAGGAGATCGAGCGATCGAATCCGAACATGTCGCCCGGCTCGATGTAGCTGAAGAACGAGGCGTAGAAGCTGCCGCAGATGCCCATCATCGCCCCGGAGAGGAAGAGCACCAGATCCTGAAGTCGCGTCGGGCTCACGCCCACGTCGCTGGCGGCATCCACGTCGCTCTTGATCGCCAGCAGCGAGAGGCCGATCGGCGAGCGGCGCAGCGCGTACGAGGCGGCCAGCGCCAGGGCGGCGAGCACGATGCCGTACCAGTACAGGTCGTACTTCAGCCCGGCTTTCATCGGCAGCGAAAGTCCGGAGGACCCGCCGGTGAACCAGTCCCAGTAGGTGCAGACCAGGCGGGTCGCCTCGCCGACGCCGATGGTGGCGATGGAGAAGTAAGGCCCCCGGAGCCGCAGCGTGGGATGGCCCCAGATCAGCGAGAACGCGCCGGCGACCACGGCGCCGAACAGCCAGGCGAAGAGCATCGGCATGCCCAGCGACAGCTGCGCCCGCGCGGCGACGAACCCGCCGATGCCGAACATCGCGGCGTGGCCGAAGCTGACCTGGCCGAGGTACCCGCCGAGCCAGTTCCAGGCGAGCGCGGCGGCGATCCCCACGAAGGTGAGGGTGAGCAGGTTGTGCACGTAGATCTTGGCGTGGAAGAGCGGGACCAGCGCCAGCACCACGCAGGCGGCGAGGAGCCCGATCGCCGCCCGGGGCCGCACCCAGGAGGGAAGCCAGCGTTTCATCCGAGCACGCGCTGGCCGAACAGGCCGCCCGGCCGCACCACCAGCACCAGCACCAGCAGGACGAATCCCACCGCGGCGGTGAGGTAGGCCGGGATGACGAGGATGGCGAACACCTCGACGGTGGCGAGGATCAGGGCGGCGATCGCCGTCCCCGCCACGCTCCCCAGGCCGCCCAGCACCACCACCACGAACGACTTGAGCAGCTCGGCGGCGCCGAAGGAGGGGTTGAAGGGGAAGAGCGTCGACCCGAGGAGGCCGGCGGCGGCGGCGAGCGCGGTGCCGAGGCCGAACGTCAGCGCGTAGATCCGCTCCACCCGGATCCCCACCAGCGTGCAGCTGTCCGGGTTCTGCGCCACCGCCCGGATCGCCTTGCCCAGGTAGGTGCGGGTGAGGAGCAGGTGCAACACGATCAGGATCACCACCGCGACCCCGAACACCGCGATCCGGTTCAGCGACACGAGCGAGTTCCCGATCGCCACCGCCTTCGTCGAGTAGGTGGTGCGCAGCGTCTGATCGTTGCCGCTGAAGAGGAGGTAGGCGGCGTTGCGCAGGATCAGCCAGACGCCGAAGAGCAGCAGCAGCGACTGGACGCCGCCCGCCGCTCCGCGCGGCAGGCGGCGCACGAGCAGCCGGTACGTGAGGATCCCCACCCCGAACGCCGCGGCGGAGACCAGGACCAGCGCCAGGTACGGATCGAGGCCGATCACCGCGTGCAGGTACCAGGCCGCATACGCGCCGGCCATGATCATGCCGCCGTGGTTCAGGTTGACGATCCGCAGCACTCCATAGATGAGGCCGAGGCCGTAGGCCATGGTGGCGTACAGGCCCGCGAGCAGCACCGCGGCAATCAGGAGATCGACGAGGCGGTCCACGTTTACTTCGCGCAGTTCGGATTGGGCGCGATCCCCTTTGCGGTGGCCGAATCCTGCGGCGCCACGATCGGCGACGACCCGTCGGGCATGTTCTGCTGCACCACGAACGGAGCGTGGGACTGCTGGCCGAACTCGGCCGGGAAGGTCAGCTCTCCGCCGGGCAGGACCGAGGGCATCTTCAGCGCCGCGAGCTTCTCCCGGATCGCGTTGCGATCGAGCGAGCCGGCCTGCTCGATGACCTTGAACAAGGCGCGCGCCGTCTCGTAGCCCAACGCCTGGTACCACTCCGGCACGCGGTTCTGGTGCTTGGCCTTGAAGGCGTCCACGAACTTCTTCGCCTCGGGGTTCTTGTCCGCGAGCAGCGGGCTCCACCACACCGCGCTGAGCACGTACTCCACGTTCTTCTTCCCCAGCGCGTCGGCGGCCTGCTTCTCGCTGCCGCGCGCGCCGTAGCTGAGGACCTTGTTGCAGAGCCCGGCCGTGACGTACTGGCGCTGCATGGTGATGTAGTCGGGCAGGTGCGCGTCGGCGAGGAAGAGGTCCGCCTTCGCGGCCTTCACCTGCCCGAGAATCGCGCTGAAGTCCTTGCCGCCCAGCTCGAAGGACTCGTCGACCACCATCTTGTAGTTCTTGGTCTTGTCGGCAAACTCGGTGACGCCCTTCCGGAAGTCCTTCCCGTGCGAGGTGTTCTCCCAGAGCAGCGCGACGGTGGCGGGCTTGGGGAGCTTGCCGGCCTGCTGCTCGGCGTCGATCCACTTCATGATCGATTCGGCGAGCAGCTCGACGGGCGCCAGCAATCCGAACACCCACTTGTAGCCGCGCTTGTAGATCGCGGTGGCCGCGCCGCCACCGTTCACGTAGGGGATCGCGTTCTGCTCGGCGACCACGCTCTGCGCCTCGACCAGGTTGGTGGCGTACGTGCCGAGCAGGAACTGCACCTTGTCGCTGTTGATCAGGCGATCGGCGAGCGACGCCGCGGTGGCCTGCGCGCTGGTGTCGTCGAGCAGCGTCAGGCGCACCGGCATCTTCTTGCCGCCGAGGGAGAGGCCGCCGTTCTGGTTCGCCTCCTCGAACGCCAGCTCGTAGCCTTCCTTGTAGAAGCCGCCGATGCGCGACTCCGCGCCGGTGAGCGGCAGGGTCGCGCCGATCAGGATCTCGCCTCCGGAAGGAGCGGCCGCGCCGGAGCTTCCTCCCTGCGCGGGCTGCTGCTTCTGGTCGGTGGAGGACTGCTTGCACGCGCCGAGCGCCAGCGCGCAGAGGGCGGGGACGAGAGTGGCAGTTCGCATGGCGCGCTAGCAAAATCACTTCTCTGTGGAATGTTCAAGTCGCGGTGGACCAACTACGGGCTGTTCAGGTTGGTGCGACGCCGTTATCTGACGACCAGTCGTGACTGCGTCAAACCGGAGGGCGGGCGCGGCCTCCGCCGCGCCCGCTGTTGAACTCCGCACAAATGGCCCTTCAGCGGAATTGATCTTCCGTAAACCGCCGACCGCCTTCACGCACCACATCGAAATCTTCGCGAGCGCCCCACTAACGCACCGCATTGATCGTCTATCGCCACGGAACGCGACGCGAAACCATCTGAACGCCGCCCGCCACCTCGCCTGCCGGCGCGCCACCCGCCCCTCCGCTTCATCCTCAATCCCCCCAAGACGCTGCCGCGCCCCGGGAACGCGCGCGGATCCTCCGTCAACACGACCCATTTGAATTGATTTGTAGCCTCGTGCTAAGGGACCCTTCACCTGATTTTTACAGGCAACCTGACTTCCAACAGCCACCCTTTCGCGGTCCCGCAGACCCAACATTCCACGCTGAATCCAGAGGAGGCGGCATGAGCTCGGCCACCGAAGCAATGCCCGTCGGAGCACCCGGCACCATCGATGCAGCGGCAGAACGACGGGTCATCATCGCGTCATCCGTCGGAACCGTCTTCGAATGGTACGACTTCTACCTGTACGCGATCCTCGCCCCGTTCTTCGCAGCCGTGTTCTTCCCTCCGGGGAACCAGACGGCGGCACTGCTCGGCGCGTTCGGCGCATACGCGGCAGGCTTCCTGGTCCGGCCCTTCGGCGCGATCATCTTCGGACGCATCGGTGACCTCGTCGGGCGCAAGTACACGTTCCTCGTCACCATCGTGACGATGGGTCTCTCCACCGTGCTCGTCGGCTTCCTGCCCGGCTACAAGACCATCGGCTTCGCGGCGCCGGTGCTCCTCGTCGTCCTCCGGCTGGCGCAGGGCCTCGCGCTCGGCGGCGAGTACGGCGGCGCGGCCACCTACGTGGCGGAGCACTCGGCCGATCACAAGCGCGGCTACACCACCGCCTGGATCCAGACCACGGCGACGGTGGGCATGCTCTTCGCGCTGGTGGTGATCGGCGTCTGCCGCGTAGCCATGGAGGCAGCCACCTTCAACAACTGGGGCTGGCGCATCGCGTTCTGGATCTCCATCCCGCTGCTGGCGATCTCCGTCTACATCCGCCTCAAGCTGCAGGAGTCGCCGGTCTTCCAGCGCATGAAGGTCTCCGGCAAGCGCTCGAAGTCGCCCATCCGCGACAGCTTCTTCAAGTACCCGAACAACAAGTACGTGGCGCTGGCGCTGCTCGGCGCGACGGCCGGCCAGGGCGTGGTCTGGTACACCGGCCAGTTCTACGCGCTGTTCTTCCTCCTCATCTACCTGAAGCTCGAGTTCATCCGGACGTACTGGCTGGTCGGCCTCTCGCTGGTGATCGGCACCCCGTTCTTCCTCGTCTTCGGCGCGCTCTCCGACAAGATCGGCCGCCTGAAGATCATCCTCGCCGGCTGCGCCATCGCGGCCATCACCTACTTCCCGCTTTTCAAGGGCCTCACCCACTACGTCAACCCGGCGCTCGAGGCTTACCAGGAGAAGGTTCCGATCTCCGTCTACGCCTCGGACTGCAACTTCCACATCTTCATCGGCCCCTGGTCGAGGCAGTCGCCCTGCGACAGGGCCAAGGACTTCCTCGGCAAGGCCGGGCTCTCGTTCGACTCCCATCCGGCGATGGCAGGTGAGGCGGTGGTGACGAAGATCGGCAACACCGAATTGCGCGGCTGGGATGCCGCCAAGTACCAGGCGACGCTCACCGCCAGCGGCTATCCGGCCAAGGCGGACCTCAACCAGGTGAACTGGGTGATGGCGGAGCTCATCCTGGTGATCATGCTCATCTACGTCACCATGGTGTACGGCCCCATCGCAGCCTTCCTGGTGGAGCTGTTCCCGACGCAGATCCGGTACACGTCGATGTCCTTGCCCTACCACATCGGCAACGGCTGGTTCGGCGGCATGCTGCCCCTGCTGGCGACGGCCATCGTCGCCAAGGTGGGCAACATCTATGCGGGCCTCTGGTACCCGATCATCGTCTCCATCATGACGGTGGTGATCGGCGTGCTCTTCGTCCGCGAGCCGAAGCACGTGAAGATCAGGGACCAGACGTTCACCTAGGCGCAGGCCATGGGGCCTGCTGCCTTCACCGGGCGGATGCGCATCCGGCATCCGCTGGTGCTCGCGCCGATGGCCGGTGGTCCTTCCACACCGGCCCTCTGCGCGGCGGTGAGCGAAGCGGGAGGTCTGGGCTCGCACGGAGGCGCGTACCTCCCGCCCGCGAAGCTGCGCGAGGAGATCCGCGCCATCCGCGCGCTGACCTCCCGGCCGTTCGCCGTCAACCTCTTCGCCGACGAGGGAGTCACGGCCGAAGAGCGCCGCCTTCGCGCCGCGCAGGACGCGGTGGCGAAGTACCGGACGGAGCTCCATCTCGCCCCCGCCGCTCCCACGCCCGCGCCTGTCTCGCTGAAGGAAGCGTTCGCCGTGATCCTGGAGGAGCGCGTTCCGGTCTTCAGCTTCACCTTCGGGATCCCCCCGCGCGAGATGCTGGAGGCCTGCCGCAGCGCCGGGATTGCCACCATGGGCACCGCCACCACCGTCGCGGAGGCGCGCGCCCTGGAGCAGGCCGGCGTGGACTTCATCAACGCGCAGGGCGCAGAGGCGGGGGGCCACCAGGGGACGTTCGACCGCGATGCCGATCCTCCGCTGATCGGCACGATGGCCCTGGTTCCGCAGATCGTCGACGCCGTGCGCGCGCCGGTGGTCGCCGCCGGCGGGATCATGGACGGACGCGGATTCGCCGCCGCCCTGGCCTTGGGGGCGAGCGCGGTTTCGCTGGGGACCGCCTTCCTCCGCTGTCCCGAGGCAGGGACCAGCAAGCCTTACCGCGCCGCGTTGAAGGACGCGCGCGACGACGCCACCGTGATCACGCGCGCGTTCTCCGGCCGCGCGGCCCGCGGCCTGGCCAACCGGTTCACGCGCGAAATGTCCGGCGCACCTCTTGCGCCATACCCGGCACAGAATGCTCTCACCCGGGAGATCCGCGCCGCGGCCGCAAGAAATGGAGACTCCACCTTGCTGTCGCTCTGGGCCGGCCAGGCCGCAGCTGTTGGGCGGGAGATGCCGGCGGGCGAACTGGTTGCACAAATCCTCCGGGAAGCCCAAGACGTGATCGCGCGCCTGTCACCGGAGCCCTGAAATGGCCGTCCTGCTGCAGTCCATCCTGAGCGGTGTGCTCATCGGCGGGGTCTACGCGCTGATCGGCATCGGGCTCACCCTGATCTTCGGCGTCATGCGGGTGATCAACTTCGCCCAGGGCGATCTGGTGATGGTGGGCATGTACTGCACCTTCTGGGTCTTCGTGCTGCTCGGCATCGACCCCTTCCTCTCGGTGGTGATCACCATGCCGGTGCTGTTCCTGCTCGGCGCGCTGCTCCAACGGACGCTGATCAACCGCGTCCTCGACGCGCTCCCGCAGAACCAGATCCTCCTCACCATCGGCATCGGCCTCGTGCTCTCGAACGTCGCCATGCTGGTCTTCACCAGCGATTACCGCATCCTCTCCACCAGCTACTCTTCTTCCAGCGTGAAGTTCGCGGGCATCTTCCTCTCGACGCCGCTGCTTTATTGTTTCCTGATCACCGCGGTGATCACGGTCGTGCTGTACTGGTTCCTGGTCAAGACCGACATCGGCCATGCCATCCGCGCCACCGCCCAGGATCGCGACGCGGCGCAGCTGATGGGCGTGAACGTGCGGCAGATGGGGATCCTCGCCTTCGGGCTCGGCTCGGCGCTCGCCGGCGCAGCGGGCGCGCTGGTCGCGCCCACCTACTACATCTATCCGCAAGTCGGCGGCGCCTTCACCTTGAAGGCGTTCGTGGTGGTGGTGCTCGGCGGAATGGGCAGCATCATTGGCGCCACCCTGGGCGGCGTGCTGATCGGCATGGCGGAGTCGGTCTCGGGGACCTACATCGGCTCGGGCTGGAAGGACCTTTGCGTCTACGTCATCTTCCTGCTCGTGCTGCTGCTCAAGCCTTCGGGCCTTCTGGGAAAGAGCCGGCTGTGAGGACGCTGGTTTTCTGCGCAGCCGCCACGCTTGGCCTGGCGCTCATCCCGCTCTGGATCCAGAGCCCTTACGCGCTGCATATCTTCATCCTCCTGTTCATCGGTATCGCCCTCGGCGAGAGCTGGAACGTCCTCGGCGGCTTTGCCGGGCAGTACTCCGTCGGCCACTCCGCCTGGTACGGGATCGGCGCCTACGGCGCGTTCATCTTGCTCGAGCACAACCACGTCGCGCCTTGGTTCGGGGTCTGGGTGGCAGTGGCCCTGAGCGTGATCGTCGCCCTGGCAGTGGGCTGGATCACCTTCCGCCTGCGCGGCCCCTACTTCGTGCTGGCGAGCATCGCGGTGGCGGAGATCATCCGCCTGCTCGCGCTCAACACCAAGGACCTCACCAACGGCGCGGAGGGAATCCTCGCGGCGGACCTGCCGCCGCTGAAGCTCGGCAGCACCGTCTTGATCGCCGACTGGAACAGCAAGATCCCCTACTTCTACATGGGACTGGCGATGGCGATCTTCTGCGTCGCCGTGAACTTCGTGGTGAAGCGGAGCAAGCTCGGGTACTACCTGCAGGCCATCCGCGAGGACCAGGACGCCGCGCACTCGCTGGGCATCCCGCCCACCCGCTCCAAGAATGCCGCGCTGGGCATCTCGGCCGCCTGCACGGCGCTGGTGGGCAGCTTCGCGGCGTTCTACGTGGGATTCATCGAGCCGCAGCAGGTGTTCGGGATCGACGTCAGCATCCAGATGGTGCTGATCGCCATCATCGGCGGCATCGGCACCGTGGCGGGGCCGGTGCTCGGCGCCGTCATCCTGGTGCTGATCTCCGAAGGCCTGCGCACCACCGTGGCGCAGGCCCATCTGCTGGTGTACGGCGTGCTGGTGATCCTGGTGATCCTCGTCATGCCCGACGGATTTCTCGGGTTCATCTCGCAGCGGCTGCGCAGGAAGGCGGCGGCGCGATGAGCGCGCTCCTGGAAGTGCGCAACGTGAGCCGGTTCTTCGGGGGCGTGAGGGCGAACGTGGACGTGACCTTCTCGGTCGAGCCCGGCATCGTCCTCGGCCTGATCGGACCGAACGGCGCCGGCAAGACCACCCTCTTCAACTGCATCACCGGCTTCTACCCGCCTTCCCGGGGCGACATCTTCTTCGACGGGCAGCGGATCAACGGGTTTCCCCCCGACAAGGTGTGCAAGCTGGGGATGGCGCGCACCTGGCAGAAGGTGCGGCCGCTGGCGAAGCTGACGGTGATCGAGAACACGGTGGTGGGCGCGCTCTGCCGGACCAACTCGGTCGCCGAGGCGAAGGAGATCGCTCTCGAGCAACTGCGGGTGGTCGGGCTGGAGAAGCGCGTGGACGCGCTGGCCGGCGGCCTTTCCATCGGAGAGCGGAAGAAGCTGGAGCTGGCCCGGGTACTGGCCACCAAACCGCGGATGATCCTGCTCGACGAGGTGATGGGCGGCCTGAACGCCCGGGAGAGCGACGAGATCATCCAGCTCATCCTCGACGTGAAGAAGCGCGGACTGACGCAGGTGGTGATCGAGCACGACATGAAGGCCATCGTCCGCACCTGCGAGCGGATCGTGGTGCTGAACTCCGGCGAGAAGCTCGCCGAGGGCAGCCCGCAGGAGATCGTCAACGACCCGCGGGTGATGACGGCGTACCTCGGCGACAGCGGAGGGGCCAAGGCATGACCCCGCTGCTGGACGTCCGCGATCTCGACTTCGCCTACGGCGACGTGCAGGTGCTGCGCGGCGTCTCGCTGAGCGTGAACGCCGGCGAGATCGTCACCCTCGTCGGCAGCAACGGCGCCGGCAAGAGCACCACCCTGCGCAACATCTCCCGCCTCTTGCGACCGCGCGCCGGGAGCATCGTCTTCGACGGGCACGACCTGACGAAGCTCGCTTCCCACCAGGTGGTGGAGCTCGGGGTGGTGCAGGTGCCGGAAGGCCGCCGCGTCTTCCCCGAGATGACGGTCCTGGAGAACCTGCGGATGGGCAGCTACATCAAGAGCGCGCGCCCCGACCGGGAGAAGAACCTCGAGCGCGGCCTCACATTGTTCCCCCGTCTCAAGGAAAGGATCGGCCAGCTCGCCGGAACCCTCTCCGGCGGCGAGCAGCAGATGCTCGCCATCGCCCGCGGCCTGATGGCCAGGCCGCGGCTGCTGATCCTCGACGAGCCGTCGCTCGGGCTCTCGCCGCTCCTGGTGCGGACGATCTTCGACACCATCGCCCAGATCAATTCCCAAGGCACCTCGGTGCTGCTGGTGGAACAGAACGTCTACCAGTCGCTGCGCATCGCGGCCCGGGGCTATGTGCTGGAAATCGGACGGATCGCGCTCTCCGGAACGGGGTCCGACCTGCTTTCCAACGACCAGGTGAAGGCCGCGTTTCTCGGCGCCTGAAGCTCGCCGGACCCTCCGCTGCCCTCTGACCGTGCGGTTCCGCACAGTCGGCGCGCACGGATGCGAGGATCCTGCCTTCTTCCGCGCGATCCGGAGCGGTGGGGGAAGCCAATCCGGCACCCGCGCACTAGCGTACCTGGATGCGACGCGCCGTGGCGCTGCTGGTGGCTCTCGGTTCCGGCTCCGCGATCGCGGCGCCGAACCTTGGCCGGCCGCAGCTCCTGCGCGCCGATCGCGGCGACCTCTCCGCTCCGCTGCTGCTGCTCTCGCCGACCGCGCGCGAGGGGGAGCCCGGAGAGGAGGAGGAGAGAGGGCCGCGCCCGGTCCCGCACGAGATGCAGGCCGCGCCGCCGGCCCACGACCCGGTGCTGCAGGATGCCATCGCGCCCCTGGCGATGCCGCGGACCTCGACCAGCTTCGACGGGATCGGGCTCGGTTTCACGGGGCCGAACGCGAAGCCGTTCAAGATGGGAGTGCCGCCGGACGCGCAGGGCGACGTCGGCCCTTCCCACTACGTGCAGATCGTCAACCTGGCGATCATCGTCTTCGCCAAGGACGGCAGGCCGCTGCTCGGCCCGGTGCCGACCCGGACGCTCTTCGCCGGATTCGGGACGGTGTGCGAGACGCACGACGACGGCGACGGCATCGTCCTCTACGATCCCCTGGCGAACCGCTGGCTGATCACGCAGCTCGCCAACGACCCCGGCTCCGGACGCCCGTACCACGTCTGCATGGCGGTCTCGCAGACCGGCGATCCGATGGGCCAGTGGGCCCGCTACGACTACTCCTACGTGGACTTCCACGACTATCCGAAGTGGGGAGTGTGGCCCGACGCGTACTACCTGACCGCCAACGTCTTCGCCACTCTCGCGGGCGACCACTTTCGCGGCATCTCCTACTGCGCTTTCGACCGCGCGAAGATGCTGGCCGGCGATCCCTCGCCGGGGCAGCAGTGCATCCTCATCCACGACGACGTCAGCGGCATCACCCCCGCCGATCTGGACGGCACGCTCCCGCCGCCGGCCGGCGATCCGAACACGGCGGTGGGATTCAGCAGGGGCGTGCTGATACTCTACCGGTACCGGCTCGACTGGAACGACCCCACCGGCCAGAGCAGCTTCGTGGAGCCGACCTCGATCCCGGTGGCCCCGTTCGCCGAGGCCTGCGCCGGGAGCAAGGACAGCGCGTGCATCCCCCAGCCCGCCTCCGGCGCGAGCGCGCTCGATTCCCTCGGCGACCGGATCATGTTCCGCGCCGCCTACCGCAACCTCGGCGGCCACGAGTCGCTGGTGGTGAACCACTCGGTGATGGCGGGCGGGGTCACCGGCGTGCGCTGGTACGAGATCCGCGATCCGGCCGGGAACCCGTACCTCTACCAGCAAGGGACGTACGCTCCCGACGACTCCTTCCGCTGGATGGGCAGCGCTGCGATCGACCGCGCGGGCAACATCGGGCTCGGGTTCAGCGTCTCCAGCCCGGGAATGCGCCCCGCCATCGGCTACACCGGCCACGTCGTCTCCGACGCTCCGGGCGAGATGGGCCAGGGAGAGGCGATCGCGGCGAGCAGCGGAGGCTCGCAGGCGGACTCCACCCGCTGGGGCGACTACAGCAGCATGTCCGTGGACCCGGTGGACGAGTGCACCTTCTGGTACACGAACCAGTACATCCCCGCCGACGGCCTCTACAACTGGCGTACGCGCATCTTCAGCTTCCAGCTTCCCGGCTGCGCCGCGTCTCCCGACTACGCGGTCTGGCCGGCTCTCGACGTGCAGGCCCTCGGGCGCGGGTACACCGCGGCCGTGCGCCTGAACACGGCGCCGCTCCGGCCCTCCGCTTCTGGCAAGCCGCTGGTCCTGACGGTGGTGAACGTGCCGGCAGGGGTGAGCGCCCGGACCGACCCGCCGGTCGTCGCGGCCGGTGACGAGGCAACGCTGCTCTTCAGCGCCGCGCCCGGTACGGCCCTGGGCCGTGGGCAGGGCTACTCCGTGATCGCGACCGCGGCCGACGGCGCCGCCGTGTCCACTTCCGGGGCCCTCGACGTCGCCGACTCCGACTTCTCCCTGGAGCTGGAACGGAGCGAGGTGCTGGTGGCGGCAGGCGCCACCACCCGGCTGAAGATCACCACCGCGCCCCTGTTCGGATCGGCGGAGGTCGTCGCTCTTTCCGCTTCCGGGGTCCGCTCCGGCGTGACGGCGAGCTTCGATCCGCCGAGGATCGTCGCCGGGCAGACCTCGACGCTGTTGCTCACCGGGGCCACCGGCCTGCCACCGGGCAACGCGGCGCTGACCATCACCGGCGATGCGATCTCCACCTCGCACCGGGCCGCCCTCCACGTGCGCGCGCTAGAGGCCCCGCGCGCCGAGATCACCTGGCCGGGCCCGCAGAATTCCCTCAGCGGAAACGTCGAGGTGATCGCCAATGCGATCACCAGCCCGGGGACGACGCTCGTGGGGATGGAGCTGATGGTCGACGGGCAGCGGGTCCGGGGCGTACTCGCGAACACCTCGCCGGCGACGCTCAGCTGGGACACCCGGATGGTGGACGACGGCCCGCACGACATCGTCGTCCGCGCCACCGACGACACGGGCGGGACCGGGGAATCGACGCCGGTGGACGTCGTGGTGCGGAACAAGGGCAGCTGCGGATGTTCCGCCGGCGGCGGCGGGTGGGAAGCTCTGGGCCTCTTCGCGCTGCTAGCGTCCGTCCGCAGACGGCGCCGCTGAGCCTCGCGTTGCCGCCGCCCAGGACGCGGGGTGCTCGGCCTTCCAGCGCATGGCGGAGAAGATGCGGGTGCGGCCGCTCGGGTGATCGTAGAAGATGATCTCCTCCAGCGGCCCCGGCTCGAGCTTGCGGTACTCCGCAAGCTTGAGCGCGCTCTGCGCGAATCCGTCGGGCTGCTGCGCGGCGTTCAGCCCGAAGATGTCCGCCTCGTACTCCTGCACCCGGATGACCGAGTTCAGCACCGGGGTGAGGACGAACAGGTACGCGGTGAAGAGCAGCGCCGCGAGAGGCAGCCCGGCGAGGTCGCCGACGTCGCGCACGCGCCAGCGCGCCTGGTTTCGCAGCCGCAGCCGCTCGAACAGCCAGGCGATGAACGCGAACCCGACCACGAACACCAGGCCGAACTCCATCAGCCCCTTGTAGACGTGGTTCAGCACGTAGTGCCCCATCTCGTGTCCCATCACCGCCTCGATCTCGGGGAGGGAGGCGCGGTTGAGCAGGTTGTCGTTGAGCGTGATCCTCTCCGTCCCGAAGAGGCCGCTGACGTTGGCGCTCACCCGCTTCGACTGCTTCGAGGCGTCGATCTCCCACACCTCCCCGATGCCGATCCCGTTGGCCCGCGCAAGCGAGAGGATGGGCGCGACCACGCGCGGGTCCTGCAAGCGCGTGGGGTGGTTGAAGAGGGGAAAGATCAGGACCGGGGCGATCAGCGAGGCGAAGGCGACGAAGGCGATGCTCACCACCGCGGCCCAGATCCACCAGGTCCCTGGCAGCCGCCGCACCACGGCGTAGAGCGCCATCATCGCCAGGCTGCCGAGGACGATCCAAACGGCGAGACCCTTCAGCTGCTCTCCCAGCCAGCCGCCGAAGCTGAGGTTGGAGAGGCCGTAGGAATGCTCGCGCAGGTAGTCACTATAGACGGAGAGCGGGAAGGTGAGCACCGCGAGCGCCACCAAGAACAGCGTCCAGTAGGCGGCGGTCTGCAGCGGACGGAAGCGCGTGATCCGCTCCGCGAAGTCGCGCATGCGCGCGGAAGCCCCGGTCTGCAGCAAGAGGACGAAGACGCCCGCTCCCCAAAGGAAGCTCCAGAGCGAGAGCCAGTATCCGCCCTCGAAGTACGCGTTCGAGCGGGCCCGCTGGTCGGCGGGGAGCTGATCGAGATACGCCCGGGTGGCGGCTTCCGGATCGATCGATCCCGAGGCGCCGCTGGCCGCGGCGGGCGGAGGAGCGACGGGGACCAGCTGGGCGGGAGCGGCCGCGAGCATCGCGACGAAGAGAAGCGAGGTCATCGCCCGACAGTATCAGCGCCGCCGCGCCGGCGCCCGCCGGGCTGCGCGCAAGCCGCTACCAGACCTCGCAGCGTGTACCGGACGTTGTAGAAGACGCCGGTGGGAAGACCCAGCCGCAGCGCGTCGAACGTCTTCGTCCCGGCCGCGCCGGGCAGCGCCACCGTCAACGTCGAAGCGCTGTCCACGCCGTCGCCGTCCGGACGGCTGCCGTTCGCGTTGCTGTAGGTGTTGTAGGAGGAGCGCAAGCGTCTCTCGCGCGCCTTCGAGGAAGTCGCGCCCGGCCGCCGTGAGCTGCAGCAGGCGGCCGTCCCGATCGAGCAGGTCCGCCCCGACCTCGTCCTCGAGCTGCCGGACCTGCCGGCTGAGCGCGGGCTGCGCGATCCGCAGCCGCACCGACGCCCTGCCGAAGTGCAGCTCCTCCGCGACCGCCACGAAATACCGCAGGTGTCTCAACTCCATGGTGGCGCCTTCTACGACAGGTCGGCCCCCATCTTTCAAGCCCTGCTGCGGGCGGCGGCGCGGGCGCAGCGAGCGGCGGATGCAAGGCCGCGCGAAGCTTCAGAAATGTCGTCCGCGCGCCGCGCTTTGACCGGATGCGGCGAGTTTTCTAGGTTGGCCCGATGCAACCTCCGCTCCCCCCCGGCGCGACCCCCGCGCTCCTCGGCGACCTGTTCCCGGTGTGGAGCGTGGTCCCGTTCGCGGTCATGCTGCTGGCGATCGCGGTGATGCCGCTCCTCGCTCCGGGCATCTGGGAGCACAACCGGAACAAGGCGATCCTCAGCTTCCTGCTCGGCGCTCCCATCGCCATCTGGACCGCCACGCTCGAGTCGGCGGCGCTGGTGCACGCGGCGAACGAGTACGCCGCCTTCATCCTCCTGCTCGGCGCCCTCTTCGTCATCTCCGGCGGGATCGTGGTCCGCGGGACCCTGGCCGGAACTCCCGGCCTGAACGCGATCCTCCTGGGGATCGGGGCGGCGCTCGCTTCGGTGATCGGGACCACCGGGGCGTCGATGCTGCTGGTGCGGCCGCTCTTGCGGGCGAACTCGGTGCGGGCGCTCAAGGCCCACGTGTTCGTCTTCTTCATCTTCGTGGTCGCGAACGGAGGCGGCCTGCTCACGCCGATGGGCGATCCGCCGCTCTTCCTCGGGTTCCTCCGCGGGGTCCCCTTCACCTGGACGCTCCGGCTCTGGCGCGAATGGCTGTTCGCGAACGGGATCCTGCTGGTGCTCTTCTACATCGTCGATTCGACCATCTTCCGCCGCGAGGACCTGGCCCGGCCCGGCGACCTCGACCGGGTCGCGGTCGAGCACCAGGTGCCGGTGAGCATCGCGGGGAAGAGAAATCTCCTCTACCTCGCCGGCGTGGTCGGGGTGCTCCTGGCCTCGGGCACCCTGCACCTCCACCCGCTCGTGCAGGACGCGGGGATGCTGGCGATGGTGGCGCTCTCCTGGTGGACGACGCCCAGGGGGCTCCGGGGGGAGAACGGCTTCACCTGGTCGCCGATCGTGGAGGTGGCCGCGCTCTTCGCCGGCATCTTCGCCACCATGATCCCGGCGCTCGCCATCCTCAACGCGCGCGGCAGCCAGCTGGGGCTGCAGCATCCCTGGCAGTACTTCTGGGCCAGCGGCGCCCTTTCCTCGTTCCTCGACAATGCGCCGACCTATCTCACCTTCGCCTCGGCGGCGAGCGGCGCGATGGGGACCAACGCCGAGAACCTGCGCGAGCTGCTCTCGAGCGATCGGGGCGCGGCCCTGCTCGAAGCCATCTCCGTGGGGTCCGTCTTCATGGGCGCAAACACCTATATCGGCAACGGCCCCAACTTCATGGTCAAGGCGATCGCGGAGCAAGGCGGGGTCCGGATGCCGGGGTTCTTCGGCTACATGGGCTGGAGCGGCGCCATCCTCCTCCCGCTCTTCGTCGCGGTGACCTGGGTCTTCTTCGTTTGAGGTCAGCGTCAGCCGGCGGGCGACCAGCAACGGAGAACGCTGCGTCCGGGCGAAAACGAGCGCGCAGTCGATGACGGCCCTTGCAGGACCTCGCTGGCCCGCAGGATGCAGCCCGTTCGCGGGCCCCGCCCGCACCGCCCGGTTGCTAGTGCGGAGTCGCGACCGCCGGCTGCGGCTGCGACGCGCCCATGGTCAATAGCGGTAACGACGGCATCTTCATCCGCCGGAGCACGAAGAACGACAGCGTGGCGGCGGTGAGGTCGAAGACGATGGCGATGGCGAACACGCCAGCCCATCCGATTTTCGGCAGCGTGAAGTGCGCGACGAACGGCGTCCATGTGGCGGGCACCACCGTGAGGA
>JBGQLA010000066.1:0-16173 GCA_041499865.1 Deltaproteobacteria bacterium
GAGAAGATCCGCAGCGAGCTGGCGGCGCGCTTCCCCACCCTGCACCTGGTCGGCCGCAACGGGATGCACAAGTACAACAACCAGGACCACGCGATGATGACGGCGATGCTCTGCGTGAAGAACATCCTCGCCGGCGCGCCGATCTACGATCTCTGGCGGGTGAACGAGGACGCGGAGTACCACGAGGCGGGCGACCGCGGGACGGAGCCCTCGGGTGCGAGTGGCCTGCGCAGCGTTCCCAGGCGCGTCAGCGCGTGAGCGGCCTCCCGCACTCGAACATCGCGTCCACCTGCAACGGGCGTCCATCACGCGGATCGCGGAGGCTTCCCGCCAACCCGGCCAGGGCGAATCCACGCTCGGCGAGCCAGGCCTGGATGCTCGCGAACATCGCCTCGCCCACGTAGAGCTGCTGCAGTGATGTCTCGATCACCAGCAGCGTGCACCGGGGCAGGGTCTGCGATGCGCCTTTGAGGACCTCGAGCTCGAATCCCTGCACGTCCATCTTCAACAGGATCGGCCCGTCCAGCGGAACGACGCCCTCCAGCGCGTCGTCCAGTTTGCGGACCTGCACGCGGACGCGGGCGGACTCCACCGCCGACGGGAATGCCGCCCGATGCCGCTCGGCCATCGGCAGCAGCGAGGAGGAAGGCGAGTAGGTACTGCGAAGGATCTCCCTCTCCTCGGCGGACGCGCCCAACGCCAGCTGGACGGCCTGGAATGCCCGGTCGCCGCGGAAACGGTGTTGCAGCCTGGCAAAGCAGTCCGGGAGGGGCTCGAAGCTGACGATCCGGGCGGCCGGGAACGCAGCCCGCGCCAGGGAAGCGAACTGCCCCACGTTGGCGCCGACATCGATCAACGAGCGGATGCCCTGCCGCTGCACCCAGGGCAGCCGCAGCTCACGCAGCATCGTGCCGGGGATCGGGCCGAACAGATCCTCGGCCATCGCGCGAACGTTGAACAGCGCTTGTCGGAGCATGCCCGGCATCCTACGGCAAGGCCCGGGTCAGGGAAGCAATTCGCTCAGCCCGGGTCCACAGCGGGTTCACGGACGCGGTTCCAGTTGATGCTCGCCGCCAACTCCGCCGCACGCCGGTTGATCGAGCTGAGCAGCACGCCGCAAGTGAGGGAGAGCGCGCTCAAGATGAAGAGGCCCGTCGAAAGCACCGCCAGTGGGATCCGCACCTGCCCGGTGTGCAGGTACCCGGAGACGACGAAGGTGCCGACGCCGAGCGACAACAACATGAGGAAGGCGCAGAGCATGCCGAAGAAAGTCAGCGGGCGGTAGTCGCGGAAGAATGCGAGGATCGCCATCAGGATCCGGTATCCGTCGATCCAGGTCCGCAGCTTGCTCTTGCTTCCGCCGGGCCGCGCCCGGTATCGCACCGGCACCTCGTCGACCCGGAACCCCTTGGCCAGCGCCTGCAGGGAGAGCTCGGACTCCACCTCGAATCCCTGCGAGAGGAGCGGCGAGACGTCGAGGAAACGCCGGGTGACGACGCGATAGCCGGAGAACAGGTCGCGGGTCCTCAACCCAAAGAGGACTCGCACCAGCAACACGAACAGCGCATTGCCGAACCCGTGCGCGACGGGCAGCGCGCCGCGATCGGCGGATTCCAGCCGCGTCGCGATCACCATCTCGGTGCCCGCGCGGGTCGCCGCGATCAGCTTTCCCACGTCCTCCGCCGGATAGGTGTCATCGCCGTCCACCATCACGAAGAGGTCCGCGTCCCGCGCCGCCTCGAATCCGCGCAGCAGCGCGAATCCCTTGCCGCGGCGGCCCTCCCGCAGCACCTCCGCGCCGGCCTGCTCGGCGCGGATCGCCGTTTCGTCGTTCGAGAGATTGTCGACCACGAGGATGCGGGCGCCGGGGAGCGCGCGGCGGAAATCGGTCACCACCTTGGCGATCGACGCCGCCTCGTTGTAGCAGGGGACCACCACCACTACCCGCTCCTCCGCTGGACGGGGAGCGGCGGTCATTCGAGGCTCTTGAGAAGCGAATCCCATTGTCCGAGGTGCTCCCAGTACGGGGAAACGACGCTTTCCTGCAATTCTTGCTGCATGGCGCCGACAAATCCAGAATAGAGAACCGTGCGGCGTGCGGCCAGGCTGTTCCACAGCTTGGAAGGAAAGACGGCGCGCTGGATTGCCGGATGCGCGGCGACGAGATGGATCTCGGACTGCAAGTACGAGCGCACCAGCTCGGCGCGGCCGGTGAGGGGCCGTTGGCGGTCGATCCACACCGGCAGCTCCGACATGCCGGGGCCGTCGCCCCGCACCGTGATCGCGTAGCCCTTGGCGCGAAGCTCTTCGCAGACTGCGACCAGCGCGGAGACGAGGTGCCCATACCCCAGATTGCCGGAGTAGAGCGCCGTCTTCGGCGTCGGCGCGACGTCCGTGGAGAAAGACACCGTGGGCCAGTTCCGGATCACCACGGCGTTCTCGCCTTCGTATCCGAGGTTGGCGCCGATCTTGACCACCCGCGCCCACCGGCGGAGCTGGCCGTCGAACCAGCGCGCCAGAAGCCTTCGCAGGGGTTCCGGCGGATCGAGGATTCCGCGCACCAGCTCGGGGTAATAGTCCTGGAGCCAGTAGACCGGAGCCGCCCCCCGGCGCTCGATCTCGCGCGCCAGCCGCACCGAGTTTGGAGGCGCGCTCGTCGCCACTACCACGTCGTGCCGCCCCACCCGGGTGCGGATGTACTCCCGGAACGCGCGCTCGACGGAGAGGTACTCCCGGGCCACGCTGCCGAGGGATCCGCGCCGGCCGACGAAATGCGGCGGGCTGACGATGGCGACGTCCGGCCGGTCACGATCCGCGTCGCGGTAGGCGCCGGAGCCGCCGACCAGCACCACGTCGGCTCCGCGGCTGCGAAGGCGCACGGCCAACTGCTCCGCGTAGATCGCGGTGGGCGCGCCGTCGGGCCAGACATACTGCGAGAGCAGGTGATAGCGGGCCATCGCCGGCGATCTTAGCTGAGGGGTGCCACCGCGAAGGCAGATGTTTCTTTTTTTTCGGTTCCCTGAAGACGCGCGGCTATGCTCGTTCCTCCTTTCACTGCCGGGAACGCGCAAGATGTCGGAGAGTTCGCCAGCGACACCTACCTCCTCGGCGTCGGCGGCCGCGCGCCTGCTTCTCTGGGTGGCCGCGGTGACCGCGTTGGCCTGTTACCTGTCGTTCTTCATCAGCCGGCGAAGCTTTGCGCTCTCCGCCGGCCGCCCATCCGCGTTCTGGACGCTCTTTCGTGAAGAGGAGCCGATCGCCAGCGCGGTGGCCCTCGTGCTGCTCGCGCTCGGTCTGGTGATCGCCTCGCTGGCGCCGGGCAAGCTCTTCGCGGCGGTCGAGCGCCTCGGAACGAGCCCGTGGCCGCTGATCGCGACCTTCGCCGCCGGCGCCGCGACAGCGGCATGGTTCGTCTACTCCTCGTATCCGCTGTGCATGGACGAGTACGCGGCCTGGTTCCAGGCCAAGGCGTTCGCCGCGGGCAGGCTGACGGGGCGCGTGCCACCCGAGCTGGTGCCGTGGGTGGTCCCCGGATTCAAACTCTGGTTTCTCGAGGCGGCGCGAGACGGCCGGATCGTGTCCGCGTACTGGCCCGGGTTCGCCCTGCTGCTCGCTCCCTTTGCGGCCCTCGGCGTCCCCTGGCTTCTCAATCCGCTGATCGGCGCCGCGAGCCTCGTCGTGCTCTGGCGGCTGGCGGGGAAACTGCTGCCCGGGAAGGTCCGCGGTTGCGTGCTGCTCTTCGCGGTGGCTTCACCGGTGTTCCTGGTCGACTCGATCTCGTTCTACTCGATGAGCGCGCATCTGCTGTTTTCCCTCCTCTTCGCCGACTTGCTCACCGGCGAACCGACTGCGCGACGCACCGCCTTCGCAGGCGTGGTGGGCTCCTTCGCCCTGGTGCTGCACAATCCGGTGCCACATGTGCTCTTCGCGGCGCCCTGGATCGTCTGGGTGGCGCGGCAGCCTCGAAAGCGCCACCTGCCGGCGCTGCTGCTCGGTTACCTGCCGCTCACCGTCCTCCTGGGCGCAGGCTGGACGGTGCTGCGGGCGCAGATCCAGTCCGCCAGCCCGGGCGTCCATCCGCCCATGACGCTGCTCAAGCTCGCGGCCGAATTCTACGAGCTCGCATTCGCGATCCCCGATCCCGCGGTGTTCTGGGCGCGGGCTGCCGGATTCGTGAAGCTCGTGCTCTGGGCGTCTCCAGGCATGGTGGTGCTCTCCTGCATCGGCGCCGCGATGGTCCTGCGCGATCGCAGCGAGAGCGCGACGCCGCTGCGGCTCCTCACCCAGTCGGCGCTCCTGACGCTGGTCGCCTACTTCTTCTTCCCCCAGGACCAGGGCCACGGATGGGGCTATCGCTACTTCCATTCCGCCTGGGGCGTGCTTCCGCTGCTCGCCGCCGTCCCGATCGTCGCCCCGGAGTTTGCGCGGGTGGAGCGCGTGCTGGTGGCCACCGCCCTCGCGAGCCTTCTCCTGGCAGTGCCGCTTCGCCTGGTCCAGGTGCAGAGCTTCATCGATCGCCAGCGGGCGCAGATCCCCGAGGCGCCGGCGGGAGCGCGCGAGGTGGTCTTCGTGCGGCCGGACCGGGGGTTCTACACCCAGGATCTGGTGCAGAACGATCCGTTCTTGCGGGGAAAGCGACTGATCCTGTTCAGCCATGGCGACGAGGCGGACGCGGCGCTGGCGAGCCGGCTGAAACCGCGGCCGACGCTGGCGGGGCGCAACCAGGTGGCGACGGTCTGGGTGGTGAAGTGACGGGCGCAAGAGGGGTGTGCGGATGATCCGCGAAGTCGTCGGAGCTGCGATGCGTCTGTATCGCAACTCGCCGTTGCACCACCCGGCGGTCGGGAAGGCGCTCGCGCGCGCTCTCTCGATGCTGCCGCGCTCGAAGAGCGTGGTGCGCGACGTCAACGGCCTGAAGTTCCGGCTCGACCTCGACGAGATCATCGACTCTTCGCTTTACTACTCGGGCACGTTCGAGGCGAACGCGGAGCGCGCGATCGCCGGAGCGCTGCGGTCCGGAATGACCGCCGTCGACGTGGGCGCCAACGTGGGCTATCACACGCTGCGCATGGCGCGCGCGGTGGGCGCCGCTGGGAAGGTGATCGCGATCGAGCCCACCAGCTGGGCGATTGCGCGGCTGCGCGAGAACATCGCCCTGAATGCTTTCACGAACGTCGACGTGCTGCAGATCGGCCTCGCCGCCACCGACGAAGGCTGGAGGAGCATCCGCTTCCGCTCCAGCTACCGGCTGGACGGGCGAGTCGATACCGCCGAGGAGTCGGTGCAGATCCGTGCGCTCGACGGCGTCACCGCGGACTTGACCCGGCTGGACTTCATCAAGATCGATGTCGACGGATCCGAGGGAAAGGTCCTGGACGGCGCCCGGGAGACGCTCCGGCGCTTCCGTCCCATGGTGCTCTTCGAGATCACCCCGTCCGCGATGGTCGCCGGCGGCGATTCTCCCGACGACCTCCTCGCGTTGCTCTCGGGGCTGGGCTACCGGTTTCGGGAGGACGACGGATCCCCGCTCAGCGACGTGCGGCAGCGGGTGGCGCGAATCAAGGCGGGCGACGGGATCAACCTGATCGCCGAGCATTCCTGACGGTGCCGACGAGCGCCGCACCCGTCCGCAGGGGCCCGGATCGGATCGATGTGCTGTGCGCGTTGTTGCTGCTCATCCTCGGCGCCTCGCTGTGCATGGTGACCTTCTCCAGCGGCAAGTGGGGAGCGCGGCCGAGCACCGAAGACGAGTTCGTCTACCTCTTCCAGGCGAAGACGCTGGCGGCGGGACGGCTGACATATCCCGCGCCGCCATTGCCGGAATTCTTCGAGGCAGCCCACATCCTCGTCGTCCCCAGGTTCGCCGCGAAATACCTGCCCGGACACGCCACCGTGCTCGCGCTGTTCGCAAAGGCGGGCGCTCCCTGGCTTGCCCCCTGCCTGCTCCTCGGCGTCACCGCCGCCCTTCTCTTCTGGGCCGCCCGGCTGGCCGGGCTCGCGCGCGCCGCCGCCCTGCTGGCGCCGGTGCTCCTCCTCGGCGCCACCGACGTGTTCCCGTTCTTCGCCAGTTACCTTTCGCAGAGCAGCTCGCTGGCGGCCGTCGCCGCGCTCTTCGTGGCCGCGATCGCGGTCGAGCGCCGGCCCTCCGGCGCCCGGATCGCGGCGCTCTCTTGCTGCATCGTCTTCGCCGGCCTGGTCCGGCCGTTCACCGGCATCGCCGCGGCGGCGACCGGCGCCGCCGTCCTCTTCCGGCTGCGCCGGCGCGTGCCGCTGCGCACGCTCGCCTGGGCGCTGCCGCCACTGCTCGCCGGAGCGCTGATCGTCGGCATCGTCTGCAAGGCGGCCACCGGATCGTGGACCACGCCGCCGTGGTCGCTCTACGCGCGCCAGTACATGCCCTACGACGGTCCCGGGATCGGCGCGGTCCGCGAGATCCGCCCGGAGCGCGGGTTCCCGCCGCACCTCGCGGGGCTCTACGATGGTTTCCTGGAGACGCGGCGCAAGCACACCTGGTCGCATCTGCCGGCGGAGACGCTGCGGCGGCTGCGCGTCGTGGCGGATCTCCCGCCCGCCTGGGCGGTGCTCCCGTTCGCCGCCGCCGGCCTGCTCTGGACTCCGCTCTGGGCGACCTCGGTGTTCGCGATCGCCTTCTTCGCGGCGTCGCTGACCTTCCACGTGGGCGGCGCCATCTACCACCTCGAGCTCTATCCCTGGCTGGCGCTGGCCGCGGCCGCAGGCGCCCAGCTCGCCGTCTCGGGAGCGCTGCGGCTGCGAAAGCCGCTCTCCCTGGCCGCCTGCGTCCTGCTTGCCGCCGCCGGCCTTTGGATCGGGGTGCGCGCGGCGACCGAGCTGCGCCTGGTCCTGATGCACGCGCCGGAGCGCGGCTGGCTCTACGCCAGATGGGAACCGGCGTTCGAGTGGCTGCGGGAGCATCGCGCCCTGGTCTTCATCCGCTACCCGCCGGGCTGGGACTCCAACATCGACCTCACCTACAACGAGCCCGACCTGGAGCACGCCGCGCTGGTGCGCGCGATCGACAAGGGCGCCCGCGACGCCGAGCTGCTGCCGTATTTTCCCGGCCGTCCGGCGTTCGTGCTCGATCCGGTCACCCTGCGGGTCGAGCGGATTCGCTGACGAATCGCAGCTCGAAGATCGCGCCGCGGCCCTCCTTGCGGTTGCGGGCCGCGATGGCGCCGCCGAACCGCTCCATGGTGGCGTGGCAGAGCGCCAACCCCAGCCCGCTGCCCGCGCCCGGGGCGGAGGTGGTGAAGAACGGCTCGAACATGCGCGAGAGCACCGCGACGGGAATGCCGGTGCCGTCGTCCTCGATCCGGACCACCACCGCTCCGTCCGCCGCCTCCCCGGTGATCTGGACGCGCGAGGCGCCGGCGCGGGCCGCGTTCGAGAGCAGGTTGACGAACACCTGCGCGAGGTAGTGCTCCTCGCCGCGGACGGGCGGCAAGTCGCCGGGCAGCGCCGACTCGAACGCTACCCGCGGGTGCTGCGGGGCGACGGAAGCGCGCGCCGCGTCCAGCGCACGGCGCAAGTCGACGGGCTGGAGCGCCGCCGGAGGGCGCGCGAGATCGAGCAGGTCGCGCACGATGCGGTCGATCCGCGAGGCCTCGCGCTCGATGCGCTCGGTGTATCCGGCGACGTCCTTTCCTTGCGCGAGCCGGTCGCGCATCAGGCCCGCGTAACCGATCAGCGCCGAGACGGGATTGCCCACCTCGTGCGCCACCCCGGCGGCGAGGCGGCCCACGCTGGCGAGCCGCTCGCTGCGGGCCAGGTCCTCGCGCGCTTCGCGCAGCCTCTGGTTCGCGGTCTCCAGCGCCTCGATCTGCGCCCGCGTGCGCGCCCGCTCCTCGCGGAGCCTCTGGGCGAGCCGGTTCACCGCCGCTCCCACCCTGCCGACGGCGTCGCCGCCCTCCGGCAGCAGCCCTGGGCCGTGCTGCTCGTGGCCGACCGCCTCCAGGGCCGCATCGATCCGTTCCAGCCTCCGCCCGACCCCGCGCTCGAGTAGCAGCACCGCCAGCGTCACCAGCACGGCGAGGAAGAGGGCGAGGGTGGCGAGGATCCGCCGGACCAGGGCCGCGATCTGGACGCGGACGGGGTGGACGTCCTGGCGCAGCTCGACCGCTCCGCCGCCCGGGACCGCCTCGCAGAGCACCAGGTGCTCCCCGTCGCGGACGGTCGGCGCGCTGCAGGCGCCCGCGATGCGGCGCACACCCGAAGGCTCCGGGCAGGTCCCGGCGCGGCAGCGATCGCGCACCTCCACCAGCCGGGCGCGCGCGTCGGCGATGGCCCGGCCGTAGATGCCGTCGCGGACCTGGAGCAGGAGCACGATCGCGAGCGGCGCGATGGGCAAGAGCGTGGCCGCGAGCACGATCGCCAGCAGCCGGACGCGCAGGCTGGCGCGTTCCCCCGTCACGAGAGCAGCCGCATCATCAGCGCGTTCCAGCCGGTGACCAGCCGGTCTCCGAAGAACAGGTACTCGAGCGCGGCGAGGGCGAGGAAGGGGCCGTACGGGACCGCGTGCTTCGGGGGGACCCAGTCGTCGTCCGGCGACGGAGGGCCAGGCTGCACAGGGGGGGCGGGGTCAGGATCGCGCCGGATCGCGAGCAGCAAGCTGCCCACCACGGCCCCTTGCAGCGCGGAGAGCAGCACCACCGGAAGCAGCGCCGGCCAGCCGAGCCAGGCGCCGATCCCGGCGAGGAGCCAGACGTCGCCCCAACCCATGGTCTCGCGCTTGAGCACCTTCTCGCCGAAGAGGGCGACGGCGGCGAAGGTGGCGAAGCCGGCGGCGGCGCCGATCGCCGCCTCCGCGAACGTCAGCGCCGGGTTCCAGATCGGGGACAAGGCCCCGAGCGCGAGGAACGGCCAGGTGATCTGGTGCGGCAGGAGCCAGGTGTCCAGATCGATGTACGCGAGCGCCACCAGCGTGGCCGCGAACGCGAAGTAGCCGAGGGCGGCCCAGGTCGCGCCTTGCTGGCGGAACACGGCGACCGCCAGCACGCCGGTGAGCAGTTCCACCAGGGGATAACGGGCGCTGATGGAGAGGCCGCATTTCCGGCAGCGCGCGCGGAGCAGCAGCCAGGAGAGGATCGGGACGTTGTCGAACCAGGCGATGGGGTTGCCGCAGCGCGGGCAGCGGCTGCCGGGCGAGGCGATGCTCTGGCCCTTGGGGATCCGGGCGATCACCACGTTGAGGAAGCTGCCCACCACCGCTCCGACGGCGAAGACCCAGAGCGCGAAGGCGACCGGCATGCCGCGTGCGATCTCCTGCACTAGGAGGTCGCCGCCTTGCCGCGGGCGCGCGACACGAACAGCTCCTCCAGCGACCGGCGGTGCGGCGTCAGCGACACGATGGTCGCGCCGGAGGAGACCGCGGTCGAGAGCGCTGCCCGCGCGCGGCCTTCGTCGCTGAAGGTGAGCACCGTCGCCCGGTCCCGCTGCAGCACCCGGGTGCCGTCGCCCTGCAGGCGCGCGACCAGCTCGGGCGCGGCATTCTCCACCACCAGCTCGACGGCGCGCGCGCCCGGCGCGACCAGGTCGGCGAGGGCGCCGCAATCGGTCAGGCGCCCTTCCACCAGGATGCCGACCCGATCGCAGATCGCCTCCACGTCCGAGAGGATGTGGGTGGAGAAGAGGACGGTGCGGCCTTCCTCGCGCAGCTGGAGGATGAGATCGCGCACGTCCTTGCGCCCGATCGGATCGAGCCCGCTCATCGGCTCGTCGAGGATGACGATGCGCGGCTCGCCCAAAAGGGCCTGGGCGAGCGCGAGGCGCTGCACCATCCCTTTGGAGAACTTCCGGATCGGGCGATCGGCGCGCCCGGCCAGGCCGACGCGCTCCAGCAGCCGGGCCGCTCGCGCGCGGGCGTCGTGTCGCGAGAGGCCGGCGAGGCGGCCGGCGAAGACCAGGTACTCGTCGCCGCGGAGGAACTCGTAGAGGGCGGGGTTCTCGGGCAGGTACCCGAGGTTGCGCCGGGAGGCGACGGTGCCGATGCGCTCTCCGCCGATGAAGGCGTCTCCCGCGCTCGGCTTGACGAAGCCGAGCAGCATCTTCAGCGTGGTGGTCTTGCCGGCCCCGTTCGGTCCCAGCAGGCCGAAGATCTCGCCCGCCCGCACCTCGAAGGTGAGATCGGTGACCGCCCGCACGCGGCGCGCCCAGAACCCGACCCGGAACGTCTTGCCCAATCCCTCGGTGCTGACCTGCGCCTGCATCCCGCTCCTGTAGCGTGCCGCCGCGCCGGCGGGCAACTTCTCGCGCGCGCCTGCGAGTGCGGATAACGTGGCTGCGAACGTGCTTGCGCGCGACAGACTCCTCCGTCTTGCACCCGCCCTGGTCGGCCTCGCGCTGCTCGCGCTCTTCTTCGCGCCCACGCTCGATCCCTCGGTGCAGCTCTACTACCGGGACACCGGCCGGCTGTACTACCCGGTGAAGCTCTTCATCGCGCAGCAGCTTCGCGCCGGGCACCTGCCGCTCTGGGACCCGATGACGGAGTGCGGAGTGTCTTTGCTCGGCCAGTTGACGCCGGGCTTGCTGCATCCGGCGACGCTGCTCTACCTGCTCCCCTTCGATCTCGCGTTCAAGCTCAACCACATCCTCGGGCCGCTGCTCGCGGGGATCGGCGTCTTCCGTCTCGCCCGCCGGCTGCGCGCCAGCGCCTGGGCGTCGCTCGCCGGCGCCATCGCCTACGCCGGGTGCGGCTATGTGATCAGCGTGACCGGCTCCAACCTGCCCTACGCGGTGGGCGCGGGGAGCGTGCCCATCGCCATCGACGCGGTGATCGGATGCGTCGAAGCCCCGTCCGCCGGACGGCTCGGCTGGGGCGGCGCGGCGGTCGCCCTGATCGCCTATGCCGGCGAGCCGCAGGCGATGCTGATCGCCGGCCTGCTCTCCGGCGCCTGGGCGCTTTTTCTCGCCTTTCCGGACCCGCGCCGCGCCTTGCGCAACCTGGGAATGGTCGCAGGTTGCGGCGCGGTGGCGATCGCGTTCTCCGCCCCGGCGGTGTTCCCCGCGGCGGTCGAATTGCGCCGCAGCAGCCGCGCCGGGCCCCTCACCGATCGGGAACGGGCCACCTTCGCGAACCATCCCCTGCGGCTCGCCGGCCTCCTGGTCCCCCGCGCCTTCGACGATGCGCCCGAGGTCCTCGAAGACGGGCGCTCCGTTTCCTCGCCCTACACCGAGTATTTCACCGAGGGCAGCGCCGCCTTCGCCGACTCCATCGTCCTCGGCGCGCCCGCCCTCCTCCTCGCGCTCGCCGGGGCATTCGCGGGCCGGCGAGGCGCCCTGCTCTTCGCCGGCGGATCCCTGCTCGCGCTCGCCTCGACGGGCACCGCCTTGGGAATCGACCGGGTCCTGTTCGCGGCGGTGCCGCTGGCCGGCATCTTCCGCTTCGCCGAGAAGCTCACCGCGCCGGCATCGCTCCTGCTCGCGCTCGCCGCCGCGCTCGGCGCCGACCTCGCGCTCTCCGGCACGCGCCGCGCCGCGTTCCGGCTCGCGGCCGCCGCGCTCGCCCTCGCCGCCGTGACCGCGGCCTTCGCGCTTTACGTGGGCGCGAACGCCGACCGGCTTGCCGCGGCGCTCACCGCGTTCGGCAAGACCCACCGGCTGCTCTTCGCCGAAGCCTTCTGGCGCGAGACGCGCGCCGGGCTTCTGGATTGCGCCGGCCTTTGCGCCGTCCTGGCGGCGGTGGGGCTCTGGCGCTGGCGGCGGCAGCTTCCCGCGGCGGGCCTGGGAGCGGTGTGCTGCGCGGCCTCGGTGTTTGCCTCCTGCGGCGGGCTGCTCTACAGCGTCCCGCTGGAAGTCGTCCGCGGCCCCTTCGACCTCGCGGAGAGGCTGTACGCGCGCGCCGGTCCGAGCCCCGGCCGCTGGCGCCTGTTCGTGAACGACCGCGACCCGCTCCGCCTCGGCGGCCTCACTCCGCGCGCCTCGGTGACGATGAGCATGGCGCAGGCGCTCTTGCCGCAGTTCAACGCGGTGGCGGGCATCGAAGGGATGTCCGCCTACTTCTCCGCCAGCGATCCTGGATACGTGCGCGGGATCCGCGAGACGCCCGAGACGTACTTCAACCTGTTCGGGGTCCGCTTCGCCGTGGAGATGCCCGACGCCTTCACCCCGCGCGAGGCGCGGCTGCGCAATTTCCACAAGGTCGGCTTCGGGTACTGGGTGCGCGAGTACCCGGTCCTCCCCCGCGCGTTCGTGGTCGGGCGCGCGCGGCGCGCCGGCAGCCTGGACGAAGCGCTCGCGCAGGTCGCCGCCCCCGGGTTCGACGTCCGCCAGCAGGCCGTCGTGCGCGGCGACGTGCCTTCCGACGTCCAGGGAACCCCCTCCTCCGCGGAGCTCGAACGGCAATCGCCCGAGCGGATCGCGGTGCGCGCCAAGGGCCCTGGGCTCCTGGTCGTCGGCGAGCACTTCGATCCCGGCTGGCGCGCCACGGTCGGCGGCGCGCGCGAAGCCGTCGCGGAGGTGGACCTCGCGGCTCTCGGCGTCGTCCTTCCCGCCTCCGCCACGTCCGTGGTGCTGACCTTCGTCCCGCTCGGGCTCCGGCCCGGGCTCGCGCTCGCCCTGGGGGTTGCGGCGGCGCTCGCCGCGACCTCGCGATGGCGGCGGAGGTGGGTGGCAAAGGGGCTGACAAATCCTGTCACCGCGGGACAGATCCTGTCGCTCCCGGGACCGGCGCCGGCGGCAAAGCTCGCGAAAGAAGACGTTTTCTTGCGTGGCCTGCGCCTTGCTCTAACCTCGCCTCGTCGTCTTCCCAACGGAGAATCCAAATGAAGAAGCTTGTCCAGAAGGGCTTTACGCTCATCGAGCTGATGATCGTCGTCGCGATCATCGGCATCCTTGCGGCGATCGCCATCCCGAACTTCATCAAGTTCCAGGCGCGGTCGAAGCAGAGCGAGGCGAAGGCGAACCTCAAGGCCATCTTCACCGCCCAGAAGGCGTTCTTCCAGGAGAAGGACCGCTTCTCCTCGCTGACCGGTGAAGTCGGCTTCGAGCCGGAGCGGAACAACCGCTACGCGTACTTCCTCGCCGCCAGCGGCACCGTCGAAGATCGCGCCGCCTCGGTGATCGCCCAGGCGACCACCTACACCGGCATCCAGGTGGACACGTTCAAGTACGGCACCGCCTACCAGCAGACCTACGCCGCGACGGCTTGCGGCGCGGTCAGCACCGCCGGCGTGGTCTCGCCTCCGGCCGGACCGCCGAGCTTCATCGCCACCGCGCAGGGCAACATCGACGCCGACACCACCGTCGACCAGTGGAGCATCTCCAGCGACTCGCGCGTGTTCAGCGGCGGCGGCAACTGCACGGCCGACACCAACAACCCGTCGGGCGAACCGGCCAACGACCAGAACGACGTCAACCTGTAAGCAGAGAAGTTCCGCAGTGAAGGGAGCGGGGGTGGCCGGAGGGGCCACCCCCGCTTTCTTTTTCCCCAAGCGCGATCCCCTGCCTGGATGTGCGCGGATCCAAAGGCGTGTGCGCTGACAAGTCTTGTCCGCCGACCGACATTTCCTGTCGTAATTTTGCAGAAGCAGTTCCGCAAACGCCTGAAAACACGCGGTCCTGCGTGGCACACCCCTTGCTCCTCTACCACCCAGATCGGTCCTCTGTGGTGCGTAGAGGGCCCACGGAAACGGTGACCAAATGAAACGCTTCCTGCACAAGGGCTTCACCCTGATCGAGCTGATGATCGTGGTGGCGATCATCGGCATTCTCGCGGCGATCGCCATCCCGAACTTCATCAAGTTCCAGGCGCGGTCGAAGCAGAGCGAGGCGAAGGCGAACCTCAAGGCCATCTTCACCGCCCAGAAGGCGTTCTTCCAGGAGAAGGACCGCTTCTCCTCGCTGACCGGCGAAGTGGGCTTCGAGCCGGAGCGCAACAACCGCTACGCGTATTTCCTCTGGGGCAGCGGCTCGGTCGAAGACCGCGCCACCTCCGTGATCGCGCAGGCGACGACCTATACCGGCATCCAGGTCGACACCTTCAAGTACGGCAGCGCCTACCAGCAGACCGCAATGTCTACCGCCTGCGGCACCCTGGCGACGGTGACCTCGGCTCCCACCCCCCCGAGCTTCGTGGCCGTCGCCCAGGGCAACATCGACGCGGACGCCACGGTGGACCAGTGGAGCATCTCCAGCGACTCGCGCGTGTTCGCCGGTGGCGGCTCCTGCACCGCGGACACCAACAACCCGTCGGGCGAGCCGGCGAACGACCAGAACGACGTCAACCTGTAAGCTTTGGTAGTGAAGGAAGCGGGGGCGGCCGGGAGGGGCCGCCCCCGCTTTCTTTTCTGGGTGACGATCCCGGCGCTTGCTACTATCCGCGCCGTGGGCACCGCCCTTCGCGGCACCGTCAGCGTCGTGGGATTCGCGCTGGCCGTCACCGCCGTCGCGATGCTCCGCACCTCGGCGGAGCGGCGCGCGCCCGCCGACGCGGAGTTCGAGCTCGACGTCCCTCCCATCCCCGGCGAAGTGGCCCGGGCGCTCTCGTTCGGGTTCCGCTCGCTGCTCGCCGATTTCACGCTGCTCGAGGCGATCCAGGTCCTGCCGCAGCGCCACGGGAACATGACGCCGGAGGCGGCCGCCCCGCTGGACCGGCGCCTGTTCCGGCTGCTCGACTACACCGTGGAGGTGGATCCGAAGTTCGCCGGAGCTTACCGGTTCGCCGCCACCGCGCTGCCGCACGAGACGGAGACGGGCCAGGTCTTCGGAGTGCTCAGCGCCGTGCAGATCCTGAGGATGGGGCTGCGCGAGCGACCGGACGACTGGCACATGGGCTTTCTCCTCGGCTTCCTGCAGTCGTACTACCTGCGCGACTTCCCCTCCGCCGCCCGCAGCCTGTCCATCGCCGCCAAGCAGGCGGAGGCGCCCGCGTGGGTCGGCCTGCTCGCGACCCGGCTGGCGGCGCAGGGCGGCGAGCTGCAGCTCGCCACCGCTCTCGCCGAGGCGATGCTGGCGCAGGCGAACGAGGATGCGACGCGCAAGGAATGGCAGGACCGCGTGAACGCGCTCCACATGGAAGGCGACCTGCGCGCGATCGAGGAGGCGGCGCAGCGCTACCGCGAAGCGAGAGGCGGCCCGCCGCGCTCGGTCCAGGCGCTGGTGGCGGCGGGGTTCCTCCCGGAGCTGCCCCGCGAGCCGCACGGAGGCCGCTACCTGATCGAGGCCGACGGCACCGCCCGCTCCACCGCGGGCGAACGCCTGCGCGCCTACGGCCTGTACACCAGGTTCGAGATCCATTGATGACCCCGATCCTGGCCATCGCCGGCAACACCGTCCGCGAGCTGGTGCGCGGCAAGCTGCTCTACAACCTGCTGCTCTTCGCCGCCCTGTTCGTCGCCGGGTCGCTGCTGGTCGCGCAGCTGACGGTGGGCAACTGGGTGCGGATCATCCTCGACATGGGCCTCGCCGCCCTCCAGATCACGGGCGCGCTGATGGCGATCATCATCGGGGTCGGGATCGTGGCCGGGGAGATCCAGCGCAAGACCATCCTCCCCACGCTCGCCAAGCCGGTGCCGCGCTGGGCGTTCTGCCTCGGCCGCTATGCCGGGCTGGTGCTGCTGCTGGTGCTGAACGCCGCGGTGATCGTCGCCCTGCTCCGGGCGGTGCTCTGGCTGGCCGGCTACCGGCTCGAGGTCACCGCGCTGCAGGCGGCGGCCCTGATCTGCGTGGAGTTCGCCGTGCTCGCCGCGCTGGCGGTCCTCTTCGCGAGCTTCTCCACGCCCATCCTCGCCGGCTCGTACGCGTTCGCGCTCTTCTTCATCGGCCATCTCCTCCCCGACCTGCGCACGTTCGCGGAGAAGTCGCAGAGCGCCGCCGCGCGCACCGTCGCCCGCGGGTTCTATGCATTGCTGCCCGATCTCGAGCTGCTCAACCTCAAGTCGCAGGCCTCGAACCTGCTCGCGGTGCCTGCCGCGTACGTCTGGCGCGCTGCCGGGTATGGCCTCGGGTATGCCGCGGTGGTGCTGGCGCTCGCGATCTTCATCTTCTCGCGGCGCGATTTGAATTAGCCCAGCGGCCAGGAGGCCGTTGCCGAAAAGGCAAGGGCGACTGTCCCAGGGCGCTGCGCTGGTGCGCGCGCCCGGCAGGGCTAGGCTTCGGGATCGTCGGAGTCGTCCTCCGGCTGCCCGGCGAGCTTCTTCACCCGGTGCCGGAACTGCCGGA
>JBGQLA010000067.1:0-16155 GCA_041499865.1 Deltaproteobacteria bacterium
GCAGCTCCGAATCCTCCACGTAGCTCTTCGAGGCCAGCGGAACGAGCATCGCGTCGTGCAGCACGTCCTCGCGCTGCGTTCCTCCCTGCGCCGGAACGCCGTTGCCGACGTGGGTGAGGCAGGAGACGGACGCCTCCAGGATCTCCTTGGGCTGCTCTTGCGCGGCGAGGAAGCTGCGGAGGATGTCGACGCTCTTCTCCCGGCTGCCCTCGATGCCGGTGGCGTACCCGGCGTCGTGGAACCAGGCCGCCAGCATCACCGCCTCGAACTCCTCGCCTTCGAGCTTGGCGCCCTTCGCCAGTTCCTTGCAGGCGTCGACCACCTCCCGGGTCCGCCGGAAGCCGTGATAGACGAGCGGATTGTCGGCCTTTGCGTTGCGGAACAGCGTGAAGACATGCTCCGACGCCGCGCGCAGCAGATCGGTGTTGTGCTTGCCCATGGGCGCTCCTACAGTCCGAATCCGGTGGCCAGATAGAAGGCGGTCCGCTCGTCCGAGCGGACGATCACCGCGTTGATGGTGGAGACGAACTCGAATCCCGGGCCAGCGGCGAGCAGGGCCAGCCACAGGCCGCCGCCGGCGCCGAGGTGCCAGCGGTCCGACGTTTGCGAGGTGACGAACACGCGGCCCACGTCCGCGAGCCCTACCAGTCCGTACCGGAAGGGCAGGACGGCGCTGTACCGGCCGAGGGCGATGCGCAGGTCGGCGTTGCTCACCACGGATGCGTCGCCGGCGAAGCGGTTCAGGTCGTAGCCGCGGAGCAGGTTGCCGCTGGTCGCGCCGGTCAGGTCGAGCGCCGGCGCGGCCGCCGCTCCGCCGATGAAGGCCGCCTCGAAGAAGGGATATCGGCCCCAGTTCCGTTCCCCGGCCACGCGCAGGGTCAGGAGCAGATCGGTGAGCAGACGCGCTCCGAGGACGGCGGCGACCTCGCCCCGGACCTTGCTGAACGGGATTTCGTTGCTGAACAGCCGCGGATAGTGCCGGGCGGACACCTGTAGGCTCAACCCCCTGGCGGCGGTGAGGGACCCGCTGCGCGTGTCAGCCGCGATCCCGATCTCGCCGCTGCCCAGCGTCATCCGGCCGAAGCCGTACTGGTCGCTGGCGGCCACCGGCGTCCTCACCTCGTTGGAGACGTGTTCGAGGAGCAGGCCGGCGCGGCCGTGCAGCGGCCCGGCGATCGCGACGTCGAGCAGCGGGTGCACCAGCAGCCGATCCTGCTGCGCGGCGTAGTACCCTCTGTCCACCAGCGCCGGATCGCGCGGGGTCTCGTTGCCGATCCCGAAGAAGCTGACCATGTCCATGCCGCTGTACGACGCATAGAGCACCGCCGTGACCGGCGTGCGGGTCCGCAACTCGCCGCGGTATTCCAGCCAGGGCTGGTTCAGGCCGGTCGACCAGGCGGCGCTCAGGTTCGTCTGCGTCTGGAACGGATCCAGCTCGAATCCGTAGCGGGTCAGCAGTACGCGCCCGCCTGCCACCAGCCCGCGGCTGGCGTCGAAGGAGAGCTGGGGGAAGAAGAGCCAGTCCTGTCCCCAGTCGCGCACAGGCTCGTATTCGCCCCGCCTGCCCTGCGGCGGCGCCGGATCCGGCGAGCGATCGATCGAGGTTTCCGGCCCTGCCTGGACGGTGCCGCGGAAGTGATGGAGCCAGGTCACCGTCTTCGCCGTCTCCAGTTGCGCCTCTCCGGCGGCGGTCCGGTCGACGAATCGTCCCTCACCCCCGCGCGCGACCACCCGCACGGGGATGGTCTCCGCGGCAGGTCCGCTGGCCTCGACCCTGTCGTCGCCGCCCAGCAGGTAGATGCGAATCTCCCTGGTCTCGCCGCGCAGGAAGCGCCGCCTGAAGAACGGCGGCTGAGCGCCCTCGCTGCGAACTGAGAGGGTCACCTCGACGGAACCGTCTGAAGCGCGCGAGATCGCGACGTCGTCCGCGCCGGTGGTCCCGCGCACGTCGACGTATTCCGCGAGCAGCCGGTAGAACTCGTCCGATGCCTCCGCCAGCCGATCGCGCCGCGATCGGAGGGTCCCCTCCAGATCTTCCGCCCGCTTCGCGTACAACTCGGGCGGGAGCCGGCGGACCGCGTCCGCGATCACCGCGTCGGTCAGCCTGGAGACGAGTGCGGCGGTGACCGTGGTCCACTCCGGTCTCTCCAGGCTGACCAGGAACCGCCGGTCGGTGAATCGGCCGGAGTAGGTGAGCTTCTCGATCGAGGGGTAGCTGGCGCGGAAGCTGGCGAGCTGCTTGGTGTAGTACTCGCCCGCCGCCGGGAACAGGCCATCGAAGCGGCTGAACGCCTGATCGCGATCCCGGGGAACGGGGTGCCAGCGCCGGACGCCCTCCTGGGAGAAGCGCACCCAGCGCCATTGATCGAGGTGCCGATCCCAGTCCCCCACGAAGATGTCCATCAGCCGCGCCCGCAGATAAGCGCGCGCGTCCACCTGCTCGTCGCCTCGCCGCTCCAGACGGCGCAGGAGATCGAAGGTCGACTGCACCTTCTCCTCGCCGGGGATGTCCTTCTCGATCCGCTGCTCGAGGATGCCGAGGACGCCGGCGAAGCGCGCGCGGAACTCTCCCAGGCGGGCGTCGTCCGACATCACCGCCAGCTGCGGATCGGCGTGGAGCACGCCGGCGGCGTCGAGCAGCGGCGCCACCACCAGCGCCGCCGCCGGATTGGCGGTGCTGGTCAGGTCCTGGAAGATGGCGCTGATCAACGATTCGCGGAGCTCCGGATCGAGCACGCGGGTCATGTCCTTGTCGACAGACCGGAACACCCAACTGCGCCCGTTCCCGCTGTCGAGGTGCAGGTTCTTCGTCTGCAGGCCGCCTCCCTCGCGGACGGGGGAGAGCCCGCCGTCGAAACGCGCAAGGTCGAGCACGGGGACCTTCATCGGAGTGGTCCAGAGATCGCGCCACTGCCCTCCGAAGAAGACGCGGGAGAGCCAGCCGGCGCGGTACTGGGGACCGGCCTCGACGATTGCCGAGTCCTCGGAGCGCGCCGGCGCTGCGGCGAAGGCCAGGGCGGCAATCGACGCGGCGACCGATCGGCGAACCCAATCGCGATGACGCTGATTGCCCAATCGATCCCTCCCCCTGAGGGAATGAGCTGGCCGCATCATACACGTCAAGTCAGGGAAACCGCGCCCCGTACATCAGTCCCCCGGACGAACCGCTGGCGAACACGGTCAGGAGGGGCGCCTTTGGGTCCGAACCCCTTCCGAGATGCGACCATCCGGTGAGGGCGCCAACCGCTGTCCCCAGCGCAGCCCCGGCGACGACGTCGGAGGTCCAGTGGCGGTCGCCGACGATGCGGAGCACGCCGGTGGCGGTGGCGGCGGCGAGCGCCAGCGGGCACACCAGCGGATCGGCCTTGCCGAAGATCTCCATGCGGGAGTGCTGGATGCAGAGAAGGGAGGCGGCGGTGAATGCGGTGGAGGTGTGGCCGCTCGGAAAGGAAGTGTTGTCCTGCGCCGAGGTCGAACAGCCTGCGGCTGCCGTCCCGCAACCGCCGGCGGGCGGCCGCGCGCGGCCGGTGGTTCGCTGCAGGAGGGTCGTCGCCGCCGTATTGATCGCCAGCGCTTCCGCCGCCACCAGGGCGAGTTGCAGGGCGGCGTCGCTGTCCCGGCGGATGGCCCAGGTCACCAGGCCGGCGTCGACCAGCAGCGGGAACGCCGCCAACCCGAAGAAGCCGAAGTCGCTGATCGTGGAGGCGCGCGACTGCGCCGCGGGAGACGACGCGCGCAGGGCCCCGCGGATCCTGTCGTCGAGCGGCAGCGTGGATTGCCAGCGGGGGGTCTGCGGCGCCTTCAGCAGGAGGATCATCGCCACGTCGGTGGCGATGATCGTGCCGATGGCGGCCGTTTCGCTCGGGCCAATGCGCGCCCAGGCGGGCCCCGGGACGCGATGTTCCTCCTGTTCGGCCCGCGCCTGCGTCGCGCAGAGGCAGGTCGCAGCGAGCGCGACGCTCAGGCCGCGCACGGCAGGGCCTCTTGCAGCCTGCGGTGCGATTTCTCCAGCGCGCCGGCGAGGAAGCGCGCGACCTCGTGCTGGTTCTCTTCGTACTCCAGGGAATCGGCGTGGACGACGCGGAACGTCCAGAACGACTCGATGGGGATCTCCTCGAAGAGCGCGGCGACCTGCCCGGCGATGACGTGTTCGAGGGCGACCCGCCCGGCTCCCGGAGCCTCGACCGTCGCCGGGAGCGCCGGGTGCACCAGCACCACGCCGTAGCGTGGGGAGCGAGAGGCGCGGAACCGCACCAACAGGCCCCACGTTCCCTCCCGCAGGGTCGGCAGCGGGTGGCCGCGATCGAGGGCGATGGGCGTCAAGAGCGGCAGGATCTCGCTCTGGAAGCAAGCGTCGAGGAGCGCGTCGGTCTCGCCCGGGCGCACCGACTGGAGGACCGGCCGAACCTCGATTCGCGCGCCAGCAGTCGATCGCCTCATCCGGGTTCTCCCGCACGGCATCCAGGCCGTTGCAGGGAGCGAGAGCAGGGCTCGTGCCAGCCGGGAGGGGCCTGCAGGTCTATGAAACAACGCCATTTTCCAGGTCCTCCCCCAGCGCGGTCCGGCGTCGCGCGACGGTCGCGCGACCGATCAGCGGCGAATCGCGGCGCGGTCGATGCGATAGCGGCGGATCCAGCGCTGCACCTGCGCGCGGTGCTTGCCGAGCGCCTTCGCCGCCGCCGTCACGTTTCCTCCATGCGCCCGGAGAGCGTCGAGGATCTCCTCGCGCCTGCGGCGATCCGCTTCCGGGAGGGCGTCGGGTGGGGGGCCGCTTTCCCGCGGCGAACCCGCGCCTTGCGGGGGCTTTCGCACTTCCTCGGGAAGGTGCTTGAGCGCGATGGGGCCTTGTCCGGCGAGGACCAGCGCCGTGTCCAGGCACTTCTCCAGCTCGCGCACGTTCAGCGGCCACCCGTACGAGAGCAGCGCGCGGGCTGCCTCGACCGTGAAGGCGATGGTCCCGGCGCGCCGCTGCGCCTTGCGGCGGAGCAGCGCGCGGATCAAGAGGCCGAGATCCTCGCATCGCTCCCGCAGCGGCGGAAGGCGCACCGAGAGCCCGCGGATGCGGGCAAGCAGATCTCCGCGGAAGCGCTGCTCGGTAACCAGCGCGTCGAGATCGCGGTGCGTCGCCGCCAGGACCCGCACGTCGACCTTCACCGGCCGGGTCATCCCCACGGGCAGGACCTCGCTCTCCTGGAGCACGCGGAGCAGCGCGCCCTGCGCGCCCAGCGGCAGGTCCCCGATCTCGTCGAGGAACAGCGTTCCGCCGTCGGCCGCTCGCACCAGTCCGGTGCGGTCTTCGTCCGCCCCCGAGAACGCCCCCTTGCGATAGCCGAACAGCTCCGATTCAACCAGCGTCGGAGGAAGGGCGGCGCAGTTCACCGCCTGGAAGGCCCCCGAACGGCCGGAGAGGGAATGCACCGCGGCGGCGATCATCTCCTTGCCGGTGCCCGATTCCCCGCGGATCACCACCGGAACCGAGGACCGGGCGATGGCCTGGACCCTGGCGAATTCCGCCTCCAGCGAAGGGAGCAGCGTGGCGAGGCCGGGGGCCGGCATCCCCAGCTCGTCTGCCTCGAACACCCGCTGCGCGCCGCCCGCCGCTTCGATGCCTTGGCGAAAGCCGAAGAAGGTCTCCCCGGCCTCGATGATGTCGCCGTCCGCGAGCGGTGCCGCCGCGGAGGCCGGGCGGCCGTTCAGGAAGGTGCCGTTCTTCGAACCCGCATCCTCGATCGCCCAGGAATCGAGCACCCTGCGGATCAGGAGGTGCCTGGACGACAGCCACGGATCGGGAAGGCCGATGCGCAAGCCTTCCGCCGTGACGGCGAAGGTCTTCTCTTCGCTCCTGCCGATGGAGACCTGGCTGATTCCGGAAAGGAGGCAACGCGCCGGCGGCATGTGTTCCGGGGTGCAGCCGAAGAGCACGAAGAGGTGCGGTTCGAGGTGCGCGCCGTCCGCGGAGCGCTGCTCGATCCTGCGCGACAGCGTGCCCCCTGCGACCATGTCAGGGCCCCCGGGACGGTCCGTTCCCGTTCAGACAGCGGCTTGATCCCCACGTCGAAACGGCGCACAAGTCAAGTGCGGCAGGCGTGTCCCGGGGGGGGGAGCCCATGCCCTACGGCAGCGAGCGGGCAGCATTGGCAGCGTGCGCGCTGGCCTCGTCCGCCTGCGCACTCTCTGCCGGCGGCGTGCTGACGCGGCCGGCGGCCGGCAACCCGTTGGTCCTCGGTGGCCCCAGCGTCGAGGCGGAGTTGCAGCTTCCCCCCATGTACCGGACGATCGCCGGAATCGAATGGACGCGCGGAGACACTCCAGCGGACCTCTGGCGCCTCGGGGTGCTCGCCGGCTACTCGGCCCCGCCGGAAGGGTCACGGCGAGTGGGCTGGGAAGCGGCGGCCCGCACCGGGTTGCTGCGCAGCTGGGAGGGAGCGAAGACTGGCGGCGGCGGATTCGCCGGCGCCCGCGTCGCGGCCTTGCTTCGGCTGGGGACGCGCGCCGAGCCTTGGGAAGGCGATCGTCTGTTCGAGCTGACGCCGCTCCTGGTGCTGGACGTCGGGGTCAACGAGCTCTTTCCTCCGGGACGGCCCTTGGAGACGGAGATCACCGCGCGCCTGTTGTTCCGGTTTCATCTCTCTTCGACGCTGCTCCCATGACCCGGCCCGCCGCAATCGTCGCCATCGTCCTGTTGGCCTGCGCCAGCCCCCGCATGAAAGGTGCTTCCGTGCCCACCGCGGACTTGCGCAGGCGCGGGCCGGGGCTGCTCCAGGCGGGCACTGCCCGGATCGACATCACTCCGCCGCCGGGACCCTCCACGTTCGGGCACGGCCCGGACGCTCGCGTGTCCGAAGGATACTGGTCGCGCCTCTACTGTCGCGTGTTCGTGCTGCAGACGGATCCCGCCGACCGGGTGGTGCTGGTCCCCTGCGACCTGCACTCGGTGAGCGCCCTGCTGCACCGGGAAATCGCGGAGAGGGTGCGCGCGATCGTGCCCACATCGCGCCTGCTGATCACGGCGACGCATACGCACGCGGGGCCCGCGCACTATTTCGAGAGCTCCGCCTACAGCGGTATCGCCAGCTCGCGGCGCCCCGGCTTCGACGCGCTGATGGTCGATTTCCTTTCCGCGCGAATCGCAGCTGCAGTCAGCGCGGCCCACTCCCGCCTCCGCCCGGCGGCCGCGCGCTGGGTGCACACCGAGGCTTGGAAGCTGACCCGGAACCGTAGCCTCGAAGCGTACCGCGCGAATCCGTCCGAGCAGGAGATTGCGCCTCCTCCCGATCTGCAGTTGAGCGACGAGGAGAGGGCCGTCGACCCCGCCCTCCACGTCCTGCAGATCGAGTCCGTCGAACCGGGCGGTGGTGGCCGGCTGCTGGGTCCGATGGGGTGGGTGGTGCTGTTCGCGATGCACCCCACCGTGGTGGGCGCGCGCAACCGCCTGTTCGGCGGCGACGCGTTCGGCGCGGCATCGCGGTTTCTCGAGGCGGAGCTGCGGCGCACCTGGCAGCATCGCTGCGCCTCGAACGCTTTCGGGGCTTGCGCGGATCTGGCGGGGATCGACCCGCTGGTCGCGCTGGTGAACACGAACGAGGGCGATGTCGCACCGATCCGGACGACCGGAACGCCCGAGGAGGCCGTTCGCGTGGGCCGCGCGCTCGCGGAGCGCGCCTGGGAAACGCACCCTGCCGAGCCAGATCGCGTGGCGCCGGCCGAGCTGGAAGAGCCCGCCTTCCGCGCCTCCATCGTGGTCGACAGCCGCTATCTCGAATCGCAGCTTCCCGGGGCACGGTTTCCCGCCGCTTCCGGCGACCGGGCGCTCTGTCCCGAGGCGGAGCTGGGCGCCGCCTCCGGCCACGGCGCAAGCGATCACCCGACGTCGATCGACGGGTTGTTCGGCGGCAGCCCGGACGTGGATCCCGGCCGAGACGACTGCCAACGCCCCAAGAAGCGGATGCTCGGCGCGCTTCAGAAGCTGATGATGGGGCCCTCCCCGTTTCCCACCCACGCGCCGCTCGCACTGCTGCGCATCGACGACACCTGGCTGGCGCTCGTTCCCGCGGAGATGACGGTCCAGGCCGGCGCCTCTCTCACCCGGCGCCTGCGCCAGGTCGTCCGGACGGAAGACGGCAGGCCTGCGCACGCGGCGGTCGCGGGCCTCGCCAACGGCTATCTGCAATACGTCACCACCAGCCGGGAGTACGAGGTGCAGAAGTACGAGGGGGCATCGACGCTCTACGGACCGGCCATGGCGGAGTACTTCGAGGAGCGGTTCGCGGTTCTCGCGCGCTCGCTGATGGGCGAGCCGGTGGGATTGCTTCCGGCGGAGCCACGGATCGGCGAGGCCGTTGCGTTCGGGTATGACCCTCCACCTTCGCGCGCCCGATTCCCGCGGCCGGAGGACGCGCCTCCGCTGCCCGCGAAAGAGCTTCGTCGCCAGCGCGGCCTCTGCACCATTCCCGGCCCGGCGCCCGCCGCGGTCTGCTTCTGGTGGTCCGACGGCGCGCCCGCGCGCGTCCCGGTCAGCGAGGGTCCCTGGCTCGCGCTGGTGAGGGCGGATACCGGAGCGCCCGTCCGCAGCTGCAACACGCAGGCCCCCCTGCCCTCGCGGTGGCAAACCCTCTGCGATCCGGGCGCGGTGATCGACGACCGCGGGCTCGATTTCCAGACGCGGGTCCGGGCCCGGGACGGCGACGCCTGGGTCTGGTCGTCCGTGCTGCGCCTCTCCGCGGAGGAATGGGTTTCGCTCACTGCCCCGACGGGAGTACGCTTGCGGGCCGTTGGAAGCGAAGGCATCCCGGCGGTGGAATCCGACGCCTTCAGCCGGGAGAAGATGCCGGAGCGGTGTTCCGACCAGGTGGTCCGGTTCTGCCTCGGCGACGCGGAGCCGGAGCCGGGCTGAAATTTCTGGGGCTCGCGCAGCAGGATCGCAGGGCAGGAGGGATCGGACAGATGGCAGGCTTGGGCAACGGCTCGCGGCTCGGTCCCTACAGGATCCTCGACAGGGTCGCTGTCGGCGGGATGGGGATCGTCTATCGCGCCCGCGACACCCGGCTCGGGCGCGACGTCGCGGTGAAGACTTTGGCGGACTTCCTTGCAGGGGACGTCGAAGCGATCCACCGGTTCCAGCTGGAAGCGCAGGCCGTGAGCGCCCTGGCGCACCCCAACGTTCTGACGATCTACGACGTCGGTTCGCATAAAGGGACGCCCTACCAGGTGTCCGAGTTCCTCAACGGAGAAACGCTCCGGAGCAGGCTGGAGCGCGGAAAGATGGGGCACGAGGAGGCGCTGAAGTATACGGTCCAGTTCGCGAGCGGGCTCGCGGCCGCCCACGACGCAGGGATTGTGCATCGGGACCTCAAGCCGGAGAACCTCTTCATCACTGCCGACGAGCGCCTGAAGATCCTCGATTTCGGCCTGGCCAAGCTGCTGCCGCAGGCCCGCATCGTCCCCGAGCGCGCGATGGGGAAGCCAGGCGTGCCCGACATGAAGACCCAGCAAGGAACGATCATTGGCACCGTCGCGTACATGTCGCCCGAGCAGGTCCAGGGCGCGGCCGCCGACCGGCGCTCGGACGTCTTTGCCTTCGGCTCCATCCTGTACGAGATGCTGTGCGGAGAGCCGGCGTTTTCCAGAAACAACCACCGCGACCTCGATCCCGGTGAGCACAGGAAAGCGACGGCAATGGCGATCGTCTTCAATGATCCCGCGCCGATCCCCGACGTGCCGCCAGCCCTCGAACAGATCGTCCGCCGCTGCCTGCACAAGAAGCGGGAGGAGAGGTTCCAGTCCGGCCGCGAGCTGGAGCGCGCCTTGAAGGCGCTTCATCCATCGGGCAGCGACCATGGGAACGGCGGAACGGGAGATGTCCGCCCTTCCGATGGGATACCTCCTCCACCGCCCGACAAAGAGAACGAGAGGCGGGACCGCTCGCCGCCTCGCCAGCGGCTTCCTCCGCTCCGTATCGCGCTGCCTGCGCTCGGGCTCGTTGCCGCCGCCGTGATCATCTATCTCATCCGTCCGCCGACGCCGCCGCCAGCACCGGCAACGCCGCCTCGTCCTCCGATCGAGCAGATCACGTTCCGCCGAGGCACGGTGTGGTCCGCGCGCTTCGCGCCGGATGGCGAGTCCGTCGTGTACAGCGCCGCCTGGGACGGAAAGCCGGACCAGACGCAGACCGTGATGCCAGGGAAACCCGCTGGGCGCTCGCTCGATCTCAAGCCCGCGCGGGTGCTGTCGGTGTCGAGATCCGGCGAGCTGGCGATCTCGCTCGACGACCAGGGCGGCTCGGTCGACTACATGCGGGCAGGGACGCTCGCGCGCGTGCCTCTCGCCGGAGGCGCTCCGCGCGAGCTGCTCACCGACGTGCTCGGCGCCGACTGGGACGCGCAGGGCGCGGAGCTGGCGGTGGTGCGCGTGGTCGGCGGCAAGACGCGGGTCGAGTACCCGCCGGGGAAGGTGCTGTACGCGTCGGACGGATGGATCAGCAATCCCCGCCTCTCCTCCCAGGGGCAGATCGCCTTCATCGAGCACCCATTCTTCGGCGACACGCGCGGGGTGGTGATGCGGATCGACGCCGCGGGAAAAGCTTCCCCTCTGACGCCGGTCCTGGGGAGCGCCATGGGACTTGCCTGGTCCATCAAGGGTGACGAAGTCTGGTTCACGGGAGGCGACACCGCGCAGTCCGCGGCGCTCCGTGCGGTCGCGCTCGACGGCAAGCAGCGCGTGATCCAGCAGATGGCCGGCTCCCTCTTCCTCCACGACATCGCCCGCGACGGGAGCCTCCTGCTGGCCCGCGAGAGCTGGCGACATCTCATCCGCGGCGTTCCTCCCGGCAAGAAGCAGGAGCAGGATTTTTCCTGGCAGGACTACTCGCTGGCGCGGGAGCTCTCGGCCGACGGCCGCAAGCTGCTCTTCTTCGAAGCGGGACAGGCCGGCGGCGAGCATTTCAGCGCGTACGTCCGGGCCCTGGACGGGTCGGCCCCCGTGCTTCTCGGACATGGGTATGCGCTCTCCATCACCGCCGACGGGAAGTGGGTGCTGCTGGTAGACGTGCGCGCTCCCTCGGAGCTGAACGTCGTCCCCACCGGGGCGGGCGAGTCCAGAAAGCTGTCTTTGCCCGTGGCCCAGATCGCCGAGGCCCGCTGGTTTCCGGACGGCAAGAACATCCTCCTGACGGCGCGCGAGAGCGCGGGCGGACCCCTGCGCATCTACGTCATGGAGGCTGCCACCGCGAGGCTGCGGCCGCTCACCGAGGCCGGACTTCCCGGCCAGGAGCTGCTCTCGAGACCGGTATCGCCGGACGGCGGGCGCGTGCTGGTCGTCCGCGCCGACGGTTTCTTCCTGTACCGGACCGAGGGCGGCGAACCGGAGCGGGTCGAGGGCCTGATCGGAGCCCAGGTGCCCATGGGATGGCACCCCGACGGCGCCTCGCTGTTCGTGCGCGAACCGGGCTTGCCCTTGAAGGTGAGCCGGCTCGACCTGAAAACGCGCCGGCAGGAACCGTGGCGCGAGCTGATGCCGCCGGACTCGGCCGGGGTCTCCGACATCCCCTGGATGTACTTCGCCTCTTCTCCAGCGGGTGAAGCCTATGTGTACAGCTACCCGCAGATCCTCTCGGAGCTGTACATCTACCGCAGAGTGCAATGAGCGCTGCTACAAGAAAGGCGCTCCCAAACATCTGAGGCGCGCCGGGATCTCACAGCGAAGCGCGCCTGATCCGCTGACACGGATCGCGAAGGCGGTTTCTCGGTTGCTACGCCTGCCCTGCGGAATCAGATCGTTGACGAACGCAGACATCACGCAGGTCCGACAGCCACCCTTCGGTCTTGCTGCAAGCGGTACAGTTGGCGTAGGGCGAACGACATTGCAACGGCCCGACGTCCAGCGGGCGGACATCGGGCCGTTGCAGACGGCACGGGACGCGACTACTTCTTCGCGTTCCTCGCCGGAGCCTTGGTCGTCATCGACGCCGGGCGCGCCTTCACCACGGCGACCGTCTTCCCCGTGATCCGTTCCAGCTTGGCCTGGTACGCCCGCAGCGGCCAGCCCTGCCACTTCCTCGCCATTGCTGCCCGCGTGTCGGGTTGCGTCTTCTGCCAGGCCTCCCGCACTTTCTCGGCGACGGCCGGATTTGCTTCCAGGAAGAGCGCCCGTTCCTCGGTGGTGATCTCTGCCCAGTTCTTCGACTCGAGCCCGGGATAGTTCCTCGCGTACCACTGCTTCTGCGAGGCGCTCGCTCCCGTCCAGCACGCCTTCAGCTCCGCATTCAACGCCGGGTGCGCGACGAGGAACGCGATCTTCTCCTGGGGCGTCGCCTGCATCCATGCATGGTGGAACGCCTTGCGGGCGAAGTACGGGTGCTCGAGCGCGAGCATCTTCCTCTGCTCGGGCGTGGCGTTGTCCCAGGCCTCCTTCACTTTCTGCGCCGTCCTGGGAGTCGCCTCGAGGAACGCCGCGCGCTCCTCTGGAGTCGTAGAAGCCCAGTGGTGCTTCAACGCACGCGCGCCGAGCAACGGATGCGCCCTGAGGATCTTCTTGCGTTGCTCGGGAGTCGCCTTCTCCCAGCGCTCCTGGACCGCCTTGCTGCTCTCCCCGAAGGCCTCGAGGAAGAGCGCCTTCTCGTCCGGCGACGCCTCCTGCCAACTCGTCTGGAAGGGACCTTGAACCGCGGTCCGTGCCGGAGTTGCCTTCTGTGGCTCGGCCTGGTCCGCGTGCGCAGGCTCGGGTCGGGCAGTCGGCGCGGGCTCGACGGCCTTGGGTGCCTCGGCGGCCGGCTCTTCGGCAGGAGAGCTCGCCGTCGCGGCTGGTCCCGGCGTCGCTTCCTCAGTCGCCTTCGGCTCCCCGGCCTTCGTTTCCGCTTCGGGATCCGCATCCGGCGCTTTGGGAGCGACCTCGACTTGCGACTGAGCCTCCGCTGCTGCCTCCGTCTTCTCGTCCGCGAAGGCGACGCCGGCCGCGCAGAGGCTCCACGCGGCCGCGATACAGATTCCTGCTCTCGTCATCTCTCCTCCAGAATGAAAGCTCGCTTGTCGCACGCATGGATCCGGATCGCGAGATTCCTTCTCCCCCCTCCTCCCACCGTTTCGTACAGTTCCCACGAATGACCCGAACGAGAAGGCCGCCCCGACAGCGCTGCTCCCCGGCGAGGGCGGAGAACAGATCGGCGCCGTTCTGTTCCCTCGCAACACGAGACCGACCGGCAAGAGCTGGATCCTCGGACACCGCCTGGAATGGTTGATCGGGATCGGATTGGCAATCGTCGGTGCGCTCGCAGCGGGCGCCTGGTTGACCGACGAATATCATTGGGATGCGGATCAGGTTTCCCCCGCACATCCTCTTGCCAGTGTAGCCGTTCTCCACTGGCCGACCTGGCCGAATGAAATCGAGCTTCACCTGAGACGCACTGGCCCGTTCGCGGCGCCGGCGGAAAGGTCTACTTCAATCGCTTCAGGAATGCCCCGGCGTGGTAGTAGAAGATGGCCGTATCGTCCACGCGTGGCCCGTACCAAGCGGAATCCTGGCCCGAGTCTACCGCTTTGAAGTTCGTGCCGTCCGGGTTCGCCCGGAAGATCCCGTTGGTCGGATTCGAGTCGTAGCTCGCCCAGTTCCAGTAGGCGATCGACGCGTTCGCGTCGATGTCCGGCTGCGACGTGTACCCGCTCGAACCGTTCCCCGCCGACAGCAACACCAGCGAGGGATTCGACTTCGCCATCGCATAGGCCTGGCCGGAGCTGCTGCGGAAGTAGACGCGTTGGAAGTCGGTCTTGATCGACATGACGTAGCAGGGCGAACCGCAGGAGATGACATCCTGGACAGTGCCTCCCGTGCGCGGAACGCGGTGCAGCTCGCCCGCCGAGCTGTTGTCGATAAAGGTGCCGAACCAGACGTTCTTGTCGTCGACCGCGATGCCGTCGGTCACGCGGAGGTTGCTCACGAGCGTGGAATCGGTCCGGTTCTGCATGCGGTGGACCGAGGCACCCGCCTGCCAAGCCTGCCAGATGTTCGAGGTCCAGTAGAGCGCCCCCAACTCGTCGAGTGCGAGCCTGCCGATCCCCTGCGCGCCGGAGAAAATGAGCGAGGGCGAGCCGCCGCCGACCGGCACCGAGTAGATCGAGTAATAATCGGCCCAGTACAAGTAGCCATCGTCGGCCACCATGAACCGCGCGAAACCGCCTGCGACGCGCCGGGGCGTGCCGGTCATCTTCGACACCGCCCACACCGCGTAACCGTCCGCGTTGGTATAGCGGCTGTAGAAGAGGTCGCTCGAGTTGATGGCGAAGGTCGGCAAGTTCGTGCCGTCGTTCGAGACCAGCGTGCTCAGCTCGTATTCGAAGTTGGCGATGATGCGGACCTCGCCGTTCGCCGTGAAGGTGCACGAGGGATCCGAGCCGCTGCAGGCTCCGGCCCAGCTGATGAAGCGCGCCTGACCACCCGGCGACGCCTTCACCGTCTGCGAGCTCCCCGCGGGAACCTTCGCGTCACAGGTCGTCGCTCCGCTGCCGCAGCTCAGCCCCCCACCGCTGACCTGGCCCGGGCCGTTCACGGCGAGGATGATGTGCGCGTCCGCGGGCGGCGGCGGCGGCGCATTGAAGCGCGCGCCCACCTGCACGTTGCCGTCGAGCTTCACCGAGCACGTGTCGGTTCCGGAGCAGGCGCCGGACCAGCCGCCGAACGTCCAGCCCGAAGAAGGCGCCGCCGTGAGAGTGACCGTCGTGCCGGTGGCGAAGTCGGACGAGCACGTCGCGCCGCTGCAGTCAATGCCCGATGGTTTGGAGGTCACGCGGCCCTGACCGTCGAGCGCAACGGTGAGCTTCTGCGTGGCCGGCGGAGGCACGGAGAAGCTCGCGCTCACGCCTGTGTCCGCGGTCAGCGTCAGATCGCAGGTCGTGGACGTGCCGCTGCACGCTCCGCTCCAGCCGGAGAAGACGTCCCCGGAGTCGGGCACCGCGACGAGATGCAAGGTCGAGCCCGCGGAGTACGACTGCCCGCAGCTGCCGCGGCAATCCATCCCGGGGCCGCGCACGAGCCCGTTGCCGTTCGTCTCGACGTGCAGCATGACCGTGGCCCCGCCTCCGTCCGAACCCCCATCGGCGCCGCCGCCGGTATTGCCCGAACCTCCGGATGTCTGATCGTTGCCGCAGGCTGCAAGCGCAGCCAGGGCGGCGGCCAGGACGACGAAGCGCAGGAGCACGGCGGGTCTCCGGTCAGGGGTTAAATCCAAGTTAATTCGCAAGCATCCGCGGTGCCAGTCGTGAATCGCTTCCTTGCCGCTCGTTCATCCCGAAGCCGCGCGGTTGCGCGCAAACCGTTCTGACGTCACTTCGAGCACGCGCAGGGCATTCGCACCCTCACTCGCCTCCTCAGTGCCGACAAGCGGTTGTTGGTTCCGCGCACGACGACCGTCGCGCGATGGTTTGCCCGGCGCGAGGCAGTGGCTGCTGTTGTTTGCGATGGTCTACCGCGTAACGGCGACGCATCGGAGAGTCTCAAGCCGCCAATCAGCAGGCGCCCGGCGCATTCGGGCCCGCGCGCCCGCTTCTCCCGATCGCGCGAACATCCGAGTCGATCGCGCCCTCAGGGGGTACTGAGCTTGACCCGATTCGGTGGACAGGTTGATTACGCTGCTGCCTGCTCCATCCGTGCTGCCCTCTCGAACTGAGCTGGGCTCAAGTATCCCAGCGTCGAGTGCCTGCGCTCCTGGTTGTAGAACACCTCGACGTAGTCGAACAGCTCTGCCTTGGCTTCCGCGTGTGTCTCGAACCGGTCCCCGAGCTCGAAGGTCATCGTCGAGAACCAGCTTTCCACTCCGGGCCTCCCCGTGCGGTCCTTGAGGCGTCGCTCGGCACCCTAGGTCTGCACGCCGGAGCAGCGCGGCCGCGCGCGGCGAAACCAATAGTTCCAGGAGCGGCAACGCGCCCGCCCGTGGAAGTCCGCGCCGACGGTAGCGGATCGGACGCCCGACGTTCCTGACTGGCCATCGCAGGCTGCGCGTCAGGATCCCCAATCCACACAGGTCGCGGACGATCGAAGGATCAGGCGTCAGGACGCTCCGGAAAGGCCGGTACCCGCGTAACAGCGGGCGCGCGCTGTTGCAGGCACAGGCAGTCTGCGATGCGCCCCGACGCTTGCGTCAGAGTCCTGGCGGGTTGGCGATGGCGGAGC
>JBGQLA010000068.1:0-16098 GCA_041499865.1 Deltaproteobacteria bacterium
CTCACGTCGCCTGCCGTGGCGGGATCGATGCCCTTCAGCTCCGCGCCGGTGACCGTCTGGCCGTGGGAGAGGATCACCTCGTTGAGGATGAAGGGCGAGACGCCGGCGACGCCGGGCACGGCGGCGACCTTGGGCAGCACCGAGCGCCACTCCGAGAAGTCGGTGGAGTACTTGAGCAGCAGCGCGTGCGAGTTGGTCCCGAGGATCTTGCGCTTCAGGTCCGACTCGAAGCCGCTCATCACCGACAGCACCACCGTCAGCGCCCACACCCCCACCGCCACGCCGGCGATGGAGATGCCGGTCATCACCACCGTCGCCGGCCGCTTGCGCCGCTGTCCCGGATGCAACCGCGCCAGGTCCGCGCGCGCCTTGATGAAGCGCAGCACCAGCGCCAGCACCAGCACCACCGCCGCCGCGATCAGGAGGATCTGCCGGGCGCTGACGTGCATCGCCGGAGGCACGTCGCCCGCGTTGGAGCGGCGCATCTGGTCCCACGACCAGGCCATCTGCCCGCCCCACCAAAGCAGGAGCGGCGGGACGATGAAGGCGACGAGCAGGATCCGTGCGCTGTGGCGGTTCAGGCGCAGGTGGGTGCGGGCGATGCCCCACTCGTACCGGAGCCGAGGGTCGGCGTGGCCGTTCGCGCCGATCAGCATCCCGAACGACGCGCCCCACATCGCCAGGAACCAGGAAGCTCCCCCGGCGCAAAGCGACCACACCACCAGCTCGCCGGTGCTGGCGAAGAAGCGGTCGTAGGAGAACGAAGGCGGCTTGAGCGCGCGGAGCACGAAGAACGTCGCCACCCCGAAGACCAGCGAAGCGGCGAGGTTCTCCAGCGGGCGGTACCCGCGGCCGAGGAAGCTGAGGGCGAAGCCGGCGAGGAGGAACCAGAGCCCTTCGGCGCCGAAGGAGATCGCGCTCACGGCGTCGCGCGAGAGCGTGGTCGCGCCGCCCAGCCAGAGCGCCAGGGAATACTGCAGCCCGGCGCCCAGCAGGAAGAGGACGAACGCGGCGACCGCGACGGTGGCGGGGCGCGCGGCCGGGCGAGGGCCGAGCTTCAACGGGACTCCTCGGGCTTGAGGAGCGGGAAGAGCACCACGTCGCGGATGCTGGCGGAATCGGTGAAGAGCATCGCCAGCCGGTCGATGCCGACGCCTTCCCCGGCGGTGGGAGGCATGCCGTGCTCGAGGGCGCGGACGTAGTCCCGGTCCCAGGGCATCGCCTCCTCGTCGCCGCGCGCGGCCGCTTCCACCTGCGCGCGGAAGCGCGCTTCCTGATCGCGCGGATCGTTCAGCTCGGAGAAGGCGTTGGCGATCTCCATCCCCCCGGCGAACGCCTCGAAGCGATCGACCAGGCGCGGCTCGGAGTCGCGCTTGCGGGCGAGCGGCGAGATCTCCAGCGGGAAGTCCACCACGAAACAGGGGCGATCCTTCGGCAGCATCGGCTCCACCAACGCTTCGAAGGCCCAGGCGATCTTCTCCCCGGTGCTCGGCATGCGGGTGAACTTGTGCCGCATCTCGGCGTCGTCGACCCGAGCCAGCCACTGCGCGTCGTGCAGCCGCGCCAGCGCGTCGAGCTGCTGCGACTCCGTCCCCGCGGCTCCGTAGATCTTCGCCACCGCCTGCAACATCGACATGCGCGGCCAGGGCGGCGCGTACTTGATCTTCACCCCCTGGAAGATGACCTCGTCGGCGCCCGTCACCTCGGTCGCCAGCCGCGCCACCATCTCCTCGGTGAGGGTCATCAGATCCTGGTACGTGGCGTACGCCTGGTAGAACTCCAGCATGGTGAACTCTGGATTGTGCCGCCGGTCGATGCCCTCGTTGCGGAAGACCCGGCCGATCTCGTAGACCCGCTCCAGCCCGCCGACGATCAGCCGCTTGAGGTGCAGCTCGAGGGCGATGCGCAGCTTCAGATCCAGGTCCAGCGCGTTGTGGTGCGTCTCGAACGGCCGCGCCGTCGCTCCGCCCGCCTCCTCCGGCTTGTGCAGGACCGGCGTCTCCACCTCGAGGAAGTCCCGCTCGTCGAGGAACTGGCGCAGCCCGGCGATCAGCCGCGTCCGCCGGCGGAAGATCTCGCGCACCTCCAGACTCGCGGCCAGGTCGACGTAGCGCTGCCGGTAGCGCGTCTCGTGATCGGTCAGCCCGTGCCACTTCTCCGGCAACGGGCGCAGCGCCTTGGTGAGGACGCGGAACTCCGTCGCCTCGATCGAGAGCTCGCCGGTGCGGGTGCGCATGGCGCGGCCGCGCGCGAAGACGATGTCGCCCAGGTCGGCGAGCTTGAGCAGGTCGTACGCCCGCTCGCCCACCTTGTCCTTCTTGACGAAGATCTGCAGATCGCCGGTCCGGTCGCGCAGGCTGAGGAAGCTGACCTTGCCCAGGGTCCGCACCGCCACCACCCGCCCCGCCAGCCCGTACGGCTCGGTCTGGTCCTGCTCCAGGCTCGCGGCGTCCTCGTCGGCGTGCCGCGTGCGCACGAAACCCGTGGTGTGCGGGACCGCGACGCCGTTGCCGTAGGGATCGACGCCCTTTTCCCGCAGCTCCTGCGCTTTCTGCTCGCGCAGCCGGATCTGGTCCTCGATCGAGCTGGTCGCTCCTGCCTGGGGAGTGTCGGGCATGGGGAGCGTTTCTTTACTCCCCCGCGCCCTGCCCTGTCACCTGAAACGCCCTCTGTGCGCAGGCCCAGTATGCGAGCGGAAGCAGGGCGACAAACCCGCACGCGGCCATCAGCGCGCGCGGAGGAACGCCGCGGTCGAGCAACACGCCGGTGCCGAGCGTGCTGGCGGAGAGCGCGAGCATGAACCCGCCCATCTCCGCGGCGGCGACGCGGCCGCGGACGGCGTCGGGCAGGAGGCGTTGCAGGAGGGTGGAGCCGCTGGTCCAGAGGATGCTGCCGCCGGCGTTCGCCACCGCCAGCGCCACGGCGGCGTAGCCGATTCCGGGGCTGAGCGCGAACCCGACATAGCAGACCGCCAGCAGGGCGAAGGCGGCGGAGATCCCGCGGCGCAGCCCGCGATCGTCGGTCCCGGAGATGCGGAACGCCGCGAACGGCCCCGCGAAGCTGCCGATCCCGCGCGCAGTCCAGAGCACGGCGATACCCGCGCCGTTCCCGTGCGCGAACACCCTCTCGCCGAAATACGCCAGCAGCACCAGCACGCCGCCCAGCGTGAGCCCGAAGCTGGCCTTGACCGCGAGCAGCGCGCGCACCCGGCGGTGCGCGGCGACGTAGCGGACGCCTTCCCGAAGGTCGCGGGCCCCGAGGAGGTTGGCGAACTGCGAACCCGGCTCGCGGGCTTCCTCCACCACCTCGATCGCCTGCCGATCGCTCCGGTTCGCGAAACCCGGCGGCAACCGCACGAGCAGCGCCGCCGAGCCGAGGAAGCTGGCCGCGTCGCAGACGAACGCCGCATCCCTGCCCAGCAGCGCCAGGGCGACGCCGCCCAGGGCAGAGCCGACCGCCAGCGTCGCCGCCCAGAGCGAGTTCTCCAGCGTGGCCGCCAGCGGATAGTCGGCCTCGCTGACCAGATTGGGGAGCATGGCCTGCTGCGCGGGCTCGAAGAAGGCGCTCACCACCGAGTGCGCAGTGACCACCGCGTAGGCGATCCAGACCTGGTCGGGGCGCCGGACGAAGAGCAGGCAGAGGACCAGCCCGCCGCGCAGGAGGTCGCTCACCACCAGGATCGCGCGCCTCGAGACCCGGTCCGCCAGCACGCCCGCGGCGGGGCCGGCGAGGAACGCCGGGACGAACCGGGTGAGCAGCGCGTAGGCCACCGCCTCACCCCTGCCGGTCAACTCGAGCAGGAGCGAGAAGAGGGCGACCACGTTGAACCAGTCGCCCAGCTGCGAGACTGCGTTCGCCGCATACAGTGTGCGGAAGTCGCGGTTGTCACGCAGGACGCCGGCCAGGCGCCGGATTGAGAAGGAGCCAGGCAAGGCCTCGCGTTTATACTCGCTTCCGTGTCTTACCGAACACGGGCCCGCTGGACCGCCCCCCGGGTGGCGGTCCTCGCAGTTCTCTGCATCGCCGCTGTCGCGGCGACGTTCTGGCTGACGCTGCCCTCGGCAGAGTCCGTGAGGCGCGCCAACCCGACCAGCACCGCGTTGATGGCGGCTCGCCAGCGCGAGGCGCGCGAGCGCGGCCGCGCGGCGCGGCGCAACCAGCACTGGGTGGCGCTCAGCCACATCTCGCCGTGGCTGCGCCAGGCGGTGGTCAACAGCGAGGACGCGCGCTTTTTCGAGCACGAGGGCATCGACGTCGAGCAGACGAAGATCGCCCTCACCACCGCCGTGGAGGACGGCCACTTGCGGCGCGGCGCCTCCACCATCACCCAGCAGCTGGCGAAGAACCTCTGGCTCGGCGAGGAGCGGACGCTCTGGCGCAAGCTGCGGGAGGCGATCCTCGCGCGCAGGCTGGAACGGTTGGGCAAGAGGCGGATCCTCGAGCTGTACCTGAACGTCGCCGAGTGGGGCGACGGGATCTACGGGGCGGACGCTGCGGCGCGCGTCTGGTTCAACAAGCCCGCCTCGGAGCTCCTCCCGGAAGAGGCGGCCGTGCTCGCCGCCATGCTGCCGGCGCCGCGCAAGCGCAACCCGCTGCGGCCTTCGCCGATCCTGCGCAAGCGCGCGCACGAGGTGCTTTCGCTCTACTCATTATATCACGAGCTGACGCCGGACGAGCTGGAGCAGGCCCGCTGGCGCCTCGACGCGATGCTCGGCCCTCCTTGAAACTTGCGGCATCCCGTAGGATGGGCGGATGGAGACGTTCGAGGAGAAGCAGGCCGCGGAGAGGGCGGAGCTGGAAGAGGTCAAGGCGCTGGTCCGCGGACGGCGCGGGGCGGGAGGAACGCCGGGGGGAATCGCGACCTTCTTCCTCGGTCTCGCCCTCACCGTGGTCGGCGGATACCTGATCCTGAACCAGGTCCAGGTCACGTCCACGATGTCCTTCTTCGGCCTCTGGAGCATGAACCGGCAGGCCGGATTCGGGCTCACCATGCTGCCGCTCCTGATCGGCATCGGCGTCCTCTTCTTCGACGGGAAGAGCAAGCTGGGATGGGTGCTCAGCGTCGGCGGTTTCCTGACCATCCTCGCGGCGGTCCTGATGAGCCTCTCGATTTACTGGGCGCCGACCAGCCTCTTCAACACGCTCTTGATGTTCGGCCTCTTCGCCGGTGGCCTCGGCCTGGTGGCGCGCTCGCTGCGCGCCTATCCGGAGACGCCCGGCACGGAGTGATCCCTCTGGGGTAGGATGGCGCCTCCAGCGGAGGCCGAAATGCCCAAGCCCATCCCCGAAGGCCTGCACAGCATCACCCCTGCCCTCACCGTCGACGGCTGCGCCGAGGCGATCGAGACCTGGAAGCACGCCTTCGATGCGGAGGAGATGACGCGCGCCCCCGACCCGACCGGGAAGAAGATCTGGCACGCGGCGATCCGCATCGGCGACTCGGTGATCTTCTGCAACGACCCGTTCCCGGAGATGGCCGCGACCCCCAGGCAGGCGCGGCTCTGGATCTACCTGGCCGGCGTGGACAAGGCCTTCCACCGCGCCGAGCGCGCCGGGTTGAAGGCCGTGATGCACCCGGCGGACATGTTCTGGGGCGACCGCATCGCGGAGGTTCACGACCGCTGGGGCAACCAGTGGGTCCTCGCCCAGCACGTCGCGGACCTCTCGCCGGAGGAGCTCAAGAAGGCGCAGGACCAGTTCGTCGCCAAGACGAAGAAGTAGGAGATGGGCGGCGACGGCGCGGCTCGTTCCTTCCGGACGTGGGACTGGCTGTTCCTCGCCGCGCTGTTCGGGGCCGTCTTCCTCGCCTACCAGCCCGCCTGGAACGGCGGTCTTCTCTGGGACGACGCCGCGCACCTGACCCGCGCGGACCTGCGCTCCTGGCGAGGGCTGTGGCGGATCTGGGTCGAGCCCGGCGCCACCCAGCAGTACTACCCGCTCCTGCACAGCGCGTTCTGGCTGCAGCACCGGCTCTGGGGCGATTGGCCCGCCGGCTATCACCTCGTCAGTCTCGGGTTGCACTTCGCCGCCGCGGCCCTGGCGGCGCTCGCCCTGCGGCGCCTCTCGATCCCCGGCGCGTACCTCGCGGCCGCGATCTTCGCCCTCCACCCGGTGCACGTCGAGTCGGTGGCCTGGATCACCGAGCAGAAGAACACGCTCTCGGCCGTCTTCTATCTGGGCGCGGCGCTGGCCTGGCTCCGTTTCGAAGAGCGGCGCGAGAAGCGGACCTACGTCCTCGCGCTCGTGCTGTTCGCGCTCGCGCTGTGCAGCAAGACCGTGACCGCGACGCTCCCCGCGGCCTTGCTGCTCCTGCACTGGTGGAAGCGCGGGAAGCCCTCCTGGCGGCGCGACGTCGTGCCCCTGCTCCCCTTCTTCGTCCTCGGCGCGGCCGCGGGGCTCTTCACGGTCTGGGTGGAGCGCAATCTGGTCGGCGCGCGAGGAGCCGCATTCGACCTCACGATCGTCGAGCGCGGGCTTCTCGCCGGGCGCGCCGCCTGGTTCTACCTCGGCAAGCTCGCCTGGCCCGCCGACCTCGTTTTCGTCTATCCGCGCTGGAACGTGAGCCAGGACGTGTGGTGGCAATACCTGTATCCCGCCGCCGCCCTCGCGGCGCTCGCCGGGCTGTGGATCCTGCGCAAGCGGATGCCCGGCGCGCTCGCCGGAGCGCTCTTCTTCCTCGTCACCCTCTTTCCGGCGCTCGGCTTCTTCGACCTCTATCCGTTCCTCTTCTCGTTCGTCGCCGATCACTTCCAGTACCTCGCCAGCCTGGGCATCCTCGCCCTCGCCGCGGCGGGCGCCGCGCGGCTTTTGGACGGTGCGCAGCCCGCGGCCCGGCGCGCAGGCCAGGGCCTTTGTCTCGCGGGCGTCGCCGTGCTGGCGGTCCTCACCTTCCGGCAGAGCCGGCTGTACGCAGATCGCGAGACGCTCTACCGGGCCACCCTCCGCGGCAATCCGGCCTGCTGGATGGCCTGGAACAACCTCGCCGGCGCGCTGATCTCGCGCGGCAAGGCGGAGGAGGCGATGGGTCTCGCGCAGCGCGCGCTGGCCCTCAGGCCCGATTACCCCGACGCGCACAACAACCTGGCGCTCGCGCTCGCCGGCCTCGGGCGGAGCGAAGAGGCGATCCCCCATTACCGCAGGGCGCTGGAGATCGATCCCGGCTACGCCGAGGCGCAGAACAATCTGGGCTTCGCGCTCGCCGCTCGCGGCGAGATCGACGAGGCGATCGCGCACTACCGCGCGGCGCTGCGGACCGATCCGGGGCGCGCCGGCATCCACTACAACCTGGCCATGGCCCTGATCGCGCGCGGGGACAGGCGCGCCGCGGCCACGCACCTGCGCCGCGCCCTGGAGCTGCAGCCCGGGTCGCTGGAGGCGCACAACAACCTCGGCATCCTCCTCGCCCGCAGCGGCCGCCTCGAGGAGGCGATCGAGCAATTCCGGCAGGCGCTGGCGATCCAGCCCGACTCCGCCGACGTGCGCCGCAACCTCGACCTCGCCCTCGGGTCTCGGGGACCCGAGGGGAAACTTCGCTGATCAGGAGGCGCGTTCCCGCGCCAGCCTGCGGGAGTAGAACGCGCCGGCGCGCCGCGCGAGGAGGCGGACGGCGGCGCCGGCGAGCAAGAGGCCCGCCACCCAGCGCGCGAGCGTGGTGAGCGCCTGCGCGTCGAAGGGCGGCCAGTCGGTCTTCCAGAGCACGTCGCCGCGGTCGATCATCCAGTGCCAGCCGGTGTGGGCGACCAGCGCCGAGAGGATGACGATGCCGGTCCGTCCGGTGAGCGCGTACCGCCGCGCCAGCGCCAGCGCAGGCAGCATGACGGCGAGCACCAGGATCTGGCCGATCTCGATGCCGACGTTGAAGGAGAAGAGCGACACCAGGAGGTGCCTCCCGGCGAACTGGAGGTTCTCCTTCAGCCCGTAGGAGAACCCGAACCCGTGCACCAGCCCGAAGAGCCCCGTGAGCAGCCAGCGCCGCCGCAGATCCGCGCCGACGATGTTCTCCAGCGCCATGTACACGATCGACGCCGCGATCGCGGTCTCCACGAACGGGGGGAACCAGGCGCCGGAGGGCGCGAGGTTGTACGCGGATCCGATCAGCGTAAACGAATGCGCGACGGTGAAGGCGGTGATGATCGGGATCACCTGCCCCACGGCGGCGAAGGGAATGATCAGGCAGAGCAGGAAGAGGAGGTGGTCGGTCCCGGAGAGGATGTGGACGACCCCCAGCCAGACGAATCCCGCGGCGGCCTGGTACCAAGGCGGGTTCAGCGACACCTTCCCCGAGCGGCTGTTGATCACCATCGCCCGCCCGTCCTCGCCGGGGGGGAGGTACCGGACCGCGAGCTTGACGAACCCGACGATGTCCGGGAACACCCGGGTCTGGATCGAGAACCGCGACTGCGGAGAGGAGATCGGGTACGTGAGGTGCGCGTCCAGAAAGCCTTGATCGACGTAGATCACGGTGCCCGGCGCCGGCGTGCCTGCCGTATCGGCCAGCGCATCCTTGTACCGGTCGAAGGAGCGGTCCGAGGGCAGCTGCAGGCGCCCCACCGCGCTCGACGGAACCAGCTGGCGCTCCTCCTCCCAGAGGAGGAGGTCGTCGCGGAGCATGGCCAGCGCCCGCTGGATGGCAGGTCCGGACCCCCCGACGTCGATGTCGCGGCCGTTGACGGGAAAGCCCGCGTGGCGGAGGGCGAAGATGGGCACGCGCACCACCAGATGCGCCTCGCCCCCCTCGATCTTCACGAACGCGTTCATCACCGCGTCCATGGTGAACTCGTGCGCGCCCGAGCGGAGGGGAACGGCGAGCGCGCCGCCGAGGATCAGGACCGCGAGCCATCTGGGATGGAGCTGCTTCACGTGTGGGCTCCGGACAAAGGCGGCGGCCGGAAGCGGACTGCTCCCGGCCGCCGCGGTGAAGCTCGAGCTCAGTCGTCGTCCCTGTCGTCGCGATCCCCGTCCCGGTCTCCGCCGACCTTGACGAACTTCTGGATGCGGCGGCCGTTGATCGTCTCGCCGGTGAAGAGGTTGCCGCGCGAGTCGAGGGTGACGGTGTGGAGGAAGGTGAACTCGCCGGCCATGTGGCCGGGGCGGCCGAACCCGCCGAGGATCGCTCCGGAGGCGCGATCCATGATGTGGACGATCTCGTTTCCGCCGTCCGCCTCGACCATGAAGGTCTGCGCGCGGTCGTTGGAGAAGTCGACGTCCCATGCCGATCCCGCCGTGCCGAGAGGCGCGGCTCCGCTCGGGCTGGCGGTGACGCCGGTCCCGGGCAGCACGTTGATGATCTGGTCCGGCTGGCACACGGGGGGATCGGTGCTGCGGTCGCAGTTGCCGGGGTTCTTGTCGTAGACGAGGATCCGGTCGGACGCGCGATCGCACACGTAGAGATGGTTGTTGGCCTTGCTCAGCACCACGCAGTGGGGGTGGCCGCCGTCGCCGGCGGCGAAGCTGCCGCGGTCATGCGCCGTCGCATTGGGATGCAGGCTGTCCTTCACCACGCCGCCCCAGTGCCGCAGCCAATTGCCGTTCTTGTCGAACACCACCACGCGGTGGTTGCCGTAGCCGTCGGCGATGTAGATGTCGCCGTTGGCGGGATCGACGGCGAGGTCGGCCGGCTCGTTGAGCAGCGTGTGACTCTTGTTGGCGAGGGGATCGCTGCCCGAATTGCCGCAGGCGAAGGGCGGAATTGGCGTTGGCGTCGCCGCCGGGTTCCCGCTTGGCCAGTCGCACCTGCCCCGGGTGCCGATCTGCATGAGCAGGGTGCCGTTCTGCGAGTACTTCTGCACGATGCCGTCGCCGTTGCCGGCGATCCAGACGTTGTCCTGGTAGTCGACGAAGCAGCCGTGGATCCCGCTCGGGACCACGTTCGGGTTGCCCCAGGCGTTGTACACGCTGCCGTCCCGGGCGTAGCCGATGACCGGCGGTGAAGGCACGGCGATGACGGTCTCCGGCGAGACCAGCTGGTTCGGGGTGGTGGCGGTTGCCTGGAAGGCGCGGTTCACCGTCCAGACGCGGTCATGCGAGTCAACGCAGGTGCCGCCCACGTCGGCGGTGACCCACGGCTTCGGCTTGCCGGTAGTAGTGGAGATCTGCGTCGCATCCGACGGCAGCGGCTTCGGCCAGAACGGATCGACGCGGTACGTGGGCGCTTCGGGCCGGCCCTTCGCCTTCGCCTGCGTCAGCGGGCTCCAGAGCCCGAGGCCGATGATCACAGCGGGCGCGACCAGGCCCAGATAGATGAACCGCCATTTCTTCGTCACGGCGCTCTCCTCAACGGGTGCACGGCGGAGAGGGATCGGGTTGGCGGCCCCAAAAACGCAGGCCCGGTGCGAGGAAGACCTCTACGGTGGGTTCCGTACGTGCTCGAGTGCCGTGTGCGCCAAGGTGCGCTGGGCAGTCAAGTCGTGTCGCGTCGGCGGGAGCCGGGGCTCGCCTGAGACCTTCGGTCGAGCCGCCTCGCCACCTTGCCGGAAACCGGCGCCATTTTTGCCCGTCAGTGCGTCCGCCACCCGATCTGCTTTTCCGCCGGCGACAATTCGCCCCAGGTCTTTCCGATGAACGGGTGCAGCTTGGCGTCGAAGTTCCCGCCCAGGTCGATCAGCGCCGCCAGCGCGCTCTCGCGGAAGTAGGGATGCGTGGACGACGGGACGCAGGAGATGCGCACCCCGGTGGAGCCGACCGTGACCTCCAGGTCGGAGTCGTCGCACTCGTCGCACTCGAACGTCCCGCTCTCGCGGACCTGCCCGATGTGCGGCCAGTGGTGCGCCGCCTCGATGGAGTCTTTTACCAGGTGTGTGCGCAGCCCCATCCGCGCGTCCAGCTTGTCCTTGATCTGCTGCAGCGTGGGGCTGCGCTGCTCGAACGTCACGTCGTAGTGGATGATCGCCATTCAATCCTCCTCGCTGCTGCCGGGTCTGTCCTTGCGGCGCACGCCGAGCAGGTATGCGCTGATGAATGGGTCCAGCTCTCCGTCCAGCACCGCATCGGGGTTGCCGCTCTCCACCCCGGTGCGCACGTCCTTCACCATCCGGTACGGGGCCAGCACGTAGTTGCGGATCTGCGAGCCAAAGGAGATGTCCGCCTTGGTGGCCTCGATCTTCTCCCGCTCCACCGCCTGCTTGCGCAGCTCCAGCTCGTAGAGGCGCGACTTGAGCACCTTCCAGGCCATATCGCGGTTCTTGTGCTGGCTGCGCTCGTTCTGCATCGAGACCACGATGCCGGTCGGGACGTGCGTCATGCGGATGGCCGAGTCGGTCTTGTTGACTTTCTGGCCGCCGGCGCCGGAGGCGCGGAAGGTGTCGATGCGCACGTCCGCCGGGTTGATGTCGATCTCGATGTCGTCGTCCACCTCGGGATAGACGTAGACGCTGGCGAACGAGGTGTGGCGCCGCGCGTTGGAATCGAAGGGCGAGATGCGCACCAGGCGGTGCACGCCGACCTCCGCTTTCAGCCAGCCGTACGCGTGATCGCCGCGGACGATGAACGAGGCGTTCTTGATCCCCGCCTCTTCTCCCGGCTGGAAGTCTCCGAGCTCCACTTCCCACCCTTTGCGCTCGCTGTACCGCGTGTACATGCGGAAGAGCATCTGCGCCCAGTCCTGCGACTCGGTGCCGCCCGCGCCGGCGTTGATCTCCACGATGGCGTTGAGGCGATCCTGCGGCCCGCTCAGCATCCTGGAGAGCTCGAGCCGTTGCGCGCCGTCGATCGCCTCGGCCACCGCGGCCTTCGCCTCCACCCGGGTGTCCGCGTCGTTGGCCTCCTCGGCCAGCTCGTACAGCGCAACCGCCTCCTCGAGCTTCTCCCGCTCCCGCTCGTACTGCGCGAGTTGCAGCTCGAGGTCGCTCTTCTCCTTGCTCAGCGCCTGGGCGCGCTTCTGCTCCTCCCAGAAGCCGGGTTGCACGCTCTCCCGCTCGATCAGCTCGACGCGCGCGCGCTTGCGATCGATGTCAAAGAGCCCCCCGGAGCGCGTCGAAGCGCCGGGAAAGCTCGTCCATGTCGGGGGGCAGCGTCGCCATGCCTTGCCTCTATCGCGAAACGGCCTCCGAGGGAACGGACTTCTCCGCCAGCGAGGCGCCCACCAGGCCCTCCCGGCCGAGCAGCCGGCGCTCCGCAGCGGCCATCCGCCGCGCCTCGCCGGCCTCCCCGTGATCGTACCCGCGACAGTGCAGGATTCCGTGGGCTAGCAACCGCCGAAGCTCCGCCGCCAGCGGCCAGCCGCCTTCCCGCGCCTGCCGACGCGCCGTGTCGATGGAGATCACCACGTCGCCGAGAACACCCGGCTCGTGCAGCGGAAACGAGAGCACGTCCGTGGCGCGATCCTTGCCCCGCCAGCGCCGGTTGAGGGCGCGCATCTCGCGATCGGAGACGATCGCGATGGAAAGCTCCTGCTTGACCCACCGCCGTGCCGCCGTCCGCAGCACCGAGGCGGCATAGCGCCCCCGCGGCGCTTTGATGGCCACCTGCGTCCGCGCCGGCATCCGGGATCGTCTCGCCGCGGAGGTACGCACGGGGATTCGGGTAGCAGAGCGCCGGACATCACGTCAATCCGCAGGGTTGGGACAGCGAGCAGGCCGGCTTCCGCCCCCTTCCGTTCCTCCGTGGGAGTCGTTAGATCTGGAAAGGACCGATCCCCCATGCGGCGCTGGCCCTACATCCTGGTGGTCGACGACGATGCCGATTTCCGCACCGGCCTGCGGACCGCTTTGGAGATGAAGGGGTACCAGGTCGAGGAAGCGGCGAACGGCGAGGAAGCGCTGCTCAAGCTCCTGGAGAAGCCGCCGCTGCTGGTGCTGCTCGATCTCCAGATGCCGGTGATGAACGGGCGCGAGATGCTTCAGCGCATGCGCTCGACCGTGGAGCTGAAGGAGGTGCCGGTGGTGATCATCTCCGGCTTCGGCTTCGAGTGGGAAGCGGAGCTGATGGGCGCGCAGGGCTACATCGGCAAGCCGTTCGAGCCGCAGGAGCTGGAGGGGACCATCGCGCACCTGCTGCGGCCCCGCCTGGTCACTTCGCGGGGCCCGGAGAAGCCGGAAGAGCGCTCCTGATCGCCCGCTCCTCCGCGCCCAGCGCGGCGATCCGCAGGTTGATCGCGTCGGCGAACCGCTTGTGGTGCGAGAGCCGCGTCCCCCCCGCGACCTCGGGAAGCTGGACGGGGTGGCCGAAGACCGCGATCACCGGTGGTTTTCGCCGCCAGCTCGCCTTCACTTCCGTCCCGAAGCTGTTGGTCATCCCCAGGATGAAGGCGGGGACCACCACCGGGCGCGCCTTCAGCGCCAGCTCGCCGGCGCCGGGCTGCGCCGGCAACAGCGCGTAGGGATCGTCGGTCTTGTTCCGCGTGCCTTCCGGATGGAAGCCGACCAGCTGCCCCGGCGTGCGCAGCTTCTCCAGCAGGATCTCCAACGAGAGCCGGTTCATCGCCTTCTTCTCCGCGGTCCGGAAGAAGGGCGGGAACATGGACCCGCCGGTGCCCAGCACGCACATCACGAGCCCGAGCGGCGTCTCGTAGAAGAAGTTCGAGCGCACCGGGAAGCTCACGCGCCGGGTCAGGCGCGGATGCGTGATCAGGATCCAGCCGAGGGTGAAGAGATCGAAGAAGGTGCGGTGGTTCGCGACCAGCAGGATCGGAGCGCCGTCGGGCACGTTCGCCAGCCGTTCCATCCCGTGGATCTGCAGGCGGCCGCGGACCAGCAAGCCGACCAGCGGCGTGACCACCGCGCGCTGCCAGATCCATCCCAGCCGCCACCCGCCGGCCTGGTTGAAGAAGCGCATCACCCGGAACGCGGTCCTCTCGGTCCGGTTCAGGGTTGCGAAGGCCGGGTGATCGAACATCGGGGCCTCAGAAGCCCGGGACCAGCTTGGCGATGATCTCCTTCATGATCTCGCTCGTCCCCGCCCCGATGGTGATCAGCCGCGCGTCGCGGAAGGCCCGGGCCACCGGCGTCTCCACCACGTATCCCATGCCGCCGTGGAACTGCTGGCAGTCGTAGACCACTTTCTGCAAGAGGTCGCCGGCGAAGAGCTTCGCCATGCTGATCTCCTTCACCGCCGCTTCCTTTCGGTTGAAGAGATCGCAGGCCCGGTAGGTGAGCCAGCGCGCCGCCTCGATGGAGGTGAGGTGGTCGACGAACTTGTGCCGCCAGACCTGGAACTTGGTGAGCGGCTTGCCGAACGCGGTGCGCTCGTTCCCGTACCGCAGCGCCTCTTCCACCAGCTGCTGCATGCCGGAGACGGCGCCGATGGCCGCCACCAGGCGCTCGCCCTGGAAGTTCGTCATCACGTGGTAGAAGCCCTGGTTCTCCTCGCCCAGCAGGTAGCGGGCCGGGATCCGGCAATCCTCGAAGAAGAGGAGCGCCGTGTCGGAGGAGAGGTTGCCCAGCTTCTGCAGCTTCTTCGAAACGCTGAACCCCTTCACGTCGGTGGGGAACGTCACCAGCGAGATGCCGCCGTACCCCGGCCCGCCGGTGCGGACCGCGAGGGTGATGAAGTCGGCGCGGGTGCCGTTGGTGATCCACATCTTGGCGCCGTTGATCACGTACTCGTCGCCGACCCGGCGCGCGCTGGTCCGCAGATTCGCCACGTCGCTGCCCGCGTCCGGCTCGGAGATGCCGAGCGCGGCGATCTTCTCGCCGGCGAGCGCGGGCGCGAGGAACTCCTTCTTCTGCTCGTCGGTGCCGATCTCGTCGATGATCGGGGTGGCGATCTGCGACTGGACCAGCAGGGCCATGTTCACGCCGCTGTTGCGGCTGTGGATCAGCTCCTCCGCGAGCACCACCACGTACCAGTAGTCGCCGCAGGCGCCGCCGACGCTCTCCGGGTAGTTGATGCCCAGGGCGCCGATCTCCGCCATTCCCCGGAAGACCTCGCGGGGGAAGATGCCCGCCTCGTCCCACTCCAGGGCGTGCGGCGCGAGCTCCTTCTCCACGTAGCCGCGGAGCGTCCGGCGAAACATCTGGTGCTCCGGAGTGAACGGCGGATCCATCGAGAACATGCAATCTCCTCCCGGGTGAATGAGCGTTCATTCATAGCACGGCGCCAACGGCCGCGCCCGCCGCCAATGCGGACCAGGCGAGCGACGACGCGATGGGCCGCTCCATCTCGCCGGCGCCTCGCGCCACCGCCGCGGGGACGGCGGCGAAGAGCGCGCCGATGGCGACCAGGCGCAGCGGCGGCCAGAGCAGGCCGAGCGCCGCCACCGCCACCGCGGCGCGCGGCAGGATCACGGCGTTCGGGAGGTACGGGTCGAGGCGGGCGGCGATCGCCATCCCGGCGAGAGGAAGGAGCAGCGCGGCCCAGGCCGGAAGCGGCTGCGGGAACCGCTGCAGGGCGAGGAAGGCGCCGAAGAAGGCGAGCGCGCAGATCTGTGCGCCGAACGGCGAGCGGAGGACGTGCTGGTACGCCGGCAAGGACCAGGTGGAGCGCGGGGTTCCCCGATCGTGCAGGTCGGGGACTCCGATCGAGCCGAGCAGGAGCGCCGCGAGGCCCGCGACCATCGCCACCCTGCCGGACGCCGTTCCCAGGGCGAGGCCGAGGGCGGCGCCGAGCCCCTGCGCCATGTCCAGCCAGGCGAAGGCGGCGCTCCGCCGTTCCACGGTGATGCTGTCTCCGGCGCAGCTCGCGCAGAGATCGCCGACCGCGGGGAGCGCGACCGCGAGCAGGCCGGCGGTGAAGAATTGCCCGAGCGTGAGCAGGCTCGCGGCCGCGCCGGCCACCGCCACGAAGAGGAGCGCGAAGGCGACCGCGGGCCTGGGGACGCGCGTGCCGAGGAACGACCAGGCCGGCTTGAGCAGCCGCAGCGCCGCCCAGCCGAGGACTGCCCCGCGGCCGCCCGCGTGCGCGAACCACGCCCAGGCCGCGAACTCCGCGCTGCCGGCGAGGAGGGAGAGCCGGAGCGCGAACTTCGCCTCGTCCGGGAACAGGCGCGGGCGCAAGGGCGGCGGCGGCGCGATCCGGAAGCGCGACGGCTTCGAGCCGGTGGGCGCGAACTCTTCCGGCAACCGCGGCGAATCGGACACGGCGCGCACATACCATAGGCGACTGTGGGAGGGCGGCGCCGGATGCGCGACCCTTGTCCACATCCACGCCAGAAACGGATTTCCC
>JBGQLA010000069.1:0-15826 GCA_041499865.1 Deltaproteobacteria bacterium
AAGCCGAAGGCGGCCGGCCTCGACGTCAGCGCGATGGGGCGGCAGCTGGCCGCGCGCGCGCTGCAGGTCAAGGAAGACAAGCCGAAGCTGCAGAAGGTGCTGGAAGAGGCGATGGCCGGCACCGACTGCGGCGATTGCGGGTATCCGGACTGCTTCGGGTACTCGGACGCGATCGCGCAGGGCAAGGACAGCAGCACCGACAAGTGCGCGCCGGGCGGCGCGGACTCGAAGGCGATGCTGGAGACGATCCTGGTGTCGCTGAAGACGGGCACGGTCCCCGGAGCCCCGGCGCCAGCTCCGGCGGCGCCTGCACCCGGAGCTGCGGCGCCCGCGCCTGGCTCCGCTTTGGAGCCGGCCGTAGCCAAGGGGCCTCCTCTCGCCCAGACCTTGCCGAAAGACGAGCTCTTCAAGGTGGTCCTGGACGCGATGGCCGGCACCGACTGCGGGGACTGCGAATATCCGGACTGCGAGGGCTACTCGAAAGGTATCGTGTACGAGGGTCAGACGGACCTCAACCGGTGCGCTCCGGGCGGCGAGGATACCCGCGTCAAACTGTACGAGATCATGCTAGGCACCAAGCCTCCTCCAAAGTAGAGTGCGGCGCGCTCTGGCCGGAGGCTCCTGGACGTGGCGGAAGTTCCATCGCATCTGCGCGCGGTTCTCGTGCGCATCGGCGTGCTCGGCCTGGGGCTCGCGGGCATCGTCGGCGCGGCGCTCCTGCACCGGTTCGCGGGCCTCGGCCTGGGCCTCACGCTGGGCATCGAGTACGTCTCGGTCACCTGCGTCGTCTGGGGCCTGAACGGCTTTCTCTTCCGCGCAACCCCGCTGCGCGGGCTGCTCCTCCTGATCTTCTCCGCCGCGGCGTTCGGGATCCTGTTCCTGGTCTCGTACTTCCTCGCCAAGATCGTGGGGCCGTTCCTGTTCAACTCGGCGGGCCAGCTCGTCGGCCTGGTCCACCTCGTCGACCTGATCTTCTACGCCTTCGCCGTCATGACCATCGCCGGGGCAGCCGGCTGCGCGTTCTCGCACAACATCATCTACTCCGCGTGGGCGCTGCTCTTCGCCTTCATGGGCGTGGCCGGCCTCTACGTCTTCCTCGGGGCGGACTTCCCCGCCGTGGCGCAGGTCCTGATCTACATCGGCGGCATCCTGGTGCTGATCCTCTTCGCCATCATGCTCACCAAGCAGATCGGCGGGGACCCCAAGCTGACCAACGCGCACCTCGCCCTTCCCGTCGGGGCGGCCCTGGCCGCCGTGACCGTGGCCACGCTCACGTACATGGCGGTGATGGCCCCCTGGAAGCTCTCCCCCACCCGCTCCTGGGAGCCGTCGAGCGCGGGGCTCGGCGTCGCCTTCCTCACCGATTTCCTCCTTCCCTTCGAGGTCGCCTCGGTCGTGCTGCTCGCCGCCCTGGTGGGCGCGGTGATCATCGCCCGCAAGGAGATCAAGGAAACCTCGGACACGGTCCTCCAATGACGAGCATCGGGTTGCCGCATTTCCTCATCGTCGGCGCCGCCCTGTTCGCGCTCGGGATGGTGACGGTGGTCACGCGCCGCAACGCCGTCGGCATCCTCATGGGCGTCGAGCTGATCCTCAACGCCGCCAACGTGAACTTCGTCGCCTTCAACCACTACGTGGAAGGGCCGGGGAAGCTCACCGGGCAGGTGTTCTCCATCTTCGTGATCGTGCTGGCGGCCGCGGAGGCGGCCATCGGCCTCGCCATCGTCCTCGCCATCTACCAGACCTTCCGCACCATCGACGTGCAGGAAACCGACCTGCTGCGCCAGTAGCCCGACCGCCATGGAACACAAGGAAGCGATCGCGAACGCAATCCAGGTTGGATGGCTCTGGCTGATCCCGGCGTTTCCCCTGCTGGGAACGGCGCTGAACGCGTTCCTGGGGACGCGGCTGCAGAAGCGCTACGGCAAGCGCGCGGTCCACGCCATCGCGGTGGGGGCGATGGTGCTCTCCTGCCTGGTGACGGAGATCGCCTTCTGGAAGATGGTGTTCTCGCAGCCGCACGAGCGGTTCTTCGAGGACCACCTCTGGACGATGTGGCAGTCCGGGGCCCTCAAGGTCGACCTCAGCTTCGGCCTCGATCCGCTCGGCATGCTGATGACGATGATCGTCACCCACGTGGCGACGCTCATCCACGTCTACTCCATCGGCTACATGGCCGACGAGCCGTCGTACTGGCGGTTCTTCATGTGGATGAACCTGTTCGCGTTCTCGATGCTGCTCCTGGTGATGGGCAGCAACTTCGTGGTGATGTTCTTCGGCTGGGAGGGCGTGGGCCTTTGCAGCTGGGGCCTGATCGCCTTCTGGTACGAGGACATCGAGAAGGCGAAGGCAGGCATGAAGGCCTTCGTGGTGAACCGCTTCGGCGACTTCGGGTTCATCATCGGCCTCTTCATCCTCTTCTGGTCCTTGTCCGGCGCGTGGGCGCCGCAGACCAACAAGTACGTCCCGGAGCGCGCTCTCTCCGGCAGAGTCCTCGGCACCGCGCCGCAATCGCCCCGGGTCAGCGCCGATGGGGTGACGCTCGGGCCGACCATGGAGTTCCGCGAGCTGCGCAACCAGATCTCCGACGAGTCCACCGGGATGGCCGAGCGGCTCAAGGAGATGACCTTCCAGGGCTTCCCGGTGCTGGCGCTGATCTGCATCCTCTTCTTCGTCGGCGCGACGGGAAAGAGCGCGCAGATCCCGCTCTACGTCTGGCTCCCCGACGCGATGGCCGGCCCCACGCCGGTCTCGGCGCTGATCCACGCGGCCACCATGGTGACCGCCGGCGTCTACATGGTGGCGCGGCTCAACTTCCTCTTCGCGCTCAGCCCCGCGGCGATGACCGTGGTGGCCACGGTGGGCTGCCTGACGGCGATCTTCGCCGCCTCCATCGGCTTCTTCCAGTACGACATCAAGAAGGTCCTCGCCTACAGCACCGTCTCGCAGCTCGGGTTCATGTTCATCGGCGTGGGCGTCGGCGCGTACTGGGCCGGCGTGTTCCACCTGATGACCCACGCCTTCTTCAAGGCCTGCCTCTTCCTCGGGTCCGGCTCGGTGATCCTCGCCTGCCACCACGAGCAGGACATGCGGAAGATGGGCGGGCTGCGGGAGTACACGCCGATCACCCGCTGGACGTACCTCGCCGCCTGCCTGGCCATCGCCGGGTTCCCGGTGGCGTCGGGCTTCTACTCGAAGGACGAGATCCTCTGGAAGGCGTTCACCGCGCGCGGGCTCTCGGCCGACTGGATTGGCCCCGCCATCTGGGTGGTCGGGACGATCGCGGCGCTGGGCACCAGCTTCTACATGTTCCGCTCGTACTTCATGACCTTCACCGGCAAGTACCGCGGCGCCGGCGGCCACGAGGACAAGGAGCGGATCGAAGACCCGCACGCGGTGGCGGCGCACCACCACGCCGCCGCCGCGGATCTGGCCCACTCGCACGGCGCCGCGGTGGCGCAGGTGCAGGCCGCGATCGTGCCGCACCAGCACGACACTTCCCACGGCGCCGCGCCGGACGCGCACGGGCACCACGGCGGGGTGCCGCACGAGTCGCCGAAGAGCATGACCTACGTGCTGATCGCGCTCGCCGCGGCCGCGGTGCTGGCGGGCTTCATCTTCGGCTGGCCCGCGGCCTGGGGCGGCCACGAGCCGATGCTGGAGCGCTGGCTGGCCCCCAGCCTGCCCGCCGCGGAGGGCGTCGCGTTCGCGCACGCCTCGCACTCGACCGAGCTGCTCTTCCAGTTCATCGGCGGCATCGTGGTGGCCGGCGGCGGGTTCTTCTTCGCGTACCTGCTCTACAACGACAACAAGAGCACCGTGCCCGCGCGGCTCAAGTTGATGTTCCCCCGCGCCTGGTCGGTGGTCTTCAACAAGTACTACGTGGACGAGATCTACGACGCGACGGTGGTGCGCGGCTCGCTGGTCTTCGCCCGCATCCTCTACTGGCTCGACCAGAACCTGATCGACGGGATCGTCAACTTCATGGGCGTCCTCGCCCGCTCGGTGGCGTACGTCGACGCGGCCATCGACAAGTACATCGTGGACGGCGCGGTGAACGGCCTCGCCTCGCTCACCTGGAACAGCGGGCGCGCGCTGCGGCGCATCCAGACCGGCCACATCCAGTCCTATCTCTATGGCGCGCTCGGCGGCGCCATCGCCTTCGTCATCATCCAGTACGTCATCCGGTAAACCGACCATGGACCATCCGACCACCTCCTCGCTGCTCACCTGGATCACGTTCATGCCGCTGATCGGCGCGGCGCTGATCCTGCCGGTGCTCGCCCTGCGCGCGTGGGGCGCGCTGACCAAGGCAGCTTCGGACCAGGTCTGTCGCGTGATCGCGATGGTCGCTTCCGGGTTGACGCTGCTGCTCGCGCTCGGGCTCTGGCGCGCCTTCGACCCTTCGAATCCGGGGCTCCAGTTCGTGCACCACCTGCCCTGGATCCGCGCCTACAACATCGAGTACTTCGTCGGCGTCGACGGCATCTCCATCATCCTGGTGATCCTCTCCGCGCTGGTCAGCTTCATCGCCACCATCGCCTCCATGCCCTGGTGGCCCGGCAACGCCCACCTCGACGAGCACCACTTCACCCAGCACGGCGTGTCCGGCTACATGGCCCTGCTGCTCTTGCTGCAGACGGGCATGCTGGGCGTGTTCGTCGCCATGGACATGTTCCTCTTCTACGTCTTCTGGGAAGTGATGCTTCTGCCGATGTACTTCCTCATCGGCATCTGGGGCGGCGCCCGGAAGGAGTACGCGGCGATCAAGTTCTTCCTCTACACCCTCGCCGGCTCGGTGCTGATGCTGCTGGCGATCATCGGCCTCTACTACAACGGGCCCACCGCGGTGGTGGACGGCCGCCTCGCCCATACCTTCAACATGGTGAAGATGGCGGAGTGGGGGCGCGCCGGCGGGTACGTGGGCGCGCCGATCGTGCTGGGGATGGCGTTCATGAAGGTGGCGTGGGTGGCGCTGTTCATCGGGTTCGCCATCAAGATCCCCATGTTCCCCTTCCACACCTGGCTGCCGGACGCGCACGTCGAGGCGCCCACGCCCATCTCGGTGATCCTCGCCGGCATCCTCTTGAAGATGGGCATCTACGGCATCCTCCGGATCAACTACGCGATCCTGCCGCAGGCGACGAAGTGGGCGGCGTACGCGATGGCGCTGTTCGGCACCATCAACATCGTCTACGCGGCGTTCGTCTGCCTGGGACAGAAGGATCTCAAGCGGATGATCGCGTATTCCTCCGTCTCCCACATGGGCTTCTGCCTTCTGGGGATGAGCGCCTTCACCCAGCAGGGCATCGACGGCGCGGTGCTGAACCTCTGGACCCACGGCCTGATCAGCCCGATGCTCTTCCTCATCGTCGGCGTGATCTACGACCGTGCCCACCACCGCAACATCGAAGGGTTCGGCGGGCTGGCGAAGCAGGTGCCGGAGTACGCGGGCCTGCTCGGGCTGGCGTTCTTCGCCTCGCTCGGCCTGCCCGGGCTCTGCGGGTTCGTGAGCGAGTTCACCGTCTTCCTCGGCTCGCTCGGGACCTGGCAGACCTTCACCATCATCTCCGCGCTCTCGGTGATCATCACCGCCTCGTACTATCTCTGGGCCATCCAGCGGATGATGCTGGGCAAGCTCAACCCGGTGTACGGCACGCTGCCCGACGTGAACTGGCGGGAGCGGCTGACGCTCTACCCGCTGGGCGCCTTGATCATCCTCTTCGGCTTCTACCCGGCCGCGATCATCACCCTGATCGAGGGATCGCTGCGGAACCTCATCCTCCCGCTGCAGTAACCGCCATGGACAACCTCCAGTCGCTGCGATTCTTCTGGCCCGAGAGCGTCCTCACCGTCGCGGTGATCGCGATGTTCGTGCAGGACCTGCTCGTCCGGCGCAGCGAGCGGCGCGTGGAGTCGCTGGTGGCCGGCGCGCTGTTCTGGCTGGCCCTCACCGGCCTCGCCGTCGCGACCACCCCCGACGGCAACGTGGCCCTGTTCGGCGGCCTGCTCCAGCACGATCCGCTGCGGATCTTCTTCGAGTGGCTGTTCCTCGGCGCCGCGCTGCTCACGGTGATCATCGTGCCGAAGAGCGCGCAGATCTCGCCGGCGCGGCTCGGCGAGTTCATCGCCCTGCTCTTCGCGCTGCTGCTGGGCATGTTCCTCATGGCCAGCGCGACCGACCTCCTGATGATCTATCTCTCCATCGAGATGGTCTCGCTGGTCAGCTACGTGCTCACCAGCTTCCGGCGGGCGGACCGGAAGGCGAACGAGGCCGCGCTCAAGTACGTGATCTACGGCGGGGTCGCGTCGGGAGTGATGCTCTACGGGATGAGCATCCTCTACGGCCTGTTCGCCACCACGCGCGTGACCGGCGCGGGCGGCATTGGCGCGCAGCTTGCCGACGTCACCAGCCGGCTGTTCATGGCGCACGCCTTCGGCGGGCAGCCCGCGGCGCAGCTCGCGCTGGTGGTGGCGGTGATCTTCGTGCTCGCCGGGGTCGGGTACAAGATCGCCAGCGTCCCGTTCCACATGTGGTGCCCCGACGTGTACGAGGGCGCGCCCACGCCGTTCACCGCCTTCCTCTCGGTGGGGCCGAAGGCAGCCGGGTTCGCGGTGGCCATCCGCTTCTTCTTCGCCGCGTTCGAGCGCCCGGTCGCGGGAGGGGGCTACGCGCCGGTCACCGACCTGCCCTGGCCGGCGATCATCGGCATCATCTCCGCGATCACCATGACCCTGGGGAACCTCACCGCCATCGTGCAGAACAACCTAAAGCGGATGCTGGCGTACAGCTCGATCGCGCACGCCGGATATCTCCTGATGGGCCTCGCCGCGGCGAGCACCGCGGGGGTGCAGAGCATCCTCGTCTACCTGCCCGTCTACGTCCTGATGAACGTGGGCGCGTTCCTGGTGATCATCGCGGTGGCGCGCGTCACCGGCGGCGAGGACATCTCGAGCTTCCGCGGGCTGGGGAGCAAGGCGCCCATCGCGGCGCTCGCGCTCACCGTCTTCCTCTTCAGCCTGACCGGCATCCCGCCCTTCGCGGGCTTCGCCGGGAAGTACCTGATCTTCGCCGCCGTCGTCCGCGAAGGCGGCTTCTGGTACGTGCTCCTGGCGGTGATCGGCGTCCTGAACAGCGCCGTCTCGCTCTTCTATTACGCGCGGATCATCAAGGCGATGTACCTCGACGACGCCCTCGACGACCGCCCGCTGGCCGTCCCCGCCATCTACACCGGCGTCCTGGTCGCCTTGGCCGTCCCCATCCTGGTGCTGGGCCTCTACTGGGCCCCCCTGGTCCGCTGGGCCTCCACCGCCTTCGGCGGCGGCAACATCCTCTAGTTTCGGGCCCTGATTCGGGGACACAATACGTAATTCGTCCGACTCATCGGCACCCCATTGGCATCTGTAGCGTCCGATGGGTCTGAATCCGTACGTGTCCCCGAATTCGCTGCACGATTCGAGTTTCGTATTGTGTCCCCGAAACTCCCTCAGCGATACCGCGAGGCGCGCTGTTCCAGGGCGGCGAAGCGGTCTGGCGCCAGCGTGCGGTCGCCGAGCTTGCGATCGGGTTGCACCGAGGGGCCGTGAAAGTCGCTGCCCGCGGTGACCGCCAAACCCAGCTCGTCGGCGGCGCGCGTGAAAGCTTCCGCCTGGTTCGGCGGGTGTTCCGGGTGAAAGGCTTCCACTCCGTCGAGCCCGATGTCCGCCATCGCCTTCAGCTCCTGGCGGGAGATCCCGTTTGCGCCGGGATGCGCGATGGTCGCGGTGCCGCCCGCCTCGTGGATTATCCGGATCGCGTCCGCCACGGGGAACCGGCGGCGGTCGACCCACATCGGGCCGTCGGTGTGGAGGAACCGGTCGAAAGCGTCCTTGATGCTCAGCGCATGCCCGCAATCGACGAGCACACGCGCGAGGTGTGGGCGGCCCAGATTGTCGCCTCCCCCGACCGCGAAGACCCGCTCCATCGTCACCGCGGAAAAGCCCATGCCCTGCGCGAGAGCCACCATCCGCTCCATGCGATCGCGGCGCTCCTCGAGCATGTCGGTCGCGAGCCGCTCGAGCGGCGTGCCTTTCGGGTCGATGAAGTGCCCGAGCACATGGACCTCGCGCCCGTGCAGCTCGCAGGACAGCTCGATGCCGGGCACGAACCGCACGCCGGACGCCTCTGACGCGGCGCGGCAATCCGCGAGACCCAGCACGGTGTCGTGGTCGGTGACCGCGAGCACCTTCACGCCAGCTGCCGCGGCGAGGGCGAAGAGCTGGGAGGGCGAGCGGTCGCCGTCGCTGTGCAGGGTGTGGGAGTGAAGGTCGATCACTCTGTTGACGCTCCTTTGCCGCGCTGGTTATCTCCCTACCATGCAGCACGTCCTGCAGATCAGCCGCAAGATCGACTATGCCTTGCGGGCGATGATCCATCTTGCCGGCCTGCCAGGCGGCAAGATCGCGACGCTGCAGGACCTTTCCCTGCCGCTGCACATGCCGCGCGAGTTCCTCGCCAAGATCCTCAAGATCCTCAGCGCCAAGGGCCTGGTCCGCTCCAGCCGGGGCGCCCATGGCGGTTACCAGCTGGCGCGGCCCGCCCGGGAGATCTCCTTCCTCGAGGTGATCGAGGCGGTGGAAGGCCCGGTGCAGCTCAACGTCTGCCTCGACCACAAGGACCGCTGCGACGTGAGCGAGGGATGCACCATGTACCAGGTGTGGAAGGTCGGGCAGGACCGGATGCTCGAGGTGTACCGGCGGACCTCGCTCGCCCAGCTCGCGTCCGAGCCCGTCGAGCCGGTGCCCATCGCGCTCGGGATCCCCGGCCGCAGCTGATCAGAACGCCGAAAGCGCGAGCTCCAGCGCCGTGGCGTGCGCCGGCCAGCGCACCGCCTTCGCCGTCTCCTGCGCCGGCGCCCAGCGGAAACCGACGTGCTCGTCGGAGGTGGACGGCGCCGCGTCCGCCGCGACGCGCAGCAGGAACGCGTGCTCCTCGAAGGCGCCCTTGTTGCCGCGATACCTGTGCGCGTAGCGCAAGTCGACGAGCTCGCCGCGCAGGCCCGTCTCCTCGAACGCCTCCCGCGCGGCGCACTCCGGGGCGCTCTCGCCGCGCTCCCCCTTGCCAGTCACCGGATGCTCCCCCCCGCCGCGGCCGGGGGGCCGCTCGAGGAGGAGCACCTCCGGCCCCGACGGGCCGGGTCGAACAATCCACACCAAAGCCTTGAGACGCACGCGCGGGGATTGTAGCGGCAATTTCTATGGTAGAGGCGTCCTGCTTCGGGAACGGAGGCTCCATGGAGAAGCTGCAGCTAGATCTCGATGGCCCCGATCCCAGGCGCGGCCTCTGCGGCATGGCGCGCGGGCTGGTCGGGTCCGAGATCCTGCGCATCGCTTCCGAGATCCGGGTCGCGGTCACCGCCGGCCAGAAGATCGCCAACTTCACCGTCGGAGACTTCTCCTCCCGCGAGTTCCCCATCCCGGACCGGCTGCGGGAAGGCACGGCGAGGGCGCTGGCGGCCGGCGAGACCAACTATCCGCCCAGCGACGGCGTGCTCCGCCTGCGGGAAGCGGTGCGGGAGTTCTGGGGCGATCGCTTTGGACTCGATCTGCCCCTGGAGAGCGTGGTGATCTCCGGCGGCTCGCGCCCGGTGATCTACGCCGCGTATCGCGCGGTGATCGAGCCCGGAGACACCGTCGTGTACCCGGTGCCGAGCTGGAACAACAACCACTACTGCCACCTCGTGGGCGGGCACGACGTCGCGGTGGAGACGGATCCGGAGCATGGGTTCCTCCCCACCGCGGCCACGCTGCAGCCGCACCTGCGCGCGGCGAGGCTGATCGCGCTGAACACGCCGCTGAACCCGGCCGGCACGGTGCTCTCGCCCGACGAAGTCCGGCGCATCTCCGAGGTGATCGTGGCGGAGAACCGCCGCCGCGACCGGGCCGGCGAAAAGCCGCTCTATCTCCTCTATGACCAGGTCTACTGGATGCTGACGTTCGGCAGCGCGCGCCACGAGATCCCGGTGCGCGCGGTCCCGGAGATGGCGCGGTACACCCTCTTCGTCGACGGGATCTCCAAGGCGTTCGCGGCGACGGGGCTGCGCGTCGGCTGGTGCATCGGGCCGAAGGCGGTGATCGCCGCGGTGCGCGACATCCTCGGCCACGTCGGCGCCTGGGCGCCGCGGGCCGAGCAGGTGGCCACTGCGGAGCTGCTGCGCGATCCGCCGGCCGTGGACGCCTACATCGCCGCGCACAAGGGACGGTTGCAGGAGCGCCTCGATCGGCTGCACCAAGGCTTCTCCCGCATGGCCCAGGCAGGCCTGCCGGTGCGCGACATCCCTCCGCAGGGCGCGATCTACCTCTCGGTGCAGTTCGACCTGATCGGCAAGCGTGGCTTTCGCACCAACGACCAGGTCCGCAAGTACCTGCTCGACGAGGCAGGTTTCGCGGTGGTCCCGTTCCAGGCGTTCGGGCTGGGCGGCGAGAACGGCTGGTTCCGCCTCAGCGTCGGGGCGGTGTCGGTCCGGGACATCGACGAAGCGCTGCCCCGCGTCGAGGCAGCGCTGAAGAAGGCCACTTCCTAGGCGCGAGCCGCGCCGCGCCTGTCCGGGGCGCCGTTCTGACGCCCCGGGCCGGTCCCGGCGACGGTCACGAGGAGGCTCCTGCCGTGCACCGGGACGGCGACGGGGTACGCCCTACCGCGTCGTGCCGCCCGAGCTAGTGCCGGAGCTGCTCGGGCTGGTGGTGGTGGTGCTGCCGCTGCTCGAGCCGGCGCTGCCCGTGGTGTCCGTCGACCCGCTCGGGCTGGTGGTGGTGGAGCCGCCGGTGCTCATGCTGCTGCCGGCATCGGAGCCGCTGGCGCGTGGAAGGGTGGCGCCAGCCCGTCCCTGCGGGGAAGTGCTGTCGGTCCGTCCCGGGGACTGGCCGCTGCTGGTGCGGCTGCCGGTGTCGCTGCCGCTGTTCTTGCAGGCGCCAACGCCAGCGATCAGTGCCGCGGCGGACGCGAAAGCGATCAGTTTACCAGTCATGTGATGTCCTCTCCTGCACGTGGTCCCAGGAAGCTGGACGCCCCGACCATTCGTCGCAAGCGCGAGGCGCCCGGGAGCCGGCCAGCCACCCGTGCGTACCGGCGCTGCGGTACACTCTGCCCATGCCGAAAGACGATCGCCCGCGCTCCCTTCCGGCCTCGGGCGGGCCCAGGCGCGCGCCGCAGCGGGAAGAGGTTCTCCGCGTCTTCACCCCGCGGGAGATCTGCGACCACCTCGACCGCTACGTGGTCGGGCAGACGGCCGCCAAGCGCGCCGTCTCCACGGCGGCCCACCAGCACCTCAAGCGCATCGAGCAACGGCGGCTGAGCAAGGGGACGTTGCTGCGGAAGTCGAACGTGCTCTTGATGGGACCTACGGGCTCCGGCAAGACGCACATCGCGCGCAAGCTGGCGGAGCTGCTCGAGGTGCCGTTCATCGTCGCGGACGCGACCGAATACACCGAGGCCGGCTATTACGGAAAGGACGTGGAGGTGATGGTCGCCGAGCTGCTCTTCAAGAGCGGCCACTCCATCGACGCCACCCAGCGCGGGATCATCTTCATCGACGAGATCGACAAGATCGCGCGCCGCACCGGGAGCGCGCGCACCGGCGCGGGCAACCGCGACATCGGCGGCGAGGGCGTGCAGCAGGCTTTGCTGAAATTGCTGGAGGGCCGGGAGATCTTCGTTCCCCTGAACGTCACCCAGCACTGGAACAAGCACGACTTCGTCCAGGTGGACACCGCCGACATCCTCTTCATCTGCGCAGGGACCTTCACCGATCTGCACGAGGTGCAGGTGGACAAGCGGGTCGGGTTCGGCAGCTCCGGGCGGCGGATGGGCGCGTCGCGGCTCCGGGTCCGCGAGCTGATCGAGTACGGGATGCTCGCCGAGCTCCTCGGCCGGCTGCCGGTGCAGGTGCAGCTCGAGGAGCTGACCGCGGACGAGCTGTACCGGATCCTCACCGAGCCGCCGGATGCGCTGGCCCGCGAGTACTGCGAGGCGCTGGCGATCGACGGGGTGGAGCTGGAGCTGCAGGAAAGCGCCCTGAAGGCGATCGTCGAGTACTCGGTGGAGAAGAAGCTCGGCGCGCGCGCCTTGCGCAGCATCATGGAGGAGCTGCTCGCCGACGCGATGTTCGACGCGCCGGAGAAGCGGGGAGAGCGGCTGGTGATCGACCGCCGGTATGCCAACGCCCGGTTGAAGAAGGTCGACGCGGCGGCGCTGCGAGAGTAGAGGACCGAGGCGATGCTCGCGTACACGTTCTGGCACTGGCCACGAAAAGGCGCCTCCGAGTACGAGCGGCACCTCGGCGAATTCCTGCAGTCGATGGAGGCCGAGAAACCGCTCGGGTACCTGGGTGGCGTTACGCTGCGCCACGCGGCGGCTCCGTGGCTGCCCGGGCCGGCGTATCTCGACTGGTACCGGGTCTCCGGCTTCGCCGATCTCGGCACGCTGAACGAGGGCGCGGTCAGCGGCTCGCACCGCGCGCCGCACGAGGACGTGGCGAAGATGGCCGCCGGCGGCGCGGGCGGCGTGTACGAGTTGCAGCAGGGACCCGAGGACTTCCGGGACACGAAGGTGGCGCACTGGTTCGGCAAGCCCGACGGCATGCGCTACGCGGAGCTGTTCGGCGAGCTCGCCGGAGTGCCTGGGTCGCTGTGGATGCGCCAGATGGTCCTCGGGCCGTCGCCCGAGTTCGTGCTCTTCGCCGCGCGCGACGTCGCCCTGGGGGTGCCGGCGACGCGCATCGACGTCTCCTGCGTCTGGCCGCGGGTCTGACGGCCCCTACGACTTCTTCGGCCCGCGCAGCTCGGTGATCAGGTTCACTTCCCGCGCCACCGAGAGCACGTGCGAGTGCGGCAGGTCGAGCTTCGAGAATGACGTCTCGTTTTCCAGGTGCTGCAGGTGCGGGCGGAGCAGCGCCACCAGCGAGGCGAAGGCCCAGGCGACGAGGACTCCCTTGGCGCTGCCGATGAGGAATCCTCCGCCCCGCTCCACCGCGCGGGTGAAACCTCCGGTCATGCGCTTGTGCAAGAAGCCGCCGATCAGCTTGGCGACGATCTCCGCGGCGAGGAACAGCGCGATGGCCATGGCCGCCGTGGCCACCGCGACCGGCAGGCCCAGGTCCTTGGCGAACGCGTCGCCGAAGCTCTGCGCGAACAGCCGGGCCAGGACGATCCCGCCCACGAAGCCGATCAGGCCGAAGATCTGCCGCAGCAGCCCGCGGAAGGAACCCCAGATCGCGAAGAGGACCACGAGGAGCAGGCAGAACAGGTCGAACCCGTTCACCGGATGCTCATGTCCGACTTGACGAGCTTGCCCGCCTCGTCGCGCTTCGCCTTGAAGTTGGGGTTGTTGGGCTCGTAGGTGAGCGCCATCTTGAAGTTGCGCTCCGCGGAGGCGAAGCGCTGCGCGGCCATGTCGGAGAGGCCGGCGATGAAGAACTTCCTCCCCTGCGGGGTGGCGCCGACCTCCTGTTCCTTCTCCTTCTTCATCTCCTGCTCGCTGGCCTCGACGAAGCGGATCTTCTTCTGCCGCTCGGGGCCGAGCACGTCGGCGAGGTACTTGGTGCGCTTCACGTCGTCGCGCAGGCAGACGTAGGCCTCGTTGATGCGCTTGTAGATGCGGCCGATGTTGTCCTTGAGGTCCCCCGCCTCGAGCGTGCTGAAGCGGTCGGGATGGTAGGCGCGCGACTCGCGGTAGTAGGCGGCCTTGATCTCCAGCGAAACGGCGGTCTGGCCGATCTTGAGGATCTGGAAGTAGTCCAACTCGTCGAGGATCTGGGCCAGAGCTTGCGCCTCGATCTCGAATGCCTCGTCGATCACGCCGCCGCCTCACCTCGCGCGAGCTGGGTCCGCGCGTTCTTTTCCTGCGCGTTCTTGATCATGTCCTCGGTGAGGCCCGAAGACAATCGGATCGTGCACGAGGTCTTCTGCCCCGTCTCCACGTCGGCGGCGGTGACGTTGACGATGCCGTTGGTGTCGATCTCGAAGGTGACTTCGATGCGCACCTCGCCGCGGTAGCCGATGCGAAACCCGGAGAACTCGAACTCGCCCAACATCTCGCACTCGCTGGCCTTGTTCGACTCGCCCTGGTAGACGCGGATCTTCACCTTCTCCTGGCCGTCGCGGTTGGTGGTGTACGACTTGCTGCGCTCGATGGGGATGGGGGTGTTCTTGTCGATGATCTTGTCGGTGTAGCCGCCGACCGTTCCCACGCGCAGGGTGAGCGGGGTGACGTCGAGCAGGTAGTGCTCGCTCTTCGCGTCGAGCAGGCTGTGCGCCTGGATGGCCGCGCCCATCGCCACCACCTCGTCGGGGTCGATCCCGGCCATCACGTCCCGGCCGAAGTAGTGCTTCACCGAGGTGCGGATGATCGGCAGGCGGGTGGGGCCGCCGACGAGGATGACCGCGTCCAGGTCCTGGGCGGTCATCTTCGCGCTCTGCAGCGCCTCGTCGCAGACCTTGAAGGTCCGCTGCACGAGGTCCATCACCATCTTGTTGAACTCCGCCTCGCTCAGCGAGGCGGCGAGATCCATCACCTTCCCGGCGGGATCCTGGCAGATGCCTTCCACGTTGATCTTGGCGACGCCGTCGCGGCCCACGTCGATCTTCGCCCGCTCGGAAGCTTCCTTGAGCATCTGCAGGCAGTACTTGTTCAAGCGCAGGTCGATGCCGTGCTGCTTGAGGAAGCCCTCGGCGAGCCAGGTCATGATCCGGTCGTCGAAGTCGTCGCCGCCCAGGTAGGTGTCGCCGGCGGTGGAGAGGACCTCGAAGACGTCCTTGCCGATCTCGAGGATGGAGATGTCGAAGGTGCCGCCGCCCAGGTCGTAGACGGCGATCTTCTGGGTGATGTCCTTGCCGAAGCCGTAAGCGAGCGCGGCGGCGGTGGGCTCGTTGAGGATGCGCAGGACTTCCAGGCCGGCGATGCGGCCGGCGTCCTTGGTGGCCTGCCGCTGGTTGTCGTTGAAGTAGGCGGGGACCGTGACCACCGCCTTCTTCACCTCGTGGCCGAGGTAGTTCTCGACGATCGACTTCATCTCCTTGAGCACCAGCGCGGAGATCTCGGGAAGGGAATACACGTTCTCGCGGATCTGGATCCGCACCGAATTGTTTTCTCCTTCGATGATCTTGTAGGGCATCACCGCCTGCGCCTTCTTCACCTCGTCGGAGAAGTAGAAACGGCCGATCAGGCGCTTGGCGCTGTAGACGGTGTTGTCGGCGTTGGTGATGATGTTCCGCTTGGCGCTGTTGCCCACCAGGACGGTGCCGTCCTCCAGGAAGCTGACCACGCTGGCGTGCGAGCGCTCACCCCATTCGTTTGGGATGACGGCCGTTTGGCCGTTTTCGATGATGGAGACGCAGCTGTAGCTGGTCCCGAGGTCGATACCTATTGCGATGTCACCGGGCTCGGCCATGGTGCGGCGAGTCTATCGTGCTGGAGTGAGCGGTCAAAGAGTCGACGATTGGCGCCGGATCGCGGGGTGCGCTACGATCCTACAAGACCCACATTGCGGTCAGGGAGGGTCGCTCGTTGGCCGAGTTCTTCGCCATCCACCAATCGGACGCCTCGCTCCTCGGATGCGTGCTGCGGCGGGTTGCCGGCAAGATCTCGCTCGGGGTTTCCGAGCGCGCCGCCGGCGTCGGTTTCTTCCAGAGCGACGACGTGCTGCTGCGAAAGCGTCCGCTGGGCGGACAGCCCGCGTTGCCGGAGAAGCTGGCCGAGGGAGTGGAGAGCGAGGCGACGTTGATCTGCAGCGGCGCGGTCGGCGCGCTGGCGCGGTCGTTCAACGAGCAGATGACGCTGCCGTTCCGCTTC
>JBGQLA010000070.1:0-15615 GCA_041499865.1 Deltaproteobacteria bacterium
CCGGTCGGCACGCGCCTGGTTCCCGACGACCCGAACGACCCGCGCGCTCTTCTGCAGATGGATCCCGAGCGGCCGCTCCAGCCCGGTGAGCCCGACCTGCACATCGTCGACGCCTGGGAAGCGCACTGCGAGGCGCGCACCTACACCCTGTTCGTCGACATGTACCATTGCCCCGCGCCGCCCCAGCCGCCGGCGGACGGGTTCACGCAGTAAACCGCGCTACTCGGTGCGCCACTGGCCGATGGGCGCCGGCGGCGGCGGGATGTCCTCTTCCCGCGTCCGCCCCAGGTTCAGCCTCTCGGCGGCCTTGCCGACCAGCTTCACCAATTCGTGATCGCGCCAGCCCTTGCCGGCCTCGGTGTGGAGGAACTCCACCGCGCTCGCGCGGGTGCGGGCGCGGTGATACGGCCGGTCGGTGGTGATGGCGTCGTAGATGTCCGCGAGCTGGAGGATCTGCGCCGGCACCGGGAACTGGCCTCCCTTCAGCCCGTCGGGATAGCCGGTGCCGTCGAGCTTCTCGTGGTGCCAGCGGATGATCGGCAAGAGGTGTCGCAGGCTCTTCAGCGGCTCGCAGATGCGCTCCCCGATGATCGGGTGCTTGTTCATCACGATCCGCTCTTTCTGCGTGAGCAGCCCCGCCTTGTTGATGATCTCGTTGGGGATCCCGATCTTGCCGATGTCGTGCAGCACGCCGCCCTGGCGCAGGGCTTCGCAGGTCTCCTCGTCCAGACCGGTCAGGCGCCCGGCCTCGACGGCGAGAGCGCCCACGCGCTCGGTGTGGCCTTCCGTGTAGGCGTCCTTCGCCTCCACCGCGTTGGCCAGCGCGAAGATCACCTGGGAGGCGTCTTCCAGCCGCTCGGTGGCGAGGCGGTTGCGCAGCGCGGAGCGGATTCGCGCGTGCAGCTCGGCGCGGGGCGGCGGAAAGGGCAGCACGTGGTCGGCGCCGTCGTCGAGCGCGGCCACGGTCCGCTCCTCGCCCGGCTCCGCGAAGGCGACCACCGGCAAGAGCCGGGTGCTCGCGGCCCCTTTGATCCGCCGGCAGATCGCGCTGCCCGGCGCCGAGTCGACGCGCAGGTCGACGAACGCCAGCGCCGGCCTCGACGCGAGCAGCACGTCGGCGGCCGCGTTCACCGAGTCGGTCTCGATCAGGATGTAATCGCTGCCCAGGGCGGTGCCGATGGCCTCGCGGAAGGCGGCGTTGCCAGCGACCAGAACGGAGATCCCCATGCGCCCCGCCAGAGTAGCACGGGCTAAGACCCGAGGCCCACCCAGGAAGAACCGTCGGGGTAGAGCTCGCGCTTCCAGATCGGCGCGTCCTTCTTCAGCGCTTCGATCGCGTGCCGGCAGGCGTCGAAGGCGTCTGCCCGGTGCGGCGCGGCGGCGGCGATCGCCACCGAGATCTCCCCCGGTTCCAGCGCCCCGGTGCGGTGGTGGATGGCGAGGCGCGCCGCCCACTTTTCGCGCGCCTGGGCGCCGATGTGCTCGAAGATGCGCAGCGCCATCTCCGGATACGCCTCGTACTCCAGCCGCACCACCGTCTTGCCGTGGTTCGTCGCGCGCACGGTCCCGACGAAGCTGACCACCGCCCCGCAGTCCGCGCCCATCACGGCGCGCAGCGGCGCCTCCGGGTCCACCGGCGAGGGGCCGATGCGGTGAGGGCCAGCTCCACCGGAGACCGGCGGGATGAGCGCGACCTCGCTCCCTTCGCGCAGCTTGCGGTCCAGGGCAGCGAACTCCTGGTCGACCGCGAGCCGCAGCTTGTCCGCCACGGCTTGCAGCGGCGGGTGCCGGGCGCAGGCGGCCGCGAGAGCGTCGCGGGCGCTGGCGCCTTCGGGGAGCTCGAACGCTTCCGAACCCGTTCCGGCGCGCTCCCGCGCCGCGGCGAAATAGAGGACCGTCACCCGCATCGCGGGGCACATCGTAGCAGCGTTGACGCCCTCGGGGGCCGTCTCTATTGTGCGCAACCCCATGGCGGAACCGCACAACCTGTCGGTGGACGAGTGCCTGGCCCTGCTCAAGGACGGCTCGCTCCGGCCGGACAGCATCGCCGAGGAGATGCAGTGCGCCGGCGTGTCGCGGCCGCAGCCGGCCGACGTCCAGGCGGCGCGGGTCGTGCTGGGAAAGCTCCAGACCGAGGCGGCCGCGCAGACGGCCGGGCCCGAGGCGCGCGGTGTGGCGGGGGAGATCGCCGTGCTTCCCGAGATGCTCTCGCTCGCGCTGGTGCACGCGGCGGGCCGGGCCTCGCGACAGGACGTCCTGCTCGAGCTCGCCACCTCGCCGGGGCGCACGCTGGCGAAGGAGGCGAAGCGCGAGCTGCAGAAGCTCAAGCAGCGCGGCGTGCAGGTGCAGGAGATCCGGCCGCAGGGCGAGCCGATCCTGCGGCCGCTGCCCGAGGGCGAGGCGCCGGTCTGCTACGCGAGCAGCATCGACGCGTACGGAGAGCGGGCGGTGTGGTGGTCGCGCCCCGCCCGGCAAGGCGTCGAGGTGGTGCAGGTGGTCCTCTCCGACCTGAAGGGCATCCTCGCCTCGGACGCGTTCGCGCTCTCCCGCCGCTCCTGGCGCGAGTTCGTCAAGCGGCTGCCGCGGCAGAACGTGGTCACCAGCGCCGAGATTCCCCGCGACCATGCCCGCCAGCTGATCGCCGAGGCGGAAGCCACCGGGGCGCGCAACGGGTTCTCGCCCCCGCGCTCCTACGCGGAGGCGTTGCAGCTGCTCGGGCCCGCGCCGGAGCCGCCGCCGCCTTCTCCCGGGCTCGCCATCGAGCTTCCCGACGAGCTGTCGCACCAGCTCGCCGGGGCGGCGCTCTTCGACGATCCGCTCTTCATCGCCTGGATCCCCGAGGAGGACGATCTCCGCCGGTTCGCGCTGCGGGTGGACGAGATCGCCACCAGCAAGCTCTACATCGACGCCAGGCAGCGGCAGCAGGCGTTCGAGCAGGCGGCGGACGATGCGGCCGCGAGCTACTTCACCCCGCCGCGCCGCGCGCTCTACGCGAGACGGTTGGTGGAGATGGCGCACATCCTCGCCGCGGAGAAGCGCGCCGACGCTGCGCGCACGGCGCTGGCGGTGTCGCGCGCCCTGGAGAAGGACGCCTCGAACCCGTTCTGCCGGGCCCTGTTCACCCACGCGCTCGAGGGAAGGCTGGAGCAGAAGCAGAAGGAGCCGCAGGTCACGCCGTCGGGGCTGATCACGCCGTGAGCGGGGAGAAGGAATACCGCAACCCGCTCCCGACCACCGACGCGATCATCGCCGGCCCCGATGGCCGCATCGTCCTCATCCTGCGCAAGAACGAGCCCAAGGGATGGGCCATCCCCGGCGGGTTCGTCGACTACGGCGAGGAGGTCGGCGCGGCCTGCCGCCGCGAGGCGAAGGAGGAGACCGGCCTGACGGTGGAGCTGGTCGCGCAGCTCTTCACGTATTCCGATCCGCGCCGCGACCCGCGCAAGCACACCATGTCCACCGTGTACGCCTGCCGCGTGAAAGCCGGGGCGGAGCCGAAGGCGGACGACGACGCAGCCGGCGCGCGCTGGTTCGAGGAATCAGCGATCCCCTGGGACGACCTCTGCTTCGACCACGCCGAGATCCTCCGCGACTACTTCCGCTGGATCCGCACCGGCGAGAAGCGGCGCCTCTAGGAGGCCGTTGCCGAAAAGGGCAACGGCGACTGTCCCAGGGCGCTGCGCTGGGGCTTAGGAGCGTGTTGCCGTATTCACGGCAACACGCAGCAACTACATAGCGGCATCCTCCGCCTTCGGCGGAGAGCCGCTAGCCCATCAGTGGGAAGTGGGCTCGCTGGTCGGCGGCGGGACCCGGATTTGGGTCGGGCGCGCCAGGGTGCGGGCGCGGGCGTCCGCCTGCTCCCAGCGATTGTACAGCTCGGTGGCGGTGGTGCGGCGGCTGGCCACGTCCTTCTGGAGGTTCGCTTCCTGCGCTTGCGCGGAGGCGACCCGCTGATCGATCTCGCCCGGGTTGATCGAGGCCGCCTCGGGGGCGTTGCCCGACTTCATCGCCCGGTACTTGGTCTGCTCGGTCAGGGTCTGGGCGGTGACCACGTGCGCCTCGGCCACCTTCCGCTCTGCCTCCGCCAGGGCGATCATCTGGTTCAGGTACTGCAGCTTCAGATCCGAGGCCTTGATCCGATCCTGCGAGGCGGCGATCTCCTGATCCACCTCCGCCATCTGGTCCTTGCCGGCGTACTGCTTCTTCAGCAGATCCTGCTCGGCGAGCGTGCGTTTGAGCTGCGCTTCGGCGACACCCCGTTCCGACTTCGCCACTTCCAGCTGCGCGCGCGCGTCCGCCTCCTTCGCGCGGGCGCGGGCCAGCTCGTCGCGGGCGCGCCCTTCCTCCACGCGCGCCTGGTCCACCGGCGCCATCTGCGTTTCGTTCAGCCGGGCGAGGCCGGATTCGTCGAGCTTCGCGGCCGGCTTCTGCGACGAGCACGCGGCCGCGATCAAGGCGCTGCTCACTGCGATCAAGAGTCTGCGCATGCGATCCCCCAAGGGTCCTGCCAACAACGTAGTTCCTGCGCCGCACCCCTGCATCGGCTATGCTGCCGCATCGCATGGCCATCCTCGTCGCCGTCGTGGGCCTCGGCCTGCTCATCGCCGCCCACGAAGCCGGCCACCTGGTGCTGGCCCGCCTGATGGGCATGCGGGTGGAGACGTACTCCCTCGGATTCGGCCCCCGGATCGCGGGCTTCAGGCACGGCGAGACCGAGTACCGGCTGAGCGCTCTTCCGCTCGGCGGCTACTGCAAGATCGCCGGATTCACGCCGGACGATCCCGCCGCGCAGGACGCTTCCGATCCGGGCTCGTACGTGAACAAGCCCGCCTGGAAGCGCTTCCTGGTGATCGCCGCCGGCCCCGGCGTGAACTACCTGGTGGCGTTCCTGATCATCGCCGTCCTCTACGTCTCGAACGGCTTTCTCGATCTCGGGACCACGCGCATCGAGGTGATCCCGGGTGGCCCGGCGGCGGCGGCGGGCCTGCAGAGCGGCGATCAGGTGCTGGCGGTCGACGGCGTCCCGGTGGGCTCGTTCGAGGACTTCCGCGCCGAGCTGCAGAAGGCGGGCGCGCCGCCGGATCGGAAGATCGACGTGCTGCGCGGGGGCGCGCGGCAGACGTTCGCCATCCATCCGGACCATGGAACCATCTCCGTCAAGCTGGATCGCGTGCTGGTGCGCCTGCCTTTCGCGGAAGCGGTCCCGCGCGCGCTGCACGACGTCTGGGCGCTGAACGCCGCCACCCTCGGCGCGCTCTGGGACGCCGTCCGCGGGAAGGGAAGCGCCTCGCTCGCGGGTCCCATCGCCATCGTCCGGCAGGCGAGCGCCGAAGTGAAGCGCGGCATCGCCGACTTCGCCGGGATCCTGGCGAACATCTCCGTCGGCCTGGCGCTGTTCAACTTCCTCCCGGTTCCGGCGCTCGACGGAGGGCGGCTGGTGTTTCTCGGGTACGAGCTGGTGACGCGGCGCAAGGTGAACCACCGATTCGAATCCATCGTCCACGTCATCGGGCTCCTTCTCCTGCTCGCGCTGCTGCTCTCGGTGGTGTTGTTCGGCGATCTCCAACTCGGCAAACGCCTCCTTTCGCGCGGCGGCTGAAACCCCGGGAGCGTGGTAGAGAGCGGCGATGGCGAAGACGCGCAAGACGCTGGGGCGGCGGGCCAAGGCGGCGCCGCCGCCGAAGAAGGCGCCGGCGCGCGTGCAACTCCTCGAGCCCGAGCGCGACCTGCTGAGGCGCCTCGCCGAGCGCACCGGGCTCGAGCCGCGGGTAGTGCTCGAGCGCGCGCTGGCCTCCTACGCGGCGGCGGCGGCGCCGGGAATGCCGCTCCATCCCGAGGCGCCGCGCAAGAAGGGCAAGGGCGCGGCGGACCAGAAGCTCTTCCTCTCCGTGGACGGCAAGCCCGAGATCGAGATCGACAAGTCGGAGTTCGTGCTGGGGAGCGGCCCGGGCGTCGACCTCCGGCTGGACCTGCCGCTGATCTCGCCGAAGCACGCCCGCATCCTCTGGAAGGGAGGACGCCCTGTTTTCGAGGACTTGCGTTCCGCCCACAAGTCCTACCGGCTGGGCCAGCCGGTCGACGTCCGGATGATCGAGACCGGGGACGAGATCGACCTCGCCGGCTTCCTGCCCATCCGCTTCCGGGTGGCGGAAAGCGGCGTCTAACTTTCGGGCTTCTGGCGGTTCTGCAACAAAGGGAAACATGGCGCACGTCGCGGACAGATTGCAGGCGCTGCTCTCGGGCGCTCTCCCGCTTCCGGAGAGGGAGGAGGCCGCCGCGCACCTCGAGTCCTGCGCCCGGTGCCGGGAAGAGCGCGATCTGCTCGTGTCGGCGTGCGGACTGATCGACCCGTTGCCTGCGCGGGAGCCGCGGGTCGGGTTCGCGGCCGCCACTGCGCTCGCCGCGCGCGACCGCCGCGCCAATCCGTTCTCCCGCTGGCTCCGCTGGGCATCCGGGGGAATCGCCGCCGCCGGCGTCGCGGCCGCAGCGGTGGCAATGCTGATCCCCACGCACACTGTGGGTGGAGACGAGGTGAAGATCGCCCAGCGCCTCGACCTGTTCGAGGATCTCGGGGTGCTGCAGAACCGCGAAGCCCTCGAGGACATCGAGGTCGTCTCCGTGCTGCACACGCTCGAGGCCCGGCCGTGAGGCGGGCGCTGCTGATCGCCGGAGCGCTGCTCTGCGCGCTGCCGGTCCGCGCGCAACAGGACGCCGAGGAGCGCTTCCGCAACCTCCCTCCGGAGAAGCAGGAGGAGCTTCGCCAGCGCTTTCGCGAGATCCAGCCGGACGAGCGGGCCGCGCTGCGCGACAATCTGGCGAAGCTGGAGTCGATGCCGGAGCAGGAACGGGCCGCCGTCCTCGAGAACTACCGCCGCTTCCAGCAGATGCCGCCCGAGCAGCGCCAGCAGATCCTGCAGCGCTGGCAGGAGTTCCGCAGCCTTCCCCCGGAGAAGCGGGCCGAGCTGCGCCGGGAGCTGCGCCGGGTGATGGAGAGCGATCCGGCGGAGCGGCGGCAGCTCCTGGAGAACATGCGCCGCTGGGAGCGGATGACTCCGGAGCAGCGCGAGGAGATGCGCCAGCGCTTCCGCGAGCGCCGCCAGGAGCGCCGCGAGGACCGGCAGGAGCGGCGCGAGGAGAAGAAGGAGCGGCGGGAAGAGCGGCGCCACGAGCGGCGCGGCGGCTGAAGGATGCGGACGGCCTGGCTGATGGCGGGTCTGCTCTGCGGCGCGGCGGCGCGCGCGCAGGATGGCGGCGCGCCTCCGAAGCCTGTCGAGCGGAAGGACGCCGCAGAAAGGCCTCCGCTCACGAAGGAAGACGCCGAGCTGGTCAAGGACCTGGCGCTGCTGGAGCGGCTCGAGCTGCTCCGCAACTTCGAGCTCTTCGAGCAGGAAGCGAGCCCGAAGCAGACGAAGGAAGACCGCCCCTAGACAACATGGTTGGACTCGCAGTCACGCGGGCGTGGGTTACTCCACCGAGTGCGTGAACACAAAGTGGCGCAGAGCCACAGCGGGAGCGAGTCCAACCATGTTGTCTAGCAGCGTGTTGCCGTATTCACGGCAACACGCAGCAACTACGTAGCGGCATACTCCGCCTTCGGCGGAGAGCCGCTAGCCAGCTTCAGCTTGATCCGGGAGACATTGCTCGCGTGGCGCCTGCGCCCAGGCAGCCACGGAGGCGTCGTGCCGGTGGACTACCCGCCCGATGCGACGCGGCCCCGGCCCAGCACCTTGCCCAGGTACTGGCCGGTGTAGCTGCCCTTCGTCTGCGCCACCTGCTCCGGCGTGCCGGTCGCGACCACCCGGCCGCCCTTGTCCCCGCCTTCCGGCCCCACGTCGACGATCCAGTCCGCGCACTTGATCACGTCGAGGTTGTGCTCGATCACCAGCACCGTGTTCCCGGCGTCCACCAGCCGGTTCAGCACGTTGAGCAGCCGCTTGATGTCCTCGAAGTGCAGGCCGGTGGTGGGCTCGTCGAGCACGTACAGGGTGCGCCCGGTGTCGGTGCGCGCCAGCTCGCGCGAGAGCTTGATGCGCTGCGCCTCGCCGCCGCTGAGCGTTGGCGACGGTTGGCCGATCTTGATGTATCCGAGCCCCACGTCGTCGAGCGTCTTGAGGATGCGGATGATCTCCTTGTGCACCGAGAAGTGCTCCATCGCCTCGCGCACGCTCATGTCGAGCACCTCGGCGATGTTCTTGCCCTTGAACGTCACCCGCAGGGTGGCGTCGTTGAAGCGCTTGCCGTGGCACACCTCGCAAGGCACGTACACGTCGGCGAGGAAGTGCATCTCCACGACCTTCAGACCGTCGCCTTCGCACGCCTCGCAGCGGCCGCCCTTGACGTTGAAGGAGAAGCGGCCCGGCTCGTACCCGTAGGCGCGCGCCTCCGGGGTGCGCGCGAACACGTCGCGGATGCTGTCGAACACCTTGGTGTACGTCGCCGGGTTGCTGCGCGGGGTGCGGCCGATGGGCTTCTGGTCGATCTCGATCACCTTGTCGAGGTGCTCGATGCCGGAGAGCGCCTTGTACGCGCCGGGCGCCTCGCGCGAGCCGTAGATGGCCCGGGCCAGCGCCGGATAGAGGATGCGGTTGACCAGCGTGGACTTGCCGGCGCCGGAGACGCCGGTCACGGCCACCAGGCACCCGAGCGGGAACTCCACGTCGAGGTCCTTGAGGTTGTTCTCCGCCGCGCCCATCAGCTTGATGCTCTTGCCGCTGCCGCGCCGCCGCTGCGAAGGGATGTCGATCTTCCGCCGCCCGGAGAGGTACGCGCCGGTGAGGGACCGCTCCGCCTTCATCACCTCGCGCGGCGTGCCCTGGGCGACGACCTCTCCGCCCAGCTCGCCTGCGCCCGGGCCGAAGTCGACGAGCCAGTCGGCCTCCTCCATGGTCTCCTCGTCGTGCTCGACCACGATCACCGAGTTGCCCAGGTCGCGCAGTCGCTTGAGCGTGGCCAGCAGGCGCGCGTTGTCGCGCTGGTGCAGGCCGATGGAAGGCTCGTCGAGGATGTAGATCACCCCGGTCAGCTCGGACCCCATCTGCGAGGCGAGGCGGATGCGCTGCGACTCGCCGCCGCTCAGGCTCGGACCGGGCCGATCGAGCGTGAGATAGCCGAGCCCGACGTCGAGCAGGAACCGCAGGCGGTTGCCGATCTCCTTCAGGAGCTCGGAGGCCACCACCTTGTCGCTGCCTTCCAGCGGCAGGGTGGAGAGGAACTGCATCGCCTGATCGATGGTCATCCGCGAGACCTGGACGATGCTCTTGCCCGGAGTCTCTCCGATGTCGCCGATGCTGACGGCGCGGCTCTCCGGACGCAGGCGCTCGCCCTTGCAGGCGCTGCAGGGCTTGTCGCTGAAGTAGCGGAGGTAATGCTTGCGCATGCTCTCGGAGGTGGTCTCCTTGAAGCGGCGCATCAGCATGGGGATGATGCCTTCGAAGCTGGTCTTGTACGTCCCGGTGCGCCCGCCCTCGCTCCAGCGGATGCTCATGGTCTCGTCGCCGGAGCCGAAGAGCAGCAGGTCGCGGATGTCGCGCGGGAGATCCTTCCACGGCTTGTCCAGCGGCACCTTGAAGGAGCTGGAGAGCGACTCGATCATTCTGTACGTCCAGCCGCCCTGCTTCTCCAGCGCGTGGTTCCAGGGCTCCACCGCGCCGGCGCGGATGCTCCGCGTCGGGTCGGGGACGATCAGGTCCGGGTCCATCTCCGGCCGGGTGCCGAGGCCGTTGCACTCGTGGCACATGCCGAGCGGGTTGTTGAAGGAGAAGCTGTGCGGCGCCAGCTCGGGGAAGCTGATGCCGTCCACCGGGCAGGAGAGGTGCTCGCTGTAGATGCTCTGCGTCTCCCCGCCCCGGGGGAGCTGGGTGAGGGCGTGGAGGAGGCCCTTGCCTTCCTTCAGCGCCGTCTCCACGGAGTCGATCAGCCGGCGGGAGCCGTCCTCCTTCTTCACCACCAGCCGGTCCACCACCACCGCGATGTCGTGCTTGCGCTTCTTGTCGAGGTCGATGTCCTCGTCGAGGTCGCGGATCACGCCGTCCACCCGCGCCCGGGCGAATCCGCGCTTGCGCGCGTCGGCGAGGACGTCCTTGTGCTCGCCCTTGCGCTGCTCGATCAGCGGCGCCATCAGGGTGAGCTTCGTTCCCTCGGGCAGCTTGGCCAGCTCGTCGGCGATCTGCTGCGCGCTCTGCTTGCCCACCCGGCGCCCGCAGATGGTGCAGTGCTGCTTGCCCACCGCGGCGAAGAGCACGCGCAGGTAGTCGTGGATCTCGGTGATGGTCCCCACCGTGGAGCGCGGGTTGTTGGAGGCCGCCTTCTGCTCGATGGAGATGGTGGGCGAGAGGCCGCGGATCACGTCGTAGTGCGGCTTCTCCATCTGGCCGAGGAACTGGCGGGCGTAGGCGGACAGCGACTCGACGTAGCGGCGCTGGCCCTCCGCGTACAGCGTGTCGAAGGCGAGCGAGCTCTTGCCGCTGCCGGACACCCCCGTGAACACCACCAGCTTCTTCTTCGGGATCTCCAGCGTGATGCCCTTGAGATTGTGCTCTCGGGCTCCCTTCACGAGGATGGATTCGGGCTCCATGGGTTCCTGGGGCAAGTTGGGGCGGCGCAGGATAAGCGGCGGACTCTGGCTTCTCAAGGTCGAAACAGGCCTACACCAGGGGTCCGACATCGGCGCCCGGGCGCCGGAAAGCGGGCAGGCGAGCATTGCTCAGGCGGTCCGCCTGCGCAGGGCATGACGCAGCGCGACGCCGGCGATCAGCGCCAGCGCGAGCCATCCCGGCCAGTCCCCGAGCACTTCGTACGGCGTGGTCCCCTGGAGCATCGGAACGCTCGCCACCGCCACCCCGCGCTGGTTGCGCCCGATCCGCTGGACCACCCGGCCCGACGCGTCCACGAACGCGCTGATCCCTGTGCTGGTCGCGCGCAGCAGCCAGCGCCGGTGCTCGATGCTGCGCACCGCCGCCAGCATGAGGTGTTGCTCCTGCTCGTGCCCCGCGCCGTACCAGGAATCGTTGGTCAGGTTGACCATCGCGTGCGCGCGGCCCTCGCCGTGGTCGGCCATGATCGCGCGGACGATCCCGGGAAGGATGTCCTCGTAGCAGATGAAGGTGGCGAACCTCCACGACTCCCAGCGCAAAGGCGCGGTGCTCCTCCCTTTGGAGAGGCCGCCCGCCAGCGGCAGCCACTGGTAGAGCTGGGGAAACCACTCGCCGCCGGGGATGTACTCGCCGAACGCCAGCAGCTGGATCTTGTCGTAGTGGTCCCCGATGCGGCCCTGCGCGTCGATCATCAGGGCGCTGTTCCAGACCTGTTTGCCGTCGACCCGGATCGCGCCCACGATCGCCGCGACCGGCACCGGCCCGACGACGGAGCGCCCATCGGACCCGGCGTGCAGCGGCCGCGCGTTGTAGCCCACCTCGGGCCAGAGGACGAGGTCGGCGCCCCGCGTGTGCAGCTCGGCGGTCTCGTCCTGCAGCGTGCGCACCGAGGCCCAGGGGTTGGCGTGCAGCTCGACCTCGCCCACGTTCGGCTGCGCCAGCCCCACCGAGACCTTTGGCGCCGATCGCTGCGCGCGGTCGACGCGGGCGATGCGGAGAATGCCGAAGGCGCCGCTTCCCACCAGCGCCACCAGCGAGGCGCTCATCACCCGCACCGGCGGCGGCTTGCCCAGCCGCCAGGCCTCGAAGGCGTCGTACAAGGCGCCGTTCACCACCGCCTGCAGGGCGGAGAGGATCAGCGGTCCCCCCAGCTCCGCGACCTGGACCAGCGGGAGCAACGGTAGCAGCGCCACGCCGGTGTAGCTCTGGAAGAGGAGGGGATAGGCGAACTCCGTCGCCACCAGCGCGAGCGGGAGGAGGGCAGCCGCCGGCCAGCGGGTGCGCCGGCCGACCCAGACCAGCGCGAAGGACATCACCCCGAAGAGCAGGCCCTGCCCGGCGCAGAGCAGCAGGTACCCTGCGAACGCCAGCGGCAGCGGCGCGTTCGCGAAGACCTGGAGCACGTGCATGATCCAGGTGTATCCGCCGAGGTGGGTGACGAATCCCATCCACGCGCCCAGCCAGAGCGCGCGCCGGGGAGTGGCGTCGCGCAGCGCCCAGAGCAGCGGGACGAAGCAGACGAAGGCCAGCGGCCAGACGCCGAATCCGATCCAGGAGAGAAAGTAGAGGACGCCGGACAGCGTGGGCAGCACCAGGCGGCGCATGAAGCGCCGTCATGTAACATGGCGGGCATGGCGGTGCTGCTGAACCAGACCAGCAACCTGCGCCTGCGGCTGGAGCTTTTGAGACGCCTCTCCGCCGGGGAGACCGCGCCGGCCTCCCTGGAGATGCGGGTGGGGATCGATCGCTACCAGCACCGCGAGAGCAGAGAGCACGCCTTCGTGCCCTTGATCCACGTCGAGCGGGCGACGCTGCTGGACATGGATCTGATCCAGTTCCTGCAGTCTCTGGAGGAGCTGCTCGACGGCCGGGTGCAGGAGGCGGCGCTGGCGGCGAGCGTCGACCCCGCCATCGGCCTGCGCCTGCAGGGGGGACCGGAGGCCTTCCTCGCCGAGGCCGGGATCGATCTTCTCAATGTATTGGAACCGGTGGGAGGGCTGTCGGGGGACCGCGGCAGCGACCTCGTCCTCTACCGGTTCATGGTCAACAAGCGGGCCGCGCTGGCGTTTTGCGCGGGCCTGATCGAGGAGTTCGGCGAGTTCCCCACCGATCCGAGGGCGGTGAGGCCGGGCGAGCCCGCATGAGGGAACCTTTTCCGCGCCGCGGACTCCGATCGGGAATGCCGCTCTCCACCCGCCTCAAAGAACACGAGCCCTGGAGCGACGAGCAGGTGATCGAGCGCGTCCTCGCGGGTGACACGCAGCTCTTCGAGCTGATCATGCGCCGGCACAACGAGCGCCTCTACCGCGCGGTGCGCTCGATCCTGCGCGACGAAGGGGACGCCGAAGATGCGATGCAGGGCGCGTACCTGCACGCGTACGCGCACCTGAGAGATTTCGAGGGGCGCTCCGCCTTCTCCACCTGGCTCACCCGCATCGGCATCCACGAGGCGTTGGCGCGGCGCCGGCGCAGCCTGCGCACGGTGAGCGAGAGCGAGGAGGAGTCCGACGTGCCAGCCGAGACGCGATCCCCCGAAGCCGGCGCCTCTGACGTGGAGAACCGGCGCCTGCTCACCCGCGCCATCGACGCGCTCCCCGAGCACTTCCGGACGGTGTTCGTGCTCCGGCAGGTGCAGGAGCTCTCCATCGAGGAGACCGCGCGCTGCCTGGAGATCGAGCCCGCGACGGTGAAGACGCGGCTCCACCGGGCCCGCGCTCTGCTCCGGCGGCACCTGCTCGCGCAGGTCGAGCCGGGCGGCCGCGGGGCCCTGCCGTTCGAGGCGCCCCGGTGCGACCGCGTGGTGGCGGCCGTGATGGCGCGGATCGCGGCGACCTGACCGGAGATGCGGGGACACAATCCGACTGGAGTCGGAAAGTGTCCCCGAAACTCTTGCCGTGGGCCTAGTCGAGGTGGGCGCAGCGGAGGAGATCCTTGAATCGCGGATCGGAGCGGACCGCGTCGTAGGTGCGCTCGATCTTCAGCATCAGCACCCCCGGATCCTTCGCCGTCGCAGGCCTCCCGGAGCAGCGCGAACGCCTTGTCCTTCTCGCCGAGCGCCATCCACAGGCCGCCCAGGTGCGCGCGCGAGACGTACTCGTCGCCGCAGCCGCCATCCACCTCCTGCGCCAGCGCGTGCGCCTCGGCCTGCCGTCCGGCCTGGTTGAGGATCTCGGCGCGGAACAGCTTGCGGCCGCAACGGGACTGCGGGAGCTTCTCGACCTCCGCGAGCGCCTCCTCGTACTTTCCCTGCTGCGCGTACAGCTCGGCGAGACCCATCTGGGCCGGCGCGAAAGCCGGATCCATCTCCAGCGTCTTGCGGAACAGCCGGGCGGAGCCCTCGTAGTCGCGGTCGTACATCTTCGCCGAGGCGACGCTGTAGTTGATGATCAGCGAGGTGGGATCGTCCCGCAGAGCCTGCTCGTACGCGACGCGAGCCTCGTGCAGGCTCCCGGTGACCGCCAGCTCGTCCGCGTACCATTTGCGGGCCATGGCGAAGTCGGGCTTCAGCTCGAGGGCGTGCTCGCCGGCGCGTTGATCAGCTCCTCGGTGATCCCTTCGGAGAAGTATTCGTTCTCCTTGTCGCTGCTCATGTTCACGAAGGGAAGGACGGCGATGGACGGCGAGCCCGCGGCGCCCGGCCGCGACGTCTCCGGTCGGCCGTCGCGGAAGGCGAAGTGGTAGAGGACCACCGGCGTCGCGGCGGCCGCCCCGATGGCGAGCAGCGCCACCGCCAGCCGGACGCCGTTGACCTGGGTGGCTGCCGGCGTGCGTTCGATCCGCCCTCCGCGGAGATCGAAGATCCAGGCGAGGGCCACCACGATGGGGAAGCCGACCGCGAGCGCGAGGACCACGTAGGAGAGCACCGCGTCGGGCCAGTGCAGGCCGTGCATGACGGGCTCGATGATCTGCAGGACCGCGAACGCCGCGATCCCGTAGCCGATCAGCGCGCGGAAGACGCGCCTTCGCTTCAGTTCGGCGAACAGGGGAAGGTCCACCACGCCTCCGCCTGGGGGTGTTCCCCGGAATTCCAGGACTTCCGAGCAGGCCGCCACCCACCAGGGCGCCCGGAGATCGAGGTGCGTCGCGCGCACATCTGCGTCTCCACTTCAGCCGGGCGGCGCGGAGATCGAAATCGGCCCGCGCGCACATCTGCGTTTCTCCTTCCGCCGGGGCGTCCGCAGAACGAGATTGCGGCGCGCGCACATCTGCGTTTCCCTTTCGCCGGGCTCCGCGCACTTCGAACCCCGCGCGCACATCTGCGTCTCCACTTCAGCCGAGGCGTGCGGGGATCGAAATCGGCCCGCGCGCACATCTGCGCTTCCTGTTCCGCGTCGACACTGCTCCCACGCGGACTGCGCGTCCCGCCACCCTCAAGCGTGGGGAACACGCTGGCAAGGCGAGGCGTGAATCCCACTGGCTGCGCTGGGCCACTGACGGCGGGCATCCAGCGGACCGCGAATGGCGGGCGCTTCGGTCATGCTCCCTTGGTACCACTCCCCTCTGACACTCTCTGCGCGGAAGCCCCTGGGAGGACGCGCCCAGGTCTGAACGCCGGCGCGCGGAGCCGTCCGGCAGCGGTCAGCCGCGCCGTCGATCCACGAGCGGCTTCGGGGCCCGGCTGACAACCTGCGCTCCGGATTGAGGGATCCGTGCAGGCTCCGCCGCTTCTCTTCTCGCTCGAGCCGCTTCCGCTCCCGCTTCCTCTGCCGCGCCTGTTCACTTTGCATGGGCGCAATCCTATCGAGGGGGTCCGACATCGCGGCCCGGCGTCCGCTAGGATTGCCCGATGAGCGCAGCGTCTCCCGACGGTACGCCGGAGCCGACACCGGTGTTCAGGCTGAGCGGCGTCCGGCAGGAACGCGGCGGCAAGGTGATCCTTCGGGACCTGTCGCTGGACCTCCCGCGGACCGCGATCACGGCGCTGGTGGGGCCCTCGGGAGCCGGCAAGACCTCGCTGATCCGTCTGCTCAACCGGCTCGACGATCCCGTGGCTGGCGAGGTCGGGTTCGAGGGAAAACCGATC
>JBGQLA010000071.1:0-15323 GCA_041499865.1 Deltaproteobacteria bacterium
AGACTGGCTTCACATTCTGCGCCTGGAGGCCCTTCGGCCCCTTGGCGACGTCGAAGCTGACCTTCTGCCCTTCCGCCAGAGTGCGGAAGCCCTCCGCGTTGATCGCGGTGTGATGGCAGAAGACGTCCTCGCCACCATTGTCCTGCGTGATGAATCCGAAGCCCTTCGCATCGTTGAACCACTTCACTGTACCGGTTGCCATGCTCTTCTTTCGCTGTTGCAGACGGTCTGTCCGCCCGCCCTCGCGCATTCTGGCGAGGAAGGTGTGGTTTAACCGGCAACGGGGAAGAGCACAAGCGACAACCGCGAACGGAGGGAAAATTCTAGGCGCCGCGCAGCGACGCCGTCCTCCACCACCGTTCGGCGTTGCAGTGCTCGCAGCGGCCCCAGACGCGGTCCACGTCCACCTTCTTGCCGTTGCGCTCTTCGATGTGGCTGGCGTGGCGGCTGGTTTCGACCACTTTTCCGGCGCACTGACTGCAGGTAGGAGCGCCCTGCTCGTCGATTCGGCACTCCGTCCTGTCCATGGCAGACATTATAGCGCAGTTCCCGGGATTTGCCCGGATATTTGTGCGCAGCACCCCCACGGCAGCGCCCAGGAGGTCAGGACGCGCTGTCGGACCCCTGGCCGCGGCTCGCCACCGCGTTGGCTTTCGAGGCTGCGCCGTCCTCGATCTTGTCGGCAAGGCCCTTCGTCTGCTGCTGCGGCGCGGGCTCCGCTTCGACGTCGTCGTGCAGCGAGCTCAGGCCCTTCTTGAAGCTCTTGATCGCCTGACCGAGGCTGTTCCCCAGCTGCGGCAGCTTGGAGGGGCCGAAGAACAGCAACGCCAGCGCGAGAACGACGACGATCTCTCCGATACCAAGCCTCATGAAGACCTCCGGGCGGCTTTCGTCGCGAACGCCGGACCTTACCCCCCTTTCCCGCCGCGATGCCAGCGAGAGGTGTAGAAGGAGCCCGGCACCCGAACGGTGACCCTGCAAGGAGATGTCCATGGCGGAGAGCGTCTACAAGATCATCGAGCTGGTCGGAACGAGCACCGAGTCCTGGGAGAAGGCGGCGACCACCGCGGTGAAGCGGGCGTCCAAGTCGCTCCGCGACCTGCGCGTCGCGGAGGTCGAGCAGCTCGATCTGGTGATCGAGGACGGGAAGATCACCGCTTACCGGGCGAAGGTGAAGGTGTCGTTCAAGTACGCCGGCGAGGCGTAGGCGAAGCGCTCAGTCGGGCTCACCGGTCCGCGTCGCCAACCAGAGGCCGGTGGCGATCACCACCAGCGCGACACCGTCCAGGGGCGCCAGCTGCTCGCCGAGCAGCAGGGCGCCGAGGAAGAGCCCGAACACCGGCGTGAGGAAGAAGTATGCGCTGACCCGGCTGGCCTCGCCGTGGTGCAGGATCCAGAACCAGAGCATCGATGCGCCGACGCTGAGCATCAGCACCAGGTACACGAGGCTCAAGACCAGCGGCGGGGTCCAGACGATGTGTGGCGGACCCTCGCGCAGCAGCGCCACGGGAACGAGCGCCGCTCCGGCGAGGAACAGCTGCGCGCCGTTCAGCACCACCACATGCGGCCGCGCGCGCATGCGCTTGTAGACGACGTTCGAAGCGATGAACGCCAGCACCCCGCCCGACGAGAGCAGCACGTCGGAGAGGCGCGCGGTCTGGGTTCCGGCGCGGACCCACATCGCCAGCACCACGCCGGAAAAGCCGAGCAGCAGCCCGATCAGCTTGCGCCTCGTCAGCGGCTCGCCCAGCAGTGCCGGCGCCACCAGGGCGAGGAGGAGCGGATTGGTGCTGGCGATGATCGATCCCATCCCGGCGGAGAGGTGCTGCAAGGCGACGTAGCTCAGCCCCAGGTAGAGCGCGTTGCCGCCGATCCCCAGCGCGAGAAGGCGAAGCCAGGTGGCGCGATCCCGCGGGAATGGCACCCCGGCGAACCTGGCTCCGGCGAGCAGGATCCCCCCGGCGATGAAGAAGCGGATCCAGAGGATGGTCAGCGGCGGCGCTCCCCGCGCCAGCACCCGGCTGGGGACGAACGCGGAGGCCCAGAGGAAGACGTAGAGGATGGCCGCAAAGGCGCCGAGCGCGCCCTTCGCGACCGGCAACCTTCGCTCGAGCGTCTCGGCCACCGCCCTACGATGCCGGCGGGCCCCGGGAGGAACCTAGGGACTGTTGCTGGAGTGACAGGCGAGGCACGAATAGCTGGCGAAATTCGCGGACCAGGCCTTGCCTGCCGGAGGCGCCAGCGTGGCGTGGCAGGTGAGGCAGAACGGCTGGTGATCCCCGCCGCTGATCCCGTGCTGGACGGAGGGGTGCGTCGCGATCCGGTCCACCTGTCCGTCCGCGTGGCACTTCAGGCAATAAGCGGAGGCCCACTGGTAATTGGGATAGGCCACCTTGTCGCGCGAGCCGGTCTTGCTGGCCGGAATCTTCGAGTGCGCCGTCGCCATCGTGGTCTGCGCATGACACGGCGTGCAGGTGATGTCCGCGATCTCTTTGGTCGCGCCATGGCATTGCGCGCAGCCGATCCCGGCGTGCTTCGTTCCGGTCACCGGGAAGAAGTCGGTGTTGTGGTTCGCCGGCAGCCCGGCGCTGCCATCCTTGTGGCAGCCGACACAGGAAGCGGTCGACCAGGAGTAGTCCGTCACGCTGGCGTGCGCAGGGGTGGTCGCCGCATCGGTGTGGCATCCGGTGCAGGAGACGCCTTGCTCGGCGAGCGCGAAACCCTGCGCGGTGGGATCGTGGCACTGGTCGCAGGTGAACCCGCTGTGCGATCCGCCCACCACGAAGAACTTGTCGTGCGGCTGGAGGCCCTGGCCGGAGCCCGACGCCCCGCCGCCGCACCCGGCCGCCGCAAGCAGCGCGAGGAACACGGCTCCCCTGGTTCCACGACCCGGCGATGTCGATGCCACGGACAGGTCCTCCCGGACGAAAGGATATTGAGGGAGCGTCCGGGCGGCCACGGCTCCGATTGCGCAGGAAGTGCGCGGACGTGCACCCGCTGCGCACATGCCCGTGACGCGCGCCGCGATTCCCTTACAATCCGCGGCGCCATGGACGACAAGGTTGAAAAGAACGACGATCAGTGGCGGCGCGAGCTGACCCCGGAGCAGTACCGCGTGCTCCGCCTCAAGGGCACGGAGCGCGCGTTCAGCGGAGCGCTCTGGGACGATCACCAGCCCGGCCGCTTCCTCTGCGCAGGCTGCGGCGCGGAGCTCTTTCGCGCGGAGGACAAGTTCGAGAGCGGGACCGGGTGGCCGAGCTTCTCACGCCCCGCCGATCCGCGGACTTTGGCGTCGGATCGCGACTCCAACCACGGCATGGAGCGGGTCGAGGTGCACTGCCGCCGCTGCGGTGGCCATCTGGGCCACGTCTTCCAGGACGGTCCCGCCCCCACCGGCGAGCGCTACTGCATCAATTCCGCGTCGCTGAAGAAGGCGCCCTGAGGGCGGCCCTTGCGCCTGCCGGGTCGATGATTAGGAGTCCGTGATGGACGACGACCGGATCGAATACCCCTGCGCCCGGTGCGGCGCGATCAACCGCATCCCGCGGGGCCGCCTGCGCGATGACCCGCGGTGCGGCCGCTGCAAGCAGAGCGTCTTTCCCGACCATCCCGTGCCCGCGAGCGATGCCACCTGGAAGCGGGAGGTGGAGGACTGCCCCATCCCCGTGCTGGTCGACTTCTGGGCGCCGTGGTGCGGCCCCTGCCGCGCGGTCGCGCCGGCGCTGGAGCAGGCGGCCAGGGAGCGCAAGGGAAAGGTGAAGATCGTCAAGCTCAACGTCGACGAGAACCCGCGCACTTCCGCGATGCACCAGGTGCAATCGATTCCCACCCTGATGCTGCAGCGCGGGCCGCTCCTGGTCGGCCGCGTGGCCGGCGCGCTGCCCAAGGCGGAGCTGGACGCGTTCATCGATCGCTACGTCTGATCCCTCACCCGGGGCGGTCCCCGAGAAACAGCCGTCCCACTTCCGGATCGGCCAGCAGCTCCGCACCGGTGCCCACCTTGGCCACCGCACCCGAGACCAGCACGTACCCGACGTCCGCGAACTCCAGTCCCTTCTTCGCGTTCTGCTCGACCATCACGATGGCCTTGCCTTCGCTGCGGCGCAGGTCGGAGAGGATCTCGAAGACCAGGTCGATGTACCGCGGCTCGAGCCCGATGGAAGGCTCGTCGACCAGCAAGACGCGCGGGTTCATCACCAGCGCGCGCGAGATCTCCAGCAGCCGGCGCTCCCCTCCGGAGAGCACGCGCGCCGGCTGGTGCCGGCGGTTCGCCAGCCGCTCGTATTTCTTGAACACGCGCTCGGCCGCCTCCTTCGCCTGGTCGGGGCGGTCCATCAGGTATCCGCCCATCCAGAGGTTCTCCTCCACGGTCATGTCCGGGAAGACGGAGTTGTCCTGCAGGACGTACGCGACCCCGGCGAGCTTGAGCTTCTCGTTGGACGAAAGGCGCGTGATCTCCTTCCCGTCCACCCGGATGCTGCCGGCGGTGATGCGGGTGAAGCCGTAGATCGAGTGCAGCACCGTCGACTTCCCCGCGCCGTTCGGCCCGATCATGCAGATCGCGTGGCCCGCTGCGATCTGCATGTCGACGCCGTGCAGGATCTCCATCTTCCCGTAGCCGGCGTGCAGGCCGGAAATGGCCAGCAACGGCTCGCCCCCGGCCAGCTCCGCGATCCGCGCCGCGGACGGCGGCTCGCCGCCGAGCTGCTCCATCACCGCGCCCCGAGGTACGCGTCGAGCACGCGGGGGTCCTGCTGGATCTGCTCCGGCTTGCCTTCGGCCAAAAGCTCGCCGTGCGCCAGGCAATAGACGTACTCGGCGAGCTCCATGATCACGCGCATGTTGTGCTCGATCACCAGCAGGGTGATGCCGAACTGCCGGTTGATCCTGCGCAGCCGTTCCAGCAGGCCGTTGATCAGCGTGGGATTGATCCCGGCGGTCGGCTCGTCGAGCAGCAGCATCCGCGGCGCGCTCATCAAGGCCATCGCCAGCTCGAGGAGCTTCTGCTGGCCGAAGGAGAGATCGCCGGCGCGCAGGTGCCGCTTGGGGAAGAGGCCGACGAACTCGAGCAGGTCGCCGGCCTTGCGGAGATCGGGCTCCGGCGTGCGCTGCCACATCGATCGCCAGCCGAGCTCGGAAGTGGGAACGCTGATCACCATGTTCTGCACGCAGGTCATGCCGCCGTAGATGCGCGTCTGCTGGAAGGTGCGCAGCAGACCGAGGCGGGCGATCTCCGGCACGCGCAGGCGCGAGATCTCGCGGCCCTCGAACCGGATCGAGCCGGCGTCGATGGGATGATGCCCCACGATCGAGTTGAACAACGTCGTCTTTCCCGATCCGTTGGGGCCGATCAGCCCGAAGATTCCTCCCGCCGGCACGCGCAGGCTCACGTCCTTGTTCGCCAGCAGCCCGCCGAACGACTTGCGCACGCGGTCGACCTCCAGCATCGCGCTCACCGGCTGCTCTCCCCGGGCAGCTCCTCGACGCCGTGACCGAACCGTTCCGGCCAGCGCTCGCGCACCCAGCCGAGGATGCCGACGGGAAAGAAGACGACGATCACCACGATCAACAGGCCAAGCGCGACGCGCTGCCAACCGAGCAGGTACGTCCAGAACAGCTCCTTGGTGACGTGGAAGATGACCGCGCCGATCACCGGGCCCCAGAGGGTGCCCTTCCCGCCCAGGATCGCCATCAGCACCATCCACACCCCGAACGTCGAGCCCGCGAACGCGACCTCCCGCGGATCGATGAACCCGAGAAGGTTTCCGACGGCGCCCCCGCTCAGGCCGAGGAAGAAGGCGGAGATGCACCACGCGGCGGTCTTGTAGCGCGTGGTCCGCAAACCCATCGCTTCAGCCTTGTCCTCGTCGTCGCGGATGGCGTTGAGCACCAGCCCGAAGCGGCTGGCGTAGAGCCAGCGCAGGACCGGGAGGGTGACGGCCACCAGCGCGAGGCAGAGGTAGTAGAAGAAGGTCTCCCGGCCGCCGACCTCTCCGGGAAACAGGGGCGGGACCATGCCGCCGCCGGCGCCGACGAACTGCCAGCCACCGGCGAGCTCCCCCGCCGCGATCCCGAGCCCGAGCGTCCCGATGGCGAAGTAGTGGCCGCGCAGCCCGAGGATCCCGGAGCCGAGGACCGCCGCCAGCGCCAAGGCGAGCAGCGCGCCCACGCCGCTCCCGAGGAAGAGGCCCGTGTAGTACCCGAGGCCGGCGTCGCGCTGGACGAGCACGCAGGCGTACATGCCGACGCCGAAGAAGAGGACGTTCCCGAACGAGTTGTAGCCCATCTGCCCGCCCAGCAGATCCCAGGTGAGCGCGAACACGATCATCACCCAGAGGAGGGCCATCTGGCTGCGGTAGGAGGGAACGAGGACCGGCGCCAGCAGCGCGAGCGCGACGACGACGAAGGCGGCGAGGCCGCGGACCGTCCGCGCCTTCATCGCAGGTACCTGCGTTCCCGGGCCAGCCAGACCCTGCGCCAGACCAGGATGGCGACGAGGAGGAGGAAGACGAACGCCGCCTGGTACTCCGCGCCAAAGATGAATCCGGCGAAGTTCTCCGCCGCGCCCAGGGCCAGCGCCGCGACCAGGACTCCGGCGATGTTTCCCAGCCCGGCGATGATCACGATCATGAACGACCGGATGGTGTACGGCAGGCCCAGGTAGGGGTGCACCACCCAGGTCATCGCCACCAGCGCGCCGGAGGCCCCGCAGATGGCGGCATTGAGCGCGAACGTCCAGGCGTAGACCCGGCCGGTGTCCACGCCCATCACCCGGGCGGCGCGCGCGTTCTGCGCCGTCGCCCGGATCGCCTGGCCCATGCGCGTGCGCTTGAGGAAGAGGATGAGGAAGCCGCCGGTGAGCAGGGCCGCGGCAAAGGCGACCAGCTTGATCTGCGACACCGTCACCGCGCCGCCGAAGAGGAAGAGGGTCCTGAATCCCGACTCCGCCGTGCGCACGTCCGCCCCGAAGAGCGTGTTGGCGAGCTGCTGCAGGAGGATGCTGAGGCCGAAGGTGGCGAGGATGGAGATGAACAGGTCCTTGTCGACGATGCGGAAGATCACCAGGCGATAGAGCAGCCACCCGCCGACGAAGAGCGCCGCCGCCGCGATCGGGACCGCGAAGAGCGGATGGATGCCGGCGCGGTAGATGAAGAACGCCGCGTAGCCGCCGAGCATCACCAGCTCGCCCTGGGCCACGTTGATCAGGCCCATCACGCCCCACACCAACGCCATGCCGTAGGCGGAGAGCGCGAAGATGGCCCCGATCAGGATGCCGTCGATCAGCAGCTGTGCCGAGAGGACGGGCGCGTCGATCAGCAACCGGAGGTTGTCCATCTTCGGCGGAGGCTCTCCGGCCCCGCGGGGACGGGGCCAGAGAACAGTATCGCGTTACTGCGGCAGCTTGCGCGGCCAGATCAGCTTGGTCTCCGCCCATTTCGTCGGCGACACGACTTTGTAGTCGCCGCCCTGCACCTGGTAGAGCACCATCGGCTTGGCGACGTTCTTCCCGGTGGGATCGAACCTGATCGGGCCGTAGAAGGTCATGAGATCAGTGCTGGAGATGGCGTCGCGCACCTTCTCCGGCTCGAACGACCCGGCCCGCGCGAAGGCGTCGGCGAAGACCAGCACCGAGGCGGTCGATTCCGCGGCCTGGTACGGCGCCGGGTACTTGAACTCCTTCTCGAACAGCTTCGCGTATTCGTCGGCGCTGCCGAACCACTGGTCCTTGTAGCTGAGCTTGCGATCCCACTGCGAGGCGCAGAGGACGCCTTCCGCCAGCTTGCCCATGGTCTCGGCGATCTTCGCCGAGTCGCAATGGGTGGTGGCGACGATCGGCACGTCGATCTTCATCTCCGCCGTCTGGCGGACCACCAGTGTGGCGCCTTTCTCGTGCCCCGAGACGAGGAGGAGATCGGGCTTGACCGCCCGGACCTTGGTGAGGGTCGCCGCCATGTCATTGATCTCGGGCGGCAGCTTGTCGTCGACGAGGATGTGCATCCCGTAGCGCTTCGCGTCCTCCACGATGCCCTCGCGGACGTCGAGGCTGAAGGGGTCGTTCTCGAACGCCATGGCGATCTTCAGCGTCTTCGGGTCCCGGCCCTGCTCCTTCGCCACCTCGGCGCCGAGGTTCACGGCGTCGCGCAGGTAATAGTCGGAAGTGGAGAGCACCGCGAAGAGGTACTTGTAGCCCTGCGTGAACAGCTCGCGCGCCGCTCCGTTTCCCTCGACGTGCGGCACCTTGTACTTCTCGGTCACCGGCGCGATCGCCTTCGTCAGCCCGGAGCTGTAGGCGCCGAGCACGAACTTCACGCCGTCCTGGCTGATCAGGCGCTCCGCCAGCTGCGCCCCGCGGGCCGGAGTGGATTCGTCGTCGTAGTAGAGGACCTTGAGCTTGTACGACTTGCCCGCCACCTTCACGCCGCCCATCTCGTTGATGCGCTTGACCGCGAGGTCGTAGCCGTCCTTGGTGTTCTTCCCGTTGACCGAGTACTTCCCGGTGAGGGACACGGCCGCGCCCAGGACCACGGTGTCGCCCTCGACCTTCGCAGCGGCGCCCCGGGCCAGGAGCAGAAGCGCGGCGGCGCCCGAGACCAGCAGGCCCGCCTCGGCGATTCGAATTCGCATGTGTCTCTCCGGTGCGTGAAATGCTGCGCCAGCGGCGCATCGGAGCACGCCGCGAGCGCCGCCGCAAGACGCCAGCCCGGCCCGGGCGATCTGCGCTACTCTCGCCAAAATGGAGCTCTACTTCGGCCGGTTCTCCGGCAACTCGGCGCGCGCGGCGTTCGGGCTCTACGAGGCAGGCGCGCCGTTCCAGCCGCATCTGCTCGACACCCGCGCCGGCGAGAACCGATCCGCCGCCTACCTGGCGGTGAACCCGATGGGAAAGATCCCCGCCCTCGTCGACGGCGCGTTCAAGCTCTGGGAGTCGAACGCGATCAATTGGTACGCGGCGGAGAAGTTCCCCCGGGCGCATCTCGTGCCGGCCTCGATCGAGGGCCGCGCGCGCGTGCAGCGATGGCTCTTCTTCCAGTCCGCGCACGTCAGCCCGGCCTGCATTCCCGTGTTCCGGGCGACGAACGCGCGCGTGCAGGCGTTCTGGCAGACCTCGGGCGACCCGCAGGCCACGGAGGCCGCGCGCAAGGAGCTGGCGCGCTACCTGCCGGTGCTCGAGGCGGGACTGGCCGACCGCGAGTGGCTGGAGCGCGACTTCTCCCTCGCGGACGTGGCGTACGCGCCGCACGTGATGTTGGTCGCCGAGGGCGGATTCGACTTCTCCCCTTACCCTAGCGTGCGCGCCTGGCTCGAGCGGATGGAGGCGCGGCCCGCTTGGCGAAAGACCGCGAAGCTGATCTTCGGTGGGTGATCAGGACTGCGTGGCGAGCACTTGCTGCGCCAGGCTTCCTGCCGCGCGGCGATCCAGCTTTCCGTTCTTGCCTGTGGGCAATGCGGTCACCGCCACGGCCTCGCGCGGGCGTCGATAGGGGGCGACGCGGGCCGCGGCCCAGGCGAGAAACTCCGCGGAATCGAAGCCGGGCCGCGGCACCACCAGCGCGACCAGGCGCTCGCCGAGGCGGGGGTCGGGGACGCCGACGACGGCGAGCTCCGCGACGGCAGGGTGGCCGCGCAGCTCCGCCTCCACTTCGGCCGGGAAGACGGAGAAGCCGCCCACCTTGAGCCGATCGGCATTGCGGCCGACGAACGAGAACGTTCCGGCTGGCCCGAGCCGCGCTTGATCTCCGGTGGCGAACCACTCGTCTTCTCCGGGGCCGTCCCCACCCTGATAGCCCGCGAACACCCCGGCGCCGCGAAGCTGCAGGTCGCCCGCCTGGCCCATGCGGAGGCGGCGGCGGTCGGGGCCGACCACCCGGGCGGAGAATCCCGGCAGGACGAAGCCGACCGCGGGAAGCTCGCGGCCGCGAGGACCCGGCGGGTAGAGGCGCACCGCCGCCGGTCCTCCCAGCTCGACCATTCCGTAGACGTCGGCGAAGGCCGCGGTGCCCAGCTTGCGGCCCCCGGGCCGGCCCAGGGCGCCGTATTGCTGGAACCGGCGCGCGCGGTCGGGAGGCATCGCATCCGCGGCGCTCACCCACAGCTCGATGCTGGAGAGATCGCTCCCCGCTGCCCCTGCCGTTTCCAGATCCGCGTACATGGTCGGCACGCCCACGAACACGTTGGGCTGATCGGCAGCGATCCGCGCCAGCACCTGGGCGGCGTCGAATCGATCGAGGTGGATCATCTTCACGCCGGCGCAGAGCGCGCCGAGCGTGGTGGCGAGCCCCATCACGTGCGTGAGCGGGAGGGCCGCCAGGATCACGTCGCGGCCCGCGCGCAGGCCGCGCTGGCGCCCGACCGGAAGCGCGTGCAGCCTCCCGATGGCGCCGAGCAGGCTGCGGCTGGTCAGCCGCGCGACCTTGGGCAATCCCGTCGTGCCCGAGGTGCAGAGCAGCAACCCGCCGTCGTTTGCCGGAGCCGGCGTCGCGCCTGCGAAGCGATCGTCCGGGTGAGCGCGCAGCCACCCGGACAGCTCGAACCCCTCGCGCGGCGCCGGCCCGCCCGCGCCCGTCCAGACCACGCGCAGCGTCTCCGAGACGGGCAAGGCGAGCAGCGGCGCAGCCACGTCGCTGTCGGCGACCAGTCCCCCGACCCCGGCGGCTGCGATCGCTGCCGCCTGTTCCTCGGCGCGGAGCCTGTGGTTGAGCGGGAGCGGCACCGCGCCGATGCGTGCGAGGGCGAGCGCGTGCAGCAGCACGTCGATGCGATTCGCGCAGAGGATGGCGACCGGCGCGGCGCCGGCTCCGGCACCGGCCCGGTGCGCCGCGGCGAGCCGCGCAACGTCGTCCTCGAGATCGACATAGGTCCTCGCCCGGTCCGTAAGGCCGGGCGTGGGTGTGGTTGCCGCGATCGCCGGCCGATCGCCGAAGGCCTCGGCGAGCACGCGCGTCAGATCTCCCAGCGCGAGCCCGGCCCCGAACAGCAGGCGCAGCCGGGAGGTCGCCGCGCGCACGGAGCCGGGAAGGAAGTCCTTCAGGCCGCGCATGCCGCCTCCAGAGTATCGCCGGCCCCGATGTGGCCGGCAGGGCCGGATTTCAGCCGGCGGCGCGTCCGGTGGCGCGCTGCGCCTCCGCCGGTTGCCGTGCGGCTTCGGCGCGCTCCAGCCAGCACTCGCGCCAGTACGGGTAGATGGCGCGCGGGCAGAACCAGCGGCGCAGGCTGTAGTCGCCGGAGCAGATCACGCCGTCCAGCGTGATCGCCTCGTTCTTCAGCTCGATCATCTTGCGATCCTGATCGTTGATGAACTTCCCGATCCGCTGCCGGACGCGGAACGTCCCTCCGCAATACGGCATCATCTCGCGGTCGAACCAGAGGCCCTTGTTCCGTCCGTCCGGGGTGAGGGTCTTCGCGATCTCCTCCTCCGACCTCACCCTCACCAGCTCGCCCGGCTGCAGGTTCAGCGGCTCGAACCTGTCGCCCTTCCGCGCGGTGCCTTTGAGGTGGACCTCGGGGATGAGCCCGAGCTTGCGCATCGGCTCCTGGACCACGGCGCGCGAGGTGACCTTGAGGAAATGCCCGAGCGTGACGTTGCCGGAGGTGTACTCGCGGACGTAGGTGGTCGGATCCCAGAGCTTGAGATGCTCGGTGCAGCGCTGCAGCTCGGTGGCCTGGCAGGAGTAGCGGGGCTCCTGCTTGTCGCCGATCTGCACCAGCGAGCGGGTGTTCGCGGCGGTCCGCTCGATCAGGCCGGCGAGCGCCGCGGCCGGCGCGGGCGCGGAGGGCGCCATCCCCGGGGTCACCTTGCTCAGCCACTGTTCCTTCCAGAAGAAGCGGCATTCCGCCTGGCAGCCGTCGTGGGCCGAGCCGTCGCAGCGGAGATCCTCGAGAAGGACCGCGTCGTTCAGGCGCCGGCTGCCGGTGTAGTGGATGGTGTCGCAAATCTTGTCGGCGCGGCGGTCCACCGTGAAGCGCCGGCCGCACAAGGGCGCCATCTCGGGCATGAAGGGCAGGTCGGACAGGGCGCCGCGGTGATCCAGGGTGGCGAGAATCTCGGAGGGGCTCTTCACCTCGACGAGGTCCCCGCGGTGCAACTCCTCTTTGGACATGTCTCCTCTAATCCGTGCTGGACCGGCCGGGACTGGCGGACCGGTCGTGACGCTGCTTGTCATAACATGGAAGGACGGGGTCGATCTGGGTAGGTGAAGGGCCACTGCTCTTCGTCGATCGCGAGCTCCTCCGATCGGCACCGGGTCCCGCGAACGGCCTCAAGGGCGCGGGAGCAGTTGAGAAAACGCCAAGGCAACGCCAGCCGGCCGACCGCCGCCCGGATCTTCTCCGGCACCCGCGCCTGCGACAACGGGTTCCAGTCGACGCTGAGCCTCACCCTCCGGAGCCCGTCTTGCGCGCCCTGGCTCCGCGCGCACGCAGACAGACACCCCGGGCTGTGCGAAAGGGAAAACCGTCGGGAAAGGCACACACCTCTGCCGGAACTGCGCGCGTTGAAGCGGCGCGCGGCCGCCGGCGTTGACGGTTACGCCTTTCGCGCCGGAAGCAGCGAGGGCTGATGGGGCGGAGCGGGGATCCCGGCGGGGAGCTCGGCGTGCGCCGGCAGCTTCATGTTGCGCAGCACGAGCAAGGCCATCGCCGCCGCGGCCAGAATCGAAGGCGATGGCCACCGCGAAGACACCCAGTCCGGCGAATACGCCACCGGCCATCACCAGCAGGCGCGGCCCGAACTTGTCCACCAGCCATCCCTCGAAGGGGACCAGCCAGGTTTCGAGCAGCACGAAGACGGTGAACGTGACCTGGATCGCCGCCTGCTCCGCGTGCAGGTGCTTCTGCAGCGGCGGCACGAACAGCGTCCATCCGTACTGGAAGTTCGCCACAGCGACCATGCTGAGGACGCTGAAGAAGAGGATCAGCCAGCGGTTCTGGAAGAGGCTCGGGCGCGGTTCAGCAGACGGCGGAGGCATGGGGGGATCCTCGGCGAGGAGAGAGTTCGGGCGAGCTATCCGGCCCGAGCCGCAAACGCAGTTCAATCCGCGCATGTCGCCGCCGACGTAGGTCCGAGACCAGCGTTGTTTTCTATTCTCGAGGCGCGTGGTCGAAGCGCGGCTGCACGCCGCCCTTCGCCACGCCGCCTCTCAGGGCCGACCGCATGAAGCGATCCCTGACCCCCCTGGACGTAAAGTTACACCGACACCGCATGTGGTGAACATCTGTACCCGCGTACAGTGCCGCAGCCGCGCGGCCAGAATCTCGGAAAGCCGAATGGTCCGTGGTATTTCGCTCTTTCAAAGGGACGACCCGCCGGCTGGGCAGGCGCGCGATCCCGACCCAGGAGATCGGAAAATGGCAAAGAAGTCGCAAGAACCGCTGGTGATCGCCAGCAAGGCAAAGGGCGTCCTCAAGCGCGCGGGCTGCAACACCGCCGGCGACGCATTCGCGGCCCTGAACGGCTACCTCTACTGGCTGCTCGACCAGGCTGCCAAGCGCGCCAAGGCGAACGGCCGCAAGACCGTGCGCAAGCACGACTTCATGGCCTGACGCCTCAGCGAAGCTTGCCGAGGGCCTCGCGCGCGTTGCGCGTGAAACCGTCGTCCTCCTTGTAGAGGCGGAGGAACTCGGTGAGGTGGGTGCGCGCGCGCTCGGCGTGGCCGAGCGCGTAGTCGCTCATCCCGGCGTGGTAGAGCGCCTGGAAGTGGTTCGGCCACGACTCGAGGACCAGGTTCATGATCGGCGCGGTGGCGATGTCGTCGCCGCCGTCCGCGACCGGGTGCGCGATGTCGAAGACGATGCCGGCGGCGCGCCAGCGGTCCTGCCCGGGAACCTGCGCGAGCGCGGAGCGGGCCTCCTCGATCCGGCCGGCAAGGGCCCAGCACCCGGCGCCGAAGCCTTTGCCATCCCATCCGTCCGGAGGCGGCCGGCGCGACATCAGCTGGGCCACCTCCACCGGATTGCAGGAAGGCTTCGCGACGGCGAACCAGCGTTGCGCCGCCGATGCGCCCCGCGGAATCCCGTCCACCGCGACGGACGGCGTCGCGGCGGGCGCAGGCGCCCAGACGAAGGACACCAGGGTGACGCAGAGGGCGCAGGCGGCGAGCACTGCGAAGCGTGGCCGCACGTGCGGGCGCGGACGCGGGTTCTGCAACATCTCGAGAACGGCGGCGGCGCTCTGGAACCGTCTCTCGCGCCGCGGCTGCACGAGCCTGACGATCACCTCGCGCAGCGGCAGATCAGCCGGCACCTGCAGCGCCATCTCGCTGGAAAGCAGGTCGGACGGCGGCTTCCCGCTGGCGGCATGCAGGAGGGTGGCACCGAGCGCGTAGAGATCGCTGCTCGCATCCACGGTTCCGCCGAGCTGCTCCGTCGGCATGTAACCGAACGTGCCGACCAGCGTCGACCCGTACGTGCTCGACCCGGTGAGCTGCCGCGCGCTGCCGAAATCGACGAGCACCAGCTCGCCGCCGGGCCGCACGATCAGGTTGTCCGGCTTGATGTCGCGGTGCAGGACGCCCAGCTTGTGAAGGTACTCGAGCACGTGCAGCACCTGCGCGGCGACGTCGCGCAGCTCCGCCCCGGAGAGGGGCCCGCGCGCGATGCGCGCGGAGAGGGACTCGCCCTCGATGAACTCGGCGGCGAGGTACAGGCGCAGCTGCACGCCCTCGCCGTCCTTGAAGCTTTCGATGTAGCAGGGAATCCGCGGGTGGTGCAGCGTCTTCAGCATCGCCGCCTCGCGTTCGAAAGCGTCGATCTGCTGTGCTCCGGGGACGCTCGCGAACTGCAGCTCCTTGAGGGCGACGACGGCTCCCTCCGGAGATCGCGCGCGGTAGACGCGCCCGTGCGGACCCTGCGCCAGGACCTTCTCCACCGCGTAGCCGGCGGGAGCGCGGGCGACCCCGCAGTAACCGCAGCGACGTTCGCTTCCGGGCCTTCCGCAGCCTGCGCACTCGCTCATCGATCCCCCACTGCAGTGTACCGGGGGTGGCAGGCGAAGCGAGCAAAGCGGACCGCCCCGCGAGAGGGGGGATTGTGGAGCGATCGCCTACCCGGCGGCGCCAAGCCGCCTCTGCCGGCGAGGGTGCATCCTTCCCCGGGAGGTGCTCAAATCCCGGTCCCGGCACGCGCGCACTCCTTTCCGAGGGACGACATGACCGCGACCTCGCTCACCCTCCGCTCTCTCCGCGCCGTCGGCGTCGAAGTGCCGATGAAGCTCCCGCTCGGCACCAGCGCCGCCACGGTCCGCGCTGCCCCTCTCTTGCTGATCGACGTGGAGACCGAAGAAGGCGTCACCGGCCGCTCCTGGCTGTTCTGCTACCTCCCGGCCGCCG
>JBGQLA010000072.1:0-15318 GCA_041499865.1 Deltaproteobacteria bacterium
CCGCCGCCTTGATCACGTTGCGGGTGCGCTCCTCTGGAAACATCCAGGCGTGGGCGGAGGGCGGGATCGGCACCGGGCATCTGATCAGTCTCCAGACCGACGACTCGTTCGAACACCCTCCGCGGCAAGGCCATGCCGGTCTCGCCTTCAGGCTTGCTGCCGGAGTACGCGATGTCGTGGCGGAACGGCTCCTGCTCGGCGCCGAGCTCGCGTGGATGCACTGGACCAACGTCGAGCATGGTCCGGGCGGCGGAATCGGCTTGGACCCTGCGCAGAGCGGACTATCGACGTCTGCGCTGCTGCTTCTCGTCTCGGTCGGCTTCAGCGTCGGGCGCTAGATCGCGTCGAGGAACTCCGCGTTCGAGTTGAACTCGTTCAGCGACTTGATCAGCCGCTCCATCGCTTCCACTGGCTTGAGCGCGAACAGGGCGCCGCGGAGCTTCTTCACCTTCTCGTACTCGTGCTGGCTGAACAGCTTCTCTTCCTTGCGCGTGCCGGAAGTCTGGATGTTGATGGCCGGGAAGATGCGCTTCTCCGCCAGCTGCCGGTCGAGGTTGATCTCGGAGTTTCCGGTGCCCTTGAACTCCTCGAAGATCACCTCGTCCATGCGCGACCCGGTGTCGATCAGCGCGGTGGCGATGATGGTCAGCGAGCCGCCTTCCTCCGCGTTGCGCGCCGCCCCGAAGAACCGCTTCGGCCGCTCCAGCGCGCGCGAGTCGATGCCGCCGGAGAGCGTCCGGCCGCTGGACTCGATCTCCTTGTTGTAGGCGCGGGAGAGCCGGGTGATGGAGTCGAGCAGGATCACCACGTCCTTGCCGGCCTCCACCAGCCGCTTGGCGCGCTCCAGCACGACCTCGGCGACGTGGATGTGCTCGTCGGTGGGCCGGTCCGCGGAGCTGGCGTAGACCTCCGCCTTCACCGTGCGCCGGAAGTCGGTGACTTCCTCGGGACGCTCGTCGACCAGCAGGACCATCTGCTGCACTTCCGGCCGGTTCTGCGTGATCGCGTGGCAGATCTTCTGCAGCATGATCGTCTTGCCGGTCTTCGGCGGCGCGACGATCAGCATGCGCTGTCCGAGCCCGATGGGCGCGACGATGTCGATCACCCGCGTGAGCAGCTCCTTGGGGGTGGTCTCGAGCACCACGCGGTCGTCGGGATCGATCACGGTCAGGTTCTGGAACGCCGCCCGCTTCGCCGCCTCCTGCGGCGTGAGGCCCTCGACCGTGTCGGTCTTGATCAGCTGCAGGCGCCCGTTCCGGCGCACCGCCTGGCCGGTGAGGTAGACGCCGGCGCGCAGGTGGTCGCGGTCGATGATGTGCCGCGGCACATCCGGATCGTCCTGCTGCGGGAGGAAGTTGTACTTCGGGCTTCGCAGCCGGCCGTTGCCGCGGTGATCGACGTCCAGCACGCCATCGACGGGCTGCGCCGGCTCGTGCCGCGGCTGCTGCTGCTGGCGGGGCTGCTGCTGGTGGCGCTGCTGCTGGGGAGGGCGGCCCGGCTGCTGGCCTTGCTGCTGCGGTTGCGGCTGCGCGCCGTCTGCAATCGGCGCTGCCTCGTTGCCGGGAGCGGCCTGTCCTTCCACCGGCGGCTGCTGCGGCGGCGGCTGCGCCTGCGCCACGTTGCCGTCAGCCTGGGCCTCGTCCGGACCCGAGTCAGCGCCGGAATCGTTCTCGACGTCGACGATGCGGCCCTGCGCGTCGAGCGGCGCGGCCACCTGGTTCTGCCCGTGGCCGCCCTTGCCGCGGCGGCCGCGCCCGCCTCTGCGGTTGCGGCGGAAACGCCGGCGGCCGGCGCCGCCCTGGCCTTCCTGACCCTGACCCGGGCCTGGGTTCTGGCCCTGACCCTGGCCGAACTGGCCGTTGCCGTTCATCCCCGTCTGCGGGTAACGGGCGTTGCCCGGCTCCGGCGCATCGGATGCAACCTGCGCGGGTTCCGGTGGTGCGGGGGGACGCTGTCCTTCTCCGTTCATCTTGGTGCGCTCCGTCACTTCTTCAGCAGGCGGCTGAGAAAGCCACCCTTGGATTGCTCGGCCGGCCGGCTCCGGAGCCGCCTGAGCTCTTCTTTCGCCTGTTCGAACTCCGGATCTTTCTCGATCGCCTTGCGGAGCAGCGACTTGGCGCGCTCCCCTTCGCCCTGGGCCTCGTACATCAGGCTGAGGAAAATCGTCCCGCTGCGCAGCCGGGGCTCCATCTCCAGCGCCTTCTCGGCCTCCTGGATGCCCTGCTGCGGGTTCCCGCTCCGCTTGAACATGGCCATGCCGAGGAATGCGTGGAACTCCGCCTCGGTGTCATTCAGGCCGATGGCCTCGCGGAACTGCCCCTCCGCGTCCTCCCACCGTCCGGCCTTGAACAGCGCCTCGCCTTTCTGGAACAAGCCCTCGGCGCGGAGAATTGCACCCACGTCGGTGGGCAGGCCTTTCGCTTTCCGATCCAGGTAGATGTCGTACTCGGCGCGCCGGTGCGGATCGCTGAGCACGGTGTTCGCCTCGTTGACCCTGCTGAACAGGTCCTCGGCGATGCGGCGGGCGGAGCCCAGGTTGAGGCCGCTGAACCCGTCCGAGTGGAACTTCTTGGCGGCCACGAACCAGGCGGTCTTCACCTCGGCAGCGGACGCGTTCGCCGCGACGCCGAGGATCGCGTAGTGCGAGGCGTCCTTCAGCCGGTCGCGCTCCGCGAACAGCGTCGTTCGCGCGGCCTGCGCCTGCGGATCGAAGATCTTGCCGGTGTCGTCCTCCACCGGCTCCGGCGCGATTTCGGTCTTCACCGCCTTGGCGCTGCCCGGGGCCAGGAGGAGGCCGCTCATGCAGAGGAACTGCAGCAGCGGCAGCTCCGCGGGCTTGATGCGCCCGAGGATTTCGCCGACCGTGCGGCCGTTGGTGGCGACGGGCGTCACCGCTTCGCCCGGCCAGAACGCCTTGAGCCCGAAGATCTCCCGCTCCAGCTCCGGGGTGCGCTGAAGCTTGTCCTGGAAGTGCTGCTCCAGCCAGGCCCGCGCCGGCACCGGCTTGCCCAGCCGCTTCGCCGCCTCCACCACCAGCGCGACCGGACTGGTGCGCATGTCGGGGACGCCGGCGATGGCTTCCGCCGGCTTCTGCTCGAACCGGTAGTGCCCGGCCGCGAGTCCCATGGCGGCCACGCAGACGTCGACGGTCTGCTGCTTCAGCGCCATCCGCAGCTGCTCCGGCGTCATCACCCGCGCCGCCGCGAGCGCCTCGTGCAGCGAGATGTTCTGCTGCTTGGCGATGGCGACCGCGCGATCGAACGAGGTCTGCTTGATCGCGCCGGCGGCGATCTGGGAGGCCCCGACCGTCTCCGCCCGGATGTTCGACTGCGCGAACCGCACCATGCCCTGCTGGAAGGTGATCGCGCGGCGCGCGGTGTCGTTCGTCGTGGTGAGGACGCCGGTGGCCTTGTCGCGCAGCAGCTTGATGAAGAGGGCGGCGGCGGGCCTTTGCGCAAGCTCGCCCTCGACCGCGGTGGAGACGCCCTGCGCGCCGGTGTACTTCGACAGCGCCTCGCGCAGCGCCTTGGGCTCGAACGGCTTGGCGAAGAACGCCGAGGGCCGCACCCGGTTGGCGAAGTCCTCCGGCAGCTTCTTGTAGATCCCGCTGACCACGATCAGCGGCAGGTTCGCTCCCCAAGGCGCCGCGCGCGCCGCGGTGGCGAACTGGAACCCGTCCAGCTCCGAGAGCACCAGGTCGAGCACCACCGCGGAGAACGGCTGCCCCGAGGCCGCCGCCTGCGCGCACAGGTCCTGCGCTTCCCGGCCGGACGCGGTGGTCCGCGCCGAGAGCCCCACTTCCGCGGCGATGCCGGAGAGCACGCGCGACGCGCTCTGCTCATCCTCGACGATGAGGACGGTGAGCGGCATCTACTGGACCTCCAGATCGAAGGGCATCGCCGCGCGGACGGTGCCGGGGTCCCCGAGGAGCCGGAGCGCGCGCACCGCCCGCGGACCGAAGCCCAGGGGAACGGCGTCGAGCGCCGTCGCACCGGCGAAGTCGGCGACGTTCACCGCGATCGGCTCCTCGTCGTCCAGCTCCACCTCTTCGTCGGGATCGAGCCCGGCGCGCCGCTTCGCTTCCGCGAGCGCATCCTCGAACCCGCCGAGGCGATCGACCAGCTTGCGCTCCAGCGCCTGCGCGCCGGTCCACACCCGGCCCTGCGCCACGCGATCCACCTCGGCGTGGCTGAGCCCGCGGGATTCCGCGACGCGGGAGACGAAGTCGTCATAGAAGGAGTCGACCCAGGCCTGCAGCGTCTTGCGCTCGGTGTTGGTGAGCCCGCGGCCGGGGCTGAAGAGATCGGCGCTCTCGCCCCGCTTCACCGTGGTGAGACTGAGGCCGAGCTTGCCCAGGAGCTCCCGGGCGTCGAAGTGCCCGACGAAGACGCCGATGGAGCCCGTGATCGTGCCCGGCCCGGCGAAGATCTCGTCGGCGCCTGCCGCCACGTAGTAGCCGCCCGAGGCGGCCACGTCGCCCATGCTCGCGATCACCGGCTTCTTCTTCTCCTTCCGTGCCCGGACCAGCTCGCGCCAGATCAGGTCGGATGCGTTTCCATCGCCGCCCGGCGAGTCGATCCGCACCACGATCGCCGCCACCCCGGGGTCATCGGCCGCCTCGCGGATGTGGCGGGCGATCGAGTCGGACCCCGCCACCTGGACCACCCCGAACGGATCGCGGCCGCCTTCGCCGCGGGCGATGTCGCCTGTCACCCGCACTACGGCGATCTTCGGCCGCCTGCCCCAGCGCACGTCCCTGCGCGCCGGCACCCCGGTCCCCACCTTCCGCAGGCTCAGCTTTCCACCCAGGATCTTCCCCGCCTCCTCTTCGAGCTGGTCGGGATAGACCAGCCCGTCGATCAGCCCCGCCTTCACCGCTTCCCCGGGCTTCAGGATGCCCTCGTCGAGGAGGGACTTGACCGTGCGTTCATCGAGATGGCGCGCATCGGCGATGCGCCTCACGTACCTGCCGTACAGATCGTCCAGGAGCGATGACTCCACCTCGCGCTGCTCGCCCGACATGTCGCTTCTGGTGAAGAGATCCGGCGCGTTCTTGTAGGCGCCAACGCGGAAGAATTCCGCCTTCACACCGAGCTTGTCGAGGCCCGCGGCGGCAAACAGCGCCGTCGCGGCGAAACCGTTGACCAGCAGGACTGCCTGCGGAGGCGCGAAGATCCTGTCGGCCGAGAGAGCAACACTATATTCGAGGTCTCCGCCGCTTTCCAGATAGAAAAGAACCCTCTTTCCGGAAGCCTTGAGATTCTCGACACCTGCGCGCAGCTCCTCGGCGCGGGCGAGGCCGAGCGGCAGGCCGCCCGATCGGAGGACGACCAGCCGGACCGAGGGGTCGCGGGCGATGCGCCGGAAGGCGGCGAGGGTTTCGGCCAGCGGGTCGCGGGCCGTGGCGCCGAAGACCAGGGCCAGCGCGCCCGGGCGGGGGTGGGATAATGCCTTCTTCAGGTCGATCTCCACGGCCTGGGCGACGGGGACGCGCATCGAGGGCCAACTCTCGGTGGAGGCGCGGAGCCGCCAGGAATCTCTCGTGGCGTCGCCCGAGAAGGTCGGAGCGTAGGCCGCGCCGATGTGGGCGAAATCGATCTGCAGACCCACCAGGCCGCTCATCTGGCTGTGCAGCAGTCCCAGTTGGCCGATGAGCGTGAAGCCGCGAGCAACCCGCGCGTGCGCGGTGACGAGCCAGTGGGCGTATTCGAGGCCGCAGCCGAAGCTCGGGGAAGTGTCAGTGCATTCCGCCCAGCGCACGTCGCCGGCGACATCGAGCTTCTCGCCCAGCGGTCGCACTCCCGCCGAAAACACCCACCGCCGCGGGGCATTGAAGCCTGGGCGATTCGCGTCAAGGACCGCAGCGCCCAAAGAGAGCCAGCGGGTCGGGCGTGCGAGCGCGCCGAAGTCCCAGGCGTCGAAATCGAATCTCGTGAAGCCGCGGTGCACCACCCCCAGCGAAAGCTCACCGAGGCGCAGCGCGCCTCCGATACTGGTGCGGCGATAGGAGAATGCCTGAGGCCCTTCCAGCAAGGGCTGATTGAGCCAGTCGAGTCCGAAACCCAGCGCCAGGGGCCCGGCGCCGCCGGCGAAATGGAGCGCGTTCGCGTCAGCGCGCACGTCGCGGAAGTAGCCGTTGTGCAGGAAGTCGATCTCCAGCCCTTGGAGAAAGCCCAGGCCGGCCGGATTTCCGGAGAGCGAGCTACCGTCATCCTGGAGCGAGAAGGACAAGCCGGGGACTTCAGCGCCCCGCGTTACCGCGTCGACGTCGAATTGCCCGAAGGCAGCGAGTGGGAGTGCGACTGCTATGGAACAGAGGACCCAACCCCGCATGACCCCTCCTCTACAAGAACCCCGTGTTGGATTAGTCTGCCGGGCTTCAGAGCAGCACTCGGGGAGACCAACGCATGATCGATCCCAAGACCATCCGCAACGTCGCCATCATCGCGCACGATGGTGCGGGCAAGACCGCCCTCACCGAGGCGCTGCTCCGCCACGACGCGCCGGCCCGGGCCTCGAAGGATGGTTCGACCAGCCACCTCGACGTGGATCCGGAGGAGGTCAAACGGAACTTTACCGTCGCGACGCACATCACCTTCGCCGAGCACGAGGGGACGCTGCTCAACCTGCTCGATGCGCCCGGGTTCTCCGACTTTCTCACCGATGCCGACCGCTCGATGGCGGTGTGCGAGGGCGGGCTGCTGCTGGTCTCCGCGGTCTCCGGTGTCAAGCACCAGACGGAAGCGCACTGGGACATGGCCGCGGAACGGTCGCTGCCGTTGCTCGCCTGCGTCAACAAGGTGGACAAGGACCGTGCCTCGTTCCTCCGCGCCCTCGACGACATCGAGAAGACGCTGAAGGCGAAGCCGATCGCGCTCCAGCTCCCGGTCGGGCTGGGCGACGGCTTCAGCGGCGTCATCGACCTGATCACCATGCGCGCGCATGCCTATACGCGGAAGACCGACGGAAAGTTCGGCGGGTTCACGCTGGAGGACGTCCCCGAGCAGCTGATGGCGGAGGCGAAGCGGCTGCGCACCCGGCTGGTGGAAGCGGTGGCGGAGACGGACGATTCGATGCTGGAAGCGTACCTCGACGGCAGGGAGCCTGGCGAACTGGCGTTGATCGACGGCATCGCGCACGCGGTGCTGGGGCGCCGTTTCCTTCCCGTGCTCGCCTGCGCCGCGCGGCCCGGCATCGGCGTCGACGACGTGGCCTCCGCCATCGTGCGCTACCTGCCGCCGCCGACCGTGCGCCGCGAGATCAAGGGAAAGGATCCGAAGAATGGCGAGGTGACGCGGCCCGCGCAGCGCGACGCACCCCTCACCCTGCTCGCCTTCCGCAACACGGTGGATCATTTCGTCGGCCGCCTGACCGCGTGCCGCGTCTTCTCCGGATCGGTCCGGCACGGCAGCGTGATCATGAACCCGCGCACCGGCCACAGCGAGACCGTGCAGCACGTCTACCGGATCGACGGCAACCACACCGCCGAGATCGCCGACGCGGGCGCGGGCGAGATCATCGGGCTGATGAAGCTGAAGGACGTGCACGTGGGCGACACGCTCTGCTCCAACGACGCGCCCCCGATCCGCCTGGAGTTCATGCCCCAGCCGCAGCGGGTGATCGCGTACGCGCTGAAGATCGACCGCGAGCAGGAGGAGAAGGTGGGGGTGGCGCTGCACCGGCTGCTGGAGGAGGACCCCTCGCTGGAGATGGTGCGGGACCCGGAGACCAACGAGACCCTGCTCAAGGGGATGGGCCAGGTGCACATCGAGGTGGCGGTGGAGAAGCTGAAGCGGAAGTTCGAGGTGGACGTGCACCTCGAGCTGCCGCATCCCGCGTATCACGAGACGGTGACCGCCACGGCGAAGTCGCAGGGCAAGTACAAGCGCCAGAGCGGCGGGCGCGGCCAGTACGGCGACTGCCACATCGAGCTGGAGCCGCTGCCGCGCGGGTCCGGGGTCCAGTTCGAGGACGCCATCGTCGGCGGGGTGATTCCGCGCAACTACATCCCCTCGGTGGAGCACGGGATCCGCGACGCGGCGAAGCAGGGGCCCTTGGGCGGGTTTCCCCTGGTGGACTTCAAGGCGCGGCTGGTCGACGGATCGTTCCACACCGTGGACAGCTCGGACATGGCGTTCCGGATCGCGGGCTCGATGGCGCTGAAGAACGCCCTCGCCTCCGCGCGGCCGGTGCTGCTCGAGCCGATGATGCGGCTGGAAGTGGTGGTCCCCGACGAGATGCTGGGCGAGGTGATCGCCGACCTGACCTCGCGGCGCGGGAAGATCTTCGGGATGGAGCCGACTTCCAAGGGAACGCTGATCCACGCCCAGGCGCCGCACGCCGAGCTGCGGACGTACGCGCCGGAGCTTCGCTCGCTGACCAAGGGGCTCGGCTACTTCACGATGGACGTCCTCGGCTACGAGGAAGTCCCTACGCACGAAGCGCAAAAGGTCCTCGCGCAGCGCGCGGCCGAGCAGGGCAAGGACGAGCCCAAACCCACCCAGCCCGGCAAAGGCCGGGCCTGAATTTCGGGGACACAATACGAAACTCGGAGTTTCGTATTGTGTCCCCGAAATCCCCCCTGATCTGAAAACTGCGCGACGCGCCGAGCTGTGTTACAGACGCCTCAATGTCTGAACAGATGAGCATGTTCGGCGGAGGGGGCGGGAAGAAGCGAAAGCGCGGAAGTTCCGGGGGAAACGGAGCGCCGCCGCCGACGGAGATGTCGGCGCCGCTGCACGAGGAGGCGCGACGGCGGTACCTGAACTACGCGCTCTCGGTGATCACGTCGCGCGCTCTGCCCGACGTGCGCGACGGCCTCAAGCCCGTGCAGCGCCGGATCATCTACGGGATGTTCCACGACCACCGCCTGACGCACGAGGCCAAGTACCAGAAGTGCGCCAAGGTGGTGGGCACCATCATGGGCCAGTACCACCCGCACGGCGACGTCGCTATCTACGACGCGCTGGTGCGCATGGCCCAGGATTTTTCGCTGCGCTACCCGCTGGTCGACGGGCACGGCAACTTCGGCTCTCTCGACGGCGACGCTGCCGCGGCCATGCGCTACACGGAGTGCCGGCTGGCGGCGCTGGCGGCGGAGCTGGTGCAGGAGCTGGCGAAGCGGACCATCGACTTCCGCCCCAACTACGACGGGACGCAGTTCGAGCCCATCGTCATCCCTGCCCGCCTGCCGCAGCTCCTGATGAACGGCACCACCGGGATCGCGGTGGGCATGGCGACGAACATCCCGCCGCACAACCTCACCGAGCTGTGCGACGCGCTGATCGACCTCTCGAAGCACAAGGACCTGGAGGTCAAGGACCTGCTCAAGCACATCAAGGGCCCCGACTTCCCCACCGGCGGGCAGATCCTGAACAGCAAGGCCGAGCTGCGGGAGATCTACGAGACGGGCCAGGGCTCCGTGCGCGTGCGCGGGGAGTGGAAGCTCGAGGACCTGCCGCGGGGCGGAAAGCAGGTCGTCGTCACCTCCATCCCGTACGCGGTGAACAAGTCGAATCTGGTGATGAAGTTCGGCGACCTGGTGCGGGAGCGGAAGCTCACCCCGCTGGTCGACGTGCGCGACGAGAGCACCAAGGACGTGCGCATCGTGCTGGAGATCAAGCGCGACGCCGATCCCGAGCTGGTGATGGCGTACCTCTACAAGCACACGCCGCTGCAGACCAACTTCGGCGTGAACCTCACCTGCCTGGTTCCTACCCAGAACCCGGAGGTCGGGGCGCCGAAGCGGCTCGATCTGAAGAGCATCCTCCGCTACTTCCTCGACTTCCGCTTCGAGGTGGTCACCCGGCGGTTCGAGTTCGACCTCAAGGAAGTGCAGAAGCGCGTGCACATCCTCGAAGGCTTCGAGAAGGTCTACGACGCCCTCGACGAGATGCTGCGCATCATCCGCAAGAGCGACGGCAAGGAGGACTCGGCGCAGAAGCTGATCAAGCGCTTCAAGCTCTCGGAGGAGCAGGCGGACGCGATTCTGGAGATGAAGCTGTACCGGCTGGCGAAGCTCGAGATCCTGGTGATCGAGAAGGAGCTGAAGGAGAAGCGGGCCGAGCAGCGGAAGCTGAAGGAGCTCCTGGGCAGCGACCGCGCCCGCTGGACGGTGGTGCGCGAGGAGATCGCCGAGATCCAGAAGGCGTACGCCGACAAGCGGCGGACGAAGATCGGCGGCGCCGGCAGCGAGGAAGTGGAATACAGCGAGGAAGCCTTCATCGCCGACGAGGACGCGCAGGTGGTGCTGACGCGCGACGGCTGGATCAAGCGGGTGCGCGAGCTGAAGGATCCCTCGCAGACGCGGGTGCGGGAAGGCGACGAGGTGGTGTTCGTGCTGGGAGGGTCGCTGAAGAGCAACCTGGTGTTGTTCAGCAACTTCGGCACCGCCTACGTGACCCGATTCAACGACGTGCCGGCCAGCACCGGGTACGGCGACCCGGTGCAGAAGCTGTTCAAGTTCGACGACAACGAGCGGGTGGTGGGCGCGCTCTCGCTCGACAAGCGGCTGGCGCGGCCGGAAAAGCTCCTGGGCCTCTCGCGCGGCGGCTACGGGCTGCGCTTCGCGCTCGAGCCCCACACCGAGGTCTCCACCCGCGCCGGCAGAAGGTTTGCCCGGCCGGCGAAGGACGACGAGCTGGTCGGCGTCGTGCCGGTGGACGACAAGGATTTTCTCGCCGTGATCACCGAGGCGGCGTACGCGCTCGTCACCAAGGCGAAGGAAGTGAACGAGCTGGCCGGGCCCGGGCGTGGCGTGCGGGTGATCAAGGTGCAGCAGGGCGACAGGTTGATCGGGTTCCTCTGCACCGGCGACAGGAAAGCAGCGCTGCCCCTGGAGAGCGCCAAGGGAAAGAAGGTGGAGCTGACCGTGCGCGAGCCGGGCGGCCGCGGCGGAAAGGGTCGCCAGCTGGTGAGGAAGGACAAGCTCAAGCCGCTGCCCGTAGGCCCCGTGGTCCAGGCGCTCCCCGCCGAGGAGAAGAAATAGATGGCCGTGCGCAAGACCAGCTACAGCGCCGCCGACATCCAGGTGCTCGAGGGGCTCGAGCCGGTCCGCAAGCGGCCGGCCATGTACATCGGCGGCACCGACGCCACCGGCTACCACCACCTGCTCTGGGAGATCATCGACAACTCCGTCGACGAGGTGATCAACGGCTACGCCTCCCGCATCGAGGTGACGCTGCACAAGGACGGCAAGACGGTCACCGTGACCGACGACGGCCGCGGCATCCCGGTGGACGTGATGCCGAAGTACAAGAAGCCGGCGCTGGAGGTGCTGCTCACCACCCTGCATTCCGGCGGCAAGTTCGAGCAGGGCAACTACATCCATTCCGGCGGACTGCACGGCGTCGGGGCGAGCGTGGTGAACGCGCTCTCCTCCAGCCTGGTGGCGAACGTGAAGCGCGACGGCAAGCACCACCTGCAGACGTACGCCAGGGGCCTCGCCACCTCGAAGCTGAAGGCGGAGGGGAAGGCGCGCGGCACCGGCACCACCATCACCTTCACCCCGGATGCCGAGATCTTCGGGCTGAAGGCAAAGTTCGACGTCGAGCTGATCCGCGACCGGCTCGAGGCCAAGAGCTACCTGCACCGCGGCATGATCGTCATCTTTCGCGACGAGACGCAGAAGCCTGCCCGCGAGGACAGCTACCAGCACGACGGCGGGATCGCCGAGTACCTCGCCAAGGTGGTGACGCAGCGGGGGAAGAACACCATCCCGGCGGCGCAGAGGCCGCCGCCTGCCACCGAGACGGAGCGGGAGCCGATCGTCACCACGGAAGAAGGGCTGCTGGAAACGGAGTTGACGGCGCAAGGCGGCGAGATCCCTTCGGTGCCGCCGGTGGCCGCGATGCAGATCCCGCCTGCTGCGCTCTTCTCCAAGCAGAGCGAAGGCGAGGCGCGGCTGGAGGTGGCGCTGGTCTGGACGGAGGCCACCGACGAGCACCTGCGCAGCTACGTGAACGGCATCCCCACCCCGAACGGCGGCACGCACGAGGCGGGGCTTCGCTCGGGCGTGGTGAAGGCGGTGCGGAACTACATCGAGACGCACGGGCTGCAGCCCAAGGGCGTGACCCTCACCGCCGAGGACATCCGCGAAGGGATCTGCGGGATCCTCTCCAGCTATGTCGTGGAACCGCAGTTCCAGGGACAGACGAAGGGGAGGCTGAACAACCCGGAGACCACCGCCCAGGTGGAAGGCGTGGTGCGGCCCGCGCTGGAGAAGTGGCTCAACGACACCAAGACGGTGGCCGAGCCGATCGTCGCCCGGATCATCCTCGCGGCGCGGGCGCGCGAAGCGTCGCGGGCGGCGGCGCAGCAGGTGACGCGCAAGACGGCCATCTCGCACCGGCTGAACCTGCCCGGCAAGCTCGCGGACTGCGCGTCCACGAACCCACAGGAGAGCGAGCTGTTCATCGTCGAGGGCGATTCCGCCGGAGGCTCCGCGAAGCAGGGGCGCGATCGGCGCACGCAGGCCATCCTGCCCTTGCGCGGGAAGGTGCTGAACGCGGAGCAGGCGTCCAGCGAGAAGGTGGGCCAGAACAAGGAGCTGCAGGACATCGTCTCGGCGCTGGGCTGCGGCATCGGCGCGGACTTCAAGGCCGCGAACCTGCGCTACGGGAAGATCTTCCTGCTCATGGACGCGGACAGCGACGGACACCACATCTCCACGCTGCTGCTCACCTTCTTCTACCGCCACATGCGCGAGCTGATCCGCAACGGATCGGTGTTCCTGGCGCAGCCGCCGCTCTACAAGATCGAGATCGGCAAGGACACCTACTGGGCGCTCGACGACGAGGACCGCGTGCGGATCGTCAAGGAGCACGCAAAGGGCAACGCGAAGCCCAGCATCATGCGCTTCAAGGGCCTGGGCGAGATGACCGCGGAGGAGCTGAAGTCCACCACCCTGGACCCGCGCCGCAGGCTCGCCCTGCGGGTGACCATCCCGGAGGAGGCGGCGCTCGACACCGAGCGGACCATCAACGACCTCCTGGGAAAGGACGTCAGCGCGCGGTTCAAGTTCATCATGGAGCGCGCGGGCGAGGTGAAGGATCTCGACGTCTGAAGGGATCGCTCCGCGAGCTCATCCGCCGAGCATCTCGTCGTACCCGCGCCCTTGAAGCTCCAGCAGGCAGAAGCCGTTGCCGAAGGGGTCCGAAAGCGTCGCGAGCCGCCCCCATTTCCGGGTCTGGATCTCACGGTCGAGCGTGGCGCCAGCCGCTTGGGCCCGCTGCACGGCTGCGTCGAGGTCCGGCACGACGCAGTCGAGATGCACCGGCGTCCAGTGGCGCCGGTAATCGCGCACCGCGGCGGCTCGCGGGCTGGGAGGCGTGCCGGCAGGTTCGGCCAGCAGGTCGACGGGCGACGACGCGCCGAGCATCTCCGCCCACTGCCCGCCCAGCCGGCGTCCCGGGCTGAGCCCCAACCCATCGCGGTAGAAGGCGACGCCCTTGTCGAGATCCTCGACGTCGATGCAAACGCGCAGCTGCAAGGTCAAGAATCACCTCCTTCGCTCGACCTCTGGCGCGAGGGCCGGGACCCTGACTCCACGGGCTTTCCTCCGGTGCGCACGCCGCCGGCAGCGCGATGGCGCTTCCATCAGGCCGGACATCCGCCCGGGCCCCTGTACTTGTGCCCCCTCGAGCACGTCTTCCAGCCGCCTCGATTCGCCGTCGCCATCGCTCGAACCATGGCACGCCCGCTACTGGTTCGGCACGAACTGCCAGCGCGCCGTCACCGCGACCCGCAGCGTGAGCTCTCCCGGCTCGATGGGGGCCGCCGCCATGGCTGCGCCGGCTTTGTACATCTCCGCCGAGCGAACCATCGGCCGTGGTCCCGTGTCCTCCGTCGAGAGCTCGAGCAGCTGTCCCAGGCCGCCATTGGCCGCGCGCGCCATCGCCTCCGCGTCGCCCCGGGCCTTGCCGATGGCCTCGGCGAGCGCCTGCCGCCGGCCCGCGTCGGTGTTCGAGGAGAAGAACTCCAGCGAGTTGATCTGGTTGGCGCCCTTCGCCAGACCCGCGTCGATCACCGGCCCGACCTGATCCGTGCGGCGCACCTCCACGCGCACGACGTTGGTCACCACGTAACCGGTCACCTTCGGATTCTGCCCCGCGGGATCGGTCCGGGTCTCGGCATAGACGTTGTAGTTCTCGGTGGAGATCTGCTGCCGCGGAATCCCGACCGCCACGATCGCCGCGATCACCGCCTGCTGGCGCGCATTGTTGTCCCGCGCCGCAATGGCGGCGCTGGCCGCGCGCGTCTGGACCCCGATGAGGATGTTGGCGCGGTCCGGAGCGAGCCGCGCTTCTCCGGATGCCGAGGTCACGATCTGGGGCGGCGCGAGGGCGGCGGGCGGCAGCGGCGGCGCTGCGGCCGCCGCGAGCGCTGCCGAGAAGACGAGGACGGAGGTCGGGAGCGGGATCATCGAGATGCATTGTAACGTCCCGAGCGGCTGGAAGACGACGCTTGGGAGGTGGCGCCATGCCTGTGCGGAGGCGGGAGCTCATGCGGTGGATGACGGGCGCGGCCGCGGCGCTGGCCGCGCCGGTGCGGAGCCAGACATCGGGCCCGTCGATCAAGGCGGTGGTCTTCGACGCCTTTCCGGTTCTCGACCTGCGTCCGGTCTTCGCGCTGGCCGAACAGCTCTTTCCGGGGAACGGGAAGGCGCTCGGCGATGCCTGGCGGACCCGCCTGTTCGAGTACCAGTGGCTGCGCGCGCTCTCCGGCCGGTACGCCGACTTCCTGGAGGCGGCCAACGGCGCACTGGTCTTCGCGGCCAAGGCGCAGAAGGTCGATCTGACCGCGGAGAAGCGCAGACGGCTGGTCCAGTCCTGGCTGGCGCTGAAGGCGTGGCCCGACGCGCCGGCGGCCCTGCGCGCGTTGAAGAAGGATGGCCTGCGGCTGGCGTTCCTTTCCAACGCCACGCCGCAGATGCTGGAGGCGGCCATCCGCAACTCCTCGCTGGAGGGCGTGTTCGAGCAGGCGATCAGCACCGACCGCATCCGCAGCTACAAGCCCGACCCCCGCGCCTACCAGCTCGGCGTCGACGTCCTCGGGCTGCCGGCGAAGGAGATCCTCTTCGCGGCGTTCGCCGGATGGGACGCCACCGGCGCGAAGTGGTTCGGCTACCCCACTTTCTGGGTCAACCGCGCCGGCGCGCCCGCGGAGGAGCTGGGTGCGCCGCCGGACGGCAGCGGGCCGGGAATGGACGACCTGGTGCGCTTCGTGCGCGAGCGAAGGTGAGGGCGGCTACGCCGCGCAGGCTTCCTTCACCGCCGCCTCGAGCGCGTCGAGATCCACCGGCTTCGCCAGCAGCTTCGC
>JBGQLA010000073.1:0-15198 GCA_041499865.1 Deltaproteobacteria bacterium
CAGCCGTACCTGGCGGGATTGCACCGCCGCGGGGAGTCGCAGCTGTACGTCAGCCGGGGCACCGGGTTCTGGGGACCTCCGATGCGCGTGTTCGCGCCCCCGGAGATCACCCTGCTTCGGCTGCATCCTGCGTAACGCCGCTCCGATGCGGTGCCCGCCCGGGATCCGGAGCACACGGTGAGATTGGCAGGTGTATGCTCGACGCATGCCGGACGAGGTGGACGAGCTGATCCTCAAGATGCAGCATCTGGAGGCGCAGGCTCGTGCGCAGCGCGAGGCGCGCGCCAACCAGAGCGGCGCCGCGCGGGTGAAGAGCGCGGCCGAGAGGCTGGCTCTCGAGTCCCGGAAGGAACTGGAAGAAGCCGAAGCGGCGGAGCGGGCCGCCGCAGAGAAGCAGGAGCGCGCGCTGGCCCCCGGGCTGCCGCCGCTGGAAGCGGCCGATCTGCTGGTAGCGGCGCGGTCCGAGGCGCAGGAGGCCAGGACCCGCGCGGTGAAAGCGCGCGCGCGGCTCAACTTCGCGCTCGACCGCATGGACGAGGTGGAGCGTCGCGAGTGGGAAGCGCTCCAGGCGGAAGCCCGCGCGGAGACGCACGGCCAGCTCGCCGACGATCCGCTGTTCAAGAAGACCTAGATGGCCTTGCGGAAGGCGGCGCGCCTGCTGGCCGTGCTGGCGATCCTCTTCGTGCTCTACCTGCTGGTCCGGCAGCTTCCGCTGCTGCGCTGGATCGTGGAGGGCGCGAAGTTCGTGCACGCGCTCGGGTGGCCCGGCGCGCTGGCCACCTTCGCCGCGACGTATCTGATGACGCTGTTGCTGTTGCCGATCATTCCCTTGATCGTCGCCTGCGGCTGGCTGTACGGTCCCTGGGGAGCGGCGATCTCGCTCGCCGCGGCGGTCGCGAGCGCGGCGACCTCGTTCGCCGTCGCCCGCGCTCTTGGCGCAAACGCCGCGGCGCAGGCGCTGCTCGAACGTCCCGGAGCGCGTGCGCTTGCGAAGTTGGCGGCGCGGGGCGGCATCCTCACCGTCGCCCTGGTGCGCCTCTCGCCCGTCCTGCCGTTCACGCCCAGCAACGCCGTGCTCGGGCTGACGGAGATGCGGCTGCGGGATCTGGTGATCGGGACGGGCCTCGGGATGGCGCCGGGCACCGTGCTCTACGCCTGGGCGGGGTCGCTGCTGCCGACGGCGGAGGCGATCGAGCAAGGCGCGTCGATGCATGGAACGGCGGTCTGGATCCTCCTCGCGGTCGCTTTCGTCGCCGCCGCCGTGCTCGGTACGGCCGCCGCGCGGCGCCTGCGCAGGGTCTAGCTCGGCGCGGGGTCGCGCCGGCTGTCCCGCAGCGCCGCGGGGGTCCGCGCGGCCGGCAGGGACCAGCCGGTCAATTGGGCTCTCGCGCCAGCAACAGCCCGTCCATGACGTCGCGCAGAACGTCGAGGACGGCCTCCTGATCGGGCCCGTCGAGGATCGGCGTGTCCTGAGCGCCGAGCACGGCCCTGCCCGCCACTGATCCGCCCTCGTTGCGGAAGAATTGAACCGTGATCAAGCGACCCCCTGCATGCAGGTGGCGCACCGCGATGATTTTTTGGCCGGTCACGGAGGGTCCTTCGAGCAAGTGGCGCGCCACCGACACGGCCCGCGATCGAGCCACACCGGCCCGTCTTCTGGCCCTCGAGGAAATCTCGCGCGAGCGAAGGCGCTTCGCGGCGCGACGCCGATCGCGGCGAGCGCGAACACGCCGCGCGAGGCTGGATTCCGAGCCTCGATCGGGCGGCCCGATCGCTGGCCCGCGGGCCGGAAAGCTGGCTTCCCCCCTCTGGTGGCGGGCGCGCGCGAAATGGCTGGCACCGCCATTGCGTAGCGTGGGGAGGAAATGCACCTCTCGCGATTCGTCGTCGCTTACGAGAACGTCCGGCCCGGCGAGCACGTTCTCTACAACGTCCTCGAAGATCGTTACGTCGGAATCGACGAGGCGACGCGCACCGCCGTCTCGCGTTGGACCTCCGGAGAAGAACCCTCCGGCGCCGAGGAGCGCGAGACGCAGGACGTCCTGCTGGAGGACGCATTCCTCGTCCGCGGCCGCGCCGACGACGACCAGCGCGTGCGCGCTCATCTGGAGAAGGCGAGCGAAGGCGTTCCGGGCACCCTGAACGTGACGTTGATGCCCACGCTGCAGTGCAACCTCGCCTGCAGTTACTGCTTCCAGAAGGAGCATCCCGCGTTCACCAAGATGTCCTCTCCCACGGAGGACGCGACGCTGGAGTGGCTGTTGCGCCGCGTCGACGAGCGCGGGCTGCAGCGGCTCCACGTCCACTACTTCGGCGGCGAGCCCACCACGCGGAAGGACTACTGCCTTCGGACCGCCGAGGTGCTCTCCGCGTCGATGAAAGCGCGCGGCGGCGTCTTCACCTGGGAAATGACCACCAACGGCGTCCACCTCGACCCGGAGTTCGCGAAGCAGATGGAGTCGTTCGGCGCCGGGTCGTTCAAGGTGACGCTCGACGGCGACAAGGAGACCCACGACCGGATGCGCGTGTACCGCGACGGGCGCGGGTCCTTCGACGTCATCTTCGACAACGTGGTCGCGCTGGCCCGCGCCGGATCCACCGTTTACGTGAGCGGGCACTTCTTTCCCGACCAGGCCTCCTCGTTCGAAAAGCTGCTCGATCGCCTGGAGAAGAGCGGCGTGGCGGAACTGCTCGCCGGCGTGCAGTTCCGCCCGATGTTCGACACCCAGCGGCAGGGCACAGGGACCTGCACCGGCTGCAGCGAGAAGCAGGAGACGCAGACGCTGGTGCAACTCAACAAGTCGATTGAGCGCAGGCGGATGACGCCGGCGGTGAGCCAGGGATCGTCGCTCGAGGGAATGCTCGGGCCCTGCGAGCTGCACTGGAAGAACAACTACACCATCGATCCCGAGGGCCGGGTCTACAAGTGCCCCGTGGTGGCGGGCCTCCCCGGGCTGGAGGTCGCGCAGGTCGCGTCCGCGTCTCCCGAGAAGATCGCGCCGCTCACCGAGCTGCGGCCCTGGGAGAAGTGTGGCGACTGCCCGTACCTGCCGGTCTGCGTCGGCGGCTGCCTGGGCGGCAAGTTCCTCAAGACCGGCCGCCGCGACGAGGTGGCCTGCAAGAAGGACATGTTCGAGGTGAGCTTCCGCGAAAGCGTCGTCCACCGTTACCTCGCGGAGTTTCCGGAACCGGAGTGGACCGCAGCAGCCTGATCACCAGGGGAGAGCCATGAAGATCAATCGATCGAAGAGGAAGTCCGTCCGCGCACCCACCGCCTGCCCGGCGATCATTTCCAGTATTCCGGTGGCCTGAACCCAGCACGCGGTTGACTGCACCCGGCGACGCTGCGAAACGTGATCGCAGCGTGCGCCTCGTCTTCCTGCTGGTTTTCATCGCTTGTAGTGGGCGCCCCCCGCGCGAGAGCGTCGGTCTGAGGATCGCGATGTGGGGGGCGCTCGGCGAATTCTCGCTGGGAGGGCGCGACCCGGGGTTGGCGTCGATCGCCGAACCTTGGGTCTTCGAAAAGCTCGTCAGCCTGGACGACGCCGGAGAACTGAAGCCGCTCCTTGCCGCGCGCGTCGAGCGCCTCTCCGGCGATGCGATCCTCGTCGAGCTGCGGCGCGACGCCACGTTCACCGACGGTACTCCGGTGACGGACGAGGACGTCATTCGCTCGCTGCAGCCCAGTGGCCTGCGGGTGACTCGAGCGGAGACCGGCCTGCTCATCGAATCGCGCGGTCGGGGTCTGCCCGCAGACGCCTTGCTGCTCCAGGCTCACGTCTTCCGCGAATCGGCAGGAAAGCTCATGGGCAGCGGCCCCTTCGTGGTCGCCGGCAAGACGGACACGGAGCTGCACCTGGTTCGCCGGCAGCCGCAACCTGGGCGCGTCAACGATGTGCGCCTGGCGGCATATCCGACACCGCGCGACGCATTTGCGCACACGTTGAAGGGCGACGCGAACGTGATCGTGGATCTGGAATCGCGCTGGCTGGAGTTTTTTCGCGGTGTGCCCTCGTTGCGGATCGTCCGCGGATCAGGGCACGGCACAGATGCGATCATGCTCAACGGCAAGCTGGCGCGCAGTGAACGCCTTCGGCTCGCGCAAGTGCTCGCCTCGCAGCAGGTGCGTGAGCTCGCATATGGAGATGCCGAATGCAGCGAAAAGGATGGTTCAAATCAAGGAGCCGCTCTGCCACCCGGGGCCCCTCTGCGGATCCTGAGCTGGGGCCCGTTCGAGCGGCTGGCGCTGGCCGCGCGCCGTGCTCTCGGAGACCGCGGCGGGGACGTGACCCAGGTCCGTCCTGAGGAGGCCCTCGCGCGTATGCGAGCCGGCGATTTCGACATGGTCACCGGCCGCCCTTTCCGTTGGCCGCCGAGCTCTATGGCTCTCGTGTGGCGTTCGGACGCGCCGGACAACCTCTTCGGATATTCGAACCCGGACCTGGACCGCGCAATCGACGCGCGTGATTGGTCCGCCGCCGAAGCGGCCCTTCGCGACGACCCGCCCGCCGCGTTCATCTGCACTCGAGGCCAGCTCGCGATCGTCGACGCGCGCATCAAGAACCCCAGGCTTGGGCCGTACGACGTGCTGGAATCGCTCCCCGACTGGGAGGTCGACCAATGACGCGGCGGCGCATCGCCCTGCTCCTCGCGGCACTGGTCGCGGCGAGCGGCGTCCTCCCGCTGCTGCTGCTCTCCGTGTTCGGGCTGCAGATCCTGCGCCAACGGGGCGAGCGGGCTTCCCAGGAAGCGTTGCAAGCCATCGCCGAGCAGGCCGCTGCGCGCGTCGTCACGTACATCTCGCAGCAGCGGGAGATGCTGCGCGCCCTGGCCATGGCCGTGGGAAACGAGCCCGACGCAGAGCGAAAGTTCGCCGACGTGTCGCTCGACGCGCCGAGCCTGGGCAAGCTCCGCCTGGTGTTGGCGGAGACGCCTGCCACGGCGCTGCCGCGCAGCCTGACTCCGGCGCAGATCGCCGCTGCGCTGCGCGGGAAGGAAGTGTTGTCCGAGACCTATCTCGCGGATCTGGTGCCGGCGATGGACGTCTGCGTCCCGTCGGGCAAGCCGGGGCGCGCCGTCTGCACCACCCTCGACCTTCTGGAGTTGCAGAGGCAGGTGCAGCGCATCCGGGTCGGCGAGCAGGGATATGCGCTCGCCTTCGATCGGACGGGGCGGCTGCTCGCCGCCGGCGCCGGCTCGATGCGCGCGGCGGTGCTCAGCGGCGAGCCGGTGGCGGAGTCTTCCCTCGCCACGGCGTTCCTCAAGGGCGCGCCTGCGGCCGTCCGGTTCCAGAACCCACCGGGACGGGACGTTCTCGCCGGCTGGGCCTCCCTGCCGGATCCGGCATGGACCATCGCCGTCGAGCAACCCGCCGAAGAGGCGTTGCGCGGCGCGAGGAGTGCTCTTGGATTCCTCGGTCTCGGCGCCTTGCTCACGCTCGTCCTCTCCATCGTCTTCGGATACCTGCTGGCGCGCCGCATGCTGGCGACGCTGGAGCTGGAGGAGCGCTTCCGCACCGCCGGGCAGATCGCCGCCGGCATCTCGCACGATCTCGGCCACCGGCTCGCCATCCTGCAGCAGATCGAGCACCAGGCCGCCACCAACGACGTGGACTATCTCCCGCGGATCCGCGAGTCCTTGGCCACCGAAGTGGGCACCATGCGTCGGTTCGTGGCGGACTTCTCCGACCTGACCCGCGAGGTGAAGCCGTCGGACTTCATGCCCATCGAGCTCAACGCATTCGCCGAGAGCGTTCGCAACGGCGCGCAGGCCTATGCCGCCGAGGCGGAAGTACGCCTGGAAGTGCAGCACGCGCCTGCCCCGGTGTGGGTGCTGGGCGATCGCTACCTGCTCGAGCGCGCGGCGCTGAACCTGGCGCGCAACGCCGTCGAAGCATCGAACCGCGGCGGCTCGGTGCGCCTGCGGGTGGAAGGCGGAAGCGGGCGCGCGGCCCTCGCGGTCGAGGATCACGGCGCCGGAATCCGGCCCGAACGGATCAAGGAGCTGTTCGAGTCCTTCTCCTCGACCAAGCGGACCGGCGTGCACCTGGGAATGGGCCTGCCCAACGTCCAGCGGATCGTCGTCGCCCACGGCGGCTCCGTCTCGGTCAAGAGCAGCCTTGGCAAGGGCAGCACCTTCCTCGTCACCCTGCCCGGGAGCGGAGCTCAGTCCTCGTCGCCGTCGGCGCCGGCCACGATGCCGTAGGCCTTGAGCTTGGCCTTGAGCGTCGAGTACCCGATCTCCAGCTGCTCGGCGGCGCGCTTGCGGTTCCACTGGTTCCGCTTGAGCGCCTTGCGCAGGAAGCTCTTCTCGAAGGCGAGCATCGCCGCGTCCAGGGTCCGCAGCCCGCTCTCCTCGTCCGGCGTGACGGCCGCGCTGAGGGCGAAGTCGTACGGCAGGTCCGCCTCCTCGATCACCTCGGAATCGCAGACCACCGTCATCCGCGCCATGATGTTTTCCAGCTCGCGGATGTTCCCCGGCCAGGGATAGCGCTCGAGCAGTTGCAGCGCGCCGTCCGAGACGGTCTGCGGAAGACGGCCGTGCTCGGCGGCGGTGCGGGCAAGGAAATGCTGCGCGAGGTCGCGGATGTCTTCCCGGCGGGTGCGCAACGGCGGCAGCTCGATCGGCACCACCTTCAGCCGCCAGTACAGATCCTCGCGGAACTTTCCTTCCTGCACCCGCTTCGCCAGATCGCGGTTGGTGGCGCAGATCACCCGGAGGTCGAGGAGGATGGGTTTCTCGCCTCCCACCCGCTCGATCTCGTGCTCCTGCAGCGCCCGGAGGATCTTCGCCTGCAGATCGAGCGCGAGATCGCCGATCTCGTCGAGGAACAGGGTCCCGCCGTTGGCCAGCTCGAACTTGCCGAGCTTCTGCCGGTCCGCGCCGGTGAAGGCCCCGCGCTCGTGCCCGAACAGCTCGCTCTCCAGGAGGTTCGAGGGGATCGCCGGGACGTTGACGGCCACGAACGGGTTGGTCTTGCGGTCGCTGCGCGCGTGGATGTAGCGGGCCAGCACTTCCTTCCCGGTGCCGCTCTCCCCGGAGATCAACACCGTCACCGGCTTGGCGGCGATCTTGTCCGCGATCTGCACCACCGCGCGCATCCGGGCCGAGGTTCCCAGCACCAACGGGCGGCCCACGTGCGTGGCCTCGACGTCGTGCAGCCGATCCAGCTCGCGGCCGGCGCGCAGCTGGGCGAGGGTCTTGCGCACGCGGGCGATGAGCTCGGGCGGGGAGAAATCCTTGGTGACGTAGTCGAGCGCGCCGGTGTGCATCGCCTCCACCGCGACGGCGATGTCCTTGAGCACCGAGCACATGATCACGCCGATGTCCGGGTGCCGCTCGCGCATGATGCGGAGCGCTTCCAGGCCGCCCATCCCGGGCATCTGCACGTCGAGCAGCACCAGGTCGAATGCGGTGGTGCGCATCCGCTGCAGCGCTTCCTCCCCGGAGGAAGCCATCGCCGACTTCATCCCGCCCTTTTCCAGGATGAAGTGGACGTTCTGGCGCAGGTTGGCGTCGTCGTCGACGATCAGGATGTTCGCGGCGCGCGTCATCTCACGGCGACTGTACCATTCCGGCGCGCCTCCGTACCGCCGCCACCGCCCGGACCAGCAAGAGCACGGTCACCGCCGACATCCACGCCAGCGTCTCCACCCGCGGGGTCTTGAACCGGAGCAGGAAATGGAAGCTCGCCAGCCCGCCGGCGAGGTAGACGAGGCGGTGCAGCCGCTTCCAGCGGCGGAATCCCAGCCTGCGCTGCCATCCCTGGGTGGAGGTGACGGCGAGCGGCAGGAGCAGGAGCCAGGTGGCCATGCCGAGGAAGATGAACTTGTGCTTGAGCACGTCGGTGGCGATGCCGCGGAGATCGAGTCCCTGATCGATCACCGTGTACGTCAGCATGTGCAGGCAGGCGTAGAAGAAGCAGAAGTCGCCGAGCAGCTTGCGGATGCGGATCGGCCAGTTCCATCCCAGCAGCAGCTGCGCCGGCGTGCAGGCGAGGGTGAGCGCGAGCAGGACGAAGGCGACGTAGCCGAGAGCGTCGAGCAGCGCCTCGACCGGATTCGCGCCCAGGCCGGAAGTGACGATCTGGAACGCCAGCCAGGCCAGCGGCGTGCAGCAGATTGCGAAGGCCGCCGGGACCAGCACGGCGCGGGGTCGCGCCGGCTGTCCCGCAGCGCCGCGGCGGTCCACGCGCTGCCGTGGGACGAGCGCCTTCTTCAATAGAACTTCCCCAGGTCCATCCCGGCGTAAAGCGAAGCGACCTCCGGGTACCCGTTGAACATCAGCGTCTTGCGCCGCAGGATCTCGCCGATGCGGCGCTCCTTGGACTGCGTCCAGCGCGGATGGTCCACGTCCGGGTTCACGTTCGCGTAGAAGCCGTACTCCTTGGAGGCGTACTGCGACCAGGTGGTGGGCGGCTGCGTCTCCTGCAGGCGGATCTTGACGATGCTCTTCGCCGACTTGAAGCCGTACTTCCAGGGGATCACCACGCGGATGGGCGCTCCGTCCTGGTTGGGGAGCGCCTCGCCGTAGAGGCCGACGGCGAGGAGCGTGAGCGGATGCGTCGCCTCGTCGATGCGCAGGCCTTCCAGGTAGGGAAAGGGGATGCCTGCGTAGCCCTTGATCCCGGGCAACTGCGGCTGGACCACGGTCTCGAACGCGACGTACTTCGCCCGGCTGGTGGGCTCGTGCTTCTTGAGGAAGTCGGCGAGCGGGAAGCCGTCCCAGGGAATCACCATCGACCAGGCCTCCACGCAGCGCATCCGGTAGACGCGCTCCTCCGCGGGGAAGGCCTTGAGGATCTCGTCGATGTCCCACTTCCGCGGCTTGCCCACTTCCCCTTCCACGCTGACGGTCCAGGGGCGCGTCTGCAGCTTGGCGGCGTTCTCGCTGGGGTCCGACTTGTCGGTGCCCAGCTCGTAGAAGTTGTTGTAGGTGGTGATGTCCTCGAAAGGAGTCTTCTTCTCCTCGGCGAGGGCGTAGCTCGGGTTCGCGCGCACGCCGGGGAGCTTCGCTCCATGCTCGACCTTTGCCCTTGCGAACGCCGGCAGCGAGAGCGCGAGCGCGCTCCCCGCTCCGAGCTTGAGGAACTCGCGGCGGCGAACGTACAGCGCCTTCGGCGTCACTTCAGGGGACCGCATCGGAACCTCCGCGCCTGTCTACGCGGTCCGGATGCCGCGGGTTACGTTACGCTTCGGCGGATTCGGCCTTGCGCACGATCGGCGGCACGGCAGCCGGGAGCGCCTTCGGCGCCTGCGCCAGCGCGCCGGCCTGCGTCCCGGCCTTCTGCCGGGCGTTCCAGCTTTCCCGCGCCCTGCGCTGCTCGTCGGGCGAAAGCTCGGATCGGTGTTGATCGCAGATGAATCCAGCGCGAGGTCCGCGCGAGCGGTTCGGGCATCCGTCCACGCGGCAGCTCATGTCCAGCGCGCGGCGCGGGCGCGGCGACTTCGCCGGGAGCCGCACGATCCGCTGCGCGGGGACCGCCGTGGGCAGCTTGCCTTCCGCTGCCAGCCGACGGTTCCGCTCGAGGATGCTCTTCTGCTCCGCTGCGGAAAGCTTCCCCGCGTGCTCCTTGCAGAACCAGCGGTTGCGCGGTCCGGCGCCGGTCTCCCCGCAGCCGGGCACCGGACAGAGCCGGCCCGAGCGCCGGCCGTCGAGCTGGCCGCGCCCGACGCCCGCGCCGTCCACCCGCAAGCGCGACAGGGCCGCGGAGACCTGCTGCTCGACTTGCTTCGCGATCGCGTCCGTGAGCTCGCGCGTGAAGCGATCGATCAAAGTGCGGAAAGACGCATCCATCGGTTGTTTTGCCATGGGCTCTGTTCCATTCCGGGCATATTGCGGATGCGGGGGGCCCGACCCCGTTCTTGTATCTCGCGCGCTGGCGCTGCGCGAGCGAAAACGGCAGCTACTTCCCGAACATTCCCTTGAGGCGGTCTTTCGCCTCGTCCTCCAGCTTCTTCTTCTGCGCTTCCGCTTCGGCGGACGCCTTGCGCTTCGCCGCATCCACCTCCGCCTGCGCGCGTTTCTGCGCGTCCACCTGCACTTGCTGCGCCTTCTGCTCCGCGGCCTGCTGCGCATTCCCGGAATCGACGCCGATCGCCCGGCCCAGCAGCGCCGATCCGCCTTCCTTGACGATCTGGCTCACCGCCGCCTTGAGATCCAGATCCGTCACGCTCGGACTCCAGGCCGGACCCACCAGGCGCAGGTTCACGGGGATGGGGTTCGCCGGCTTCACCTTGCCTCCGGTGATGGCGGCGATGGTCGAAGGCGAGAGCGACACCGTGCCCGGCAGATCGAGCGTCCCGTCCACGCGCATCCCGCCGGAGAAGCTCATCTCCGCCTCGGGCCGGGAAATCTTCAGCGGGTTCTTCAACCGCGCGACCCCGTTCTGCAGGGTGACGCCGAAGGGGAGGTCCTTGCCCAGGCTCGTCGATCCGCCCTCGCCGCCCTTCCCTGCCAACCCCAACGGCAGCGCTTTCGCCAAGGGGCCGCTGACCGATGCGACCACGTCCTTGCCGAAGAACACGCCGTCGAGCACGTGACCGTCGAGCACGCCGGCGAGCGTCTTTTCCAGGTCGCCCGCGCCACGCAGATCGATGGTGCCGTTGAACTTCCCCGCCAGCAGCTTGTGGGTGGATCCCAGCGCGACTAGATTTTCCAGCCCCACGTTGTCGAGCTTCGTCACCAGGTGGAACGGCTCGTCGGGATGCGCCAGCCTCATCTCGGTCCCGGCCGCGTTCACCGTTCCCCCGAACGCCTTGAGCTGCGCGGTGGTCACCGTGACGTGGTCCTCCTGCATCGAGACGTCGGCCACGATGTCCGTGACCGTCTGCTTCCTCATGGTCAGCCGGTCGATCTGCACCTTGGCGTGACCGGAGAGCCCGCGGAAGGTGGCCGGGTCGAGCGGCTTCTTCTCCTCCTTCTTCTTCGTCGAGGGCAGCAGCATCCTGTCCAGGTCGAGGTGCGAGGAGGCGAGCTGCAGTTCGAACTGCTTCGTCGCCTTGGCGCCGGCGCCCTTCGTCTCGAACCAGCCTTTGCCCTGCACCTCGTCGGCGAGCACGTGCGCCTTGACGTCGGCGAGATCGATCCGCTCCTGCGGATCGCTGCTCGACCGGTTCGTCTTCCGGGTGCCCTCGATGGCCAGGTCGAGGCGATCGCCCGGCTTCTTGTCGAGCGACTCCCCGGGCCGCAGATCCACTCCGGCCAGGTCGAGCTTCGCGTCGAAACGCAGCGGGCCGCTGCCGGAGGCCGCGCCCCCGGCGTGCGCCACCAGCGTCATCGGCGCTCCCGCCGCCTTCGCCATCTGCTCCGGGACGCTGATCTTCACCGGCGTCAGGTCGACGCGGAGCTCCAGCGCCTGCGCCGCCTGCCTGCCGCTGGCCCGCAGCGTGACCCCGATGGGTCCGGCGAGCTTGTCGCCCAGCGACTTGCGCAGCGGCGGGTAGTACGCCGCGAGGCGCTGCGGATCGAGATCGTGGGAGACGATCTCCAGGCCCTCGATCCGCGGCGACGGCGTGTTCAGCCCCTTCGCGCTGCCGTGGCCGGTGATGCCCGCCGGGCCGATGTCCAGGCGGAGCTTGTCGATCCGCACGTCGCCGGCGGTGGCGTCTCCCTTCACGTCGCTGTCGAGCGTCACATCGAGCTGTTTGCCGCCTTCCGCTCCCGCGAAGCGCAGGCCGGCAAGCCTGATCGTTCCCTTGAGCGAGGTCGGGCCGCTGCCGCCGGGCACCGCGGCCCCCATCTGCGCGTCGAAGTCGGCGTCCAGCGTCCCGGACTGCAACCCGACGTCCTTCCCCATGAAGGGCCCGAGCGGTCCGATGTCGATGGGCGGATCGACGTGCAGGGCCAGGCTGGTCGGCGTCGGCGTGAGCGTGGGCGGAAGCGGCGCCGTCTTCACCCGCAGCTCGAAGTTCTGCTTGTCCGCGAGCACGGCCGCCTTGAGCACCAGCTCGAGCGGCTGACCGGAGCGCAGGTCGTCGACGGTGAGATCGAGATGCTGCACCGCCAGCTCTTTCGCCCCGCGCGTCGCCTTGTCGAGGAAGGCGATCCTTCCCTCGCGCAGCGCTGCGTGATCGACACGAAGGAAGGAGAGGTCGGATTGCTTCTCGTCCTTCGGCTTCTGCTCCGCATTCTGCGCAAGCTTGTCCTGGAAACGCTGGAGATTGGTGGTTCCGTCCGGGAGCCGTTCCACGTTCACCGTCAGGCCCTGCATCTCAGCGGAGCGGACCTCCACGCTCTTGCCGCCGGAGAAGATCGCGCGCAACAGCGCCACCTTCACCTCCACGCGCTGGAGCGCGACCAGCGGCACGTCCTCGCCCGCCGCGGCGCCGATCTGCACGTCGGAGACCCGCACGCCGAGGCCGGTGAGGAGCTTCGTGGCGACGCCGCCGATCTGGACCGGGCGCCCCCACTCGGTGGAGAGCTCTTGCGCCTGCTCTTTCGCCTTGGAGGTGAGGATCCCATCGAGCACGAACGAGAGCACGGCGATCGCCGCGATCAGGACGAGGACGGCGATGCCGACGATCTTCTGCCAGCGTTTCATGGGCCCGCAACCTAGGACACGGCGGGCAGGCTGTCAGCCCGCCGCCGAGAATTTGGCGAAAGCCGGCGCGAACCCGCGAGCTGGCCGCAGGCGCCGCCGATCTGCCGGCCGTGCGGCATGCGCAGGAGCGCGCGGACGCCGGCGGCGGCGAGGCGCTTCTGAAAAGCGCGGCACCGCTCGAGGGGAGGCGCCTTCTGCGCGGGCACGGGCCCTGGATTGAGCGGGATCAGGTTCACCCGGACGTCGAGGCCTTCGCAGAACCGCGCCAGCGCGTCGGCGTCACCGTCGGCGTCGTTGACGCCGTCGATCAGCGTCCACTGCAAGAGGACGGTGCGCGGCGCCCGGGCGATGCAGGCCCGCAGCTGGTCGAGACCCCACTTGCGCGCGACGGGCAACAGCGCGCGGCGCACGCCCTCGTCGACGGCGTGCAGCGAGACGGCGACCTGCGCGCCGGTGCGGGCATACAGCTCGTCCATCTTCGGCACGATCCCCACCGTGCTGACCGTGATCCTCCGCTCCGGAACGGCGAAGCCGGCCGGCTCGCGGAGGACGGCGATGGCGCGGAGCACCTCCTCGAGGTTGTCGAGCGGCTCTCCCATCCCCATGAACACCACGTTCGTCGGCCGGCGGCCGAGGTGGCGCGCCGCCAGCGCGTACTGCGCGACGATCTCGGCGGCGGTCAGGTTGCGCTGCAGGCCGAGCCGGCCGGTCTCGCAAAAGACGCATCCCCGGGCGCACCCGGCCTGCGAGGAGACGCACACCGTCCAGCGCTCCCTCTGCCGCAGGTCCGACGCGGGCTGGTGGATGAGCACCGTCTCCACGGTGGCGCGATCGCGCAGCCGGACGGCGAACCGCACGGTTCCATCCGGGTCCGCCACCGCGTCCGACGCCGGGAGCGCCTCCGCGAAGGCTGCGGCAGCCAGCAGATCGCGCGAGGGCGCGGCCGGAAGCGGACGCCCGGCTGCCCGCGCGAGCAGATAGCGCGCCAGGACGCGCGATGCGCCGGCCGTCGCTCCGCGAGAGCGCGCCCACTCGATCAGCTCCGGCTGGGTCAGTCCGAAGAGCTGCACGGGCCTCAGTATCGTCGGCGGCGCGCGCGGAGCAAGCGATAGACGCCGCTCTCGCTCCAGAGCGGGACGCCGCTCGGCCGCCGCTCCCAGTAGTTCACCACCAGGGTGACCCGCATCCGCCCCGGCGGGCCGGGCAGGCGGAGGCCGGGGGTGGAGCCCCGCGCGTCGAGCACGCCGTGCATCAGATTCCCCCGGAACATCGCGTATCGGTTCCCCTTCGGCGCGACGGTTTCCAGCCGCCGCGCATCCCCGCTGCCGGGCACCTGATCGGTGACCGCCAGCTGGCCGCCGCGGACGGCGTTGAAGAAGAAGACGCTGGAGATGCGCGGATGGCGCAGGGTTCGCCCCTTCACGTCCTGGTCGAAGTGGAACTCGACCGGGATGCGGGTGGTGTGGGCGCGGCCGATCCACCACTCCGCTCCGGTGCAGCCGCGCGGGCGGGCAAGGCGCCACAGCTCGAGCACCGCCTCTTCGACGGGATGTGCCGCGGGGACGCCCTTGGGAAGCCAGAAGGTGGTGAAGTAGCTCTGGCGCAAGCGCTCCGTCCCGATCCGGGCGATGGCGGCGCGGGCCCTTCGCACCAGCGCCGCGGGGAGTGCGGCGTCGATCACGCGCACCAGTGCTTGTGATCGCTGGCCGCGCTGTGGCAGATCGGCGCTACCGATGTCGAATGACTGGTCCATCGAGAAATCGCTGCAGCTCTACAACATTCCCGGATGGGGCGCCGGGTACTTCAGCATCAACGCCAAGGGCCACGTGGTGGTCCACCCCCTCGGGCAGCCGGGGCCGGTGATCGATCTGATGGACGTGGTCGACGACATCCGCGAGCGCAAGCTCGGGTTCCCCTGCGTGGTCCGCTTCCAGGACGTGCTCCGCAGCCGCGTCAAGCAGCTCAACGAGGTCTTCCGCAGCGCCATCAACCAGCACGGATACAAGGGCCAGTACTTCGGCGTGTACCCGACGAAGGTGAACCAGATGCGGGAGGTGGTCGAGGAGATCCTCGACGCCGGCGCGCCGTACCACTTCGGGCTGGAGGCGGGGAGCAAGGGCGAGCTCTTGATCGTGCTCGCGCTCAACACCGACCCCGAGGCGTTGACCATCTGCAACGGCTACAAGGACGAGGAGTACCTGCGGCTGGCGCTGATGGGGCGGAAGCTGGGGCGCAAGATCATCGTGGTGATCGAGAAGCTCTCCGAGCTGCCGCATCTGCTCAAGCTGGCGGAGGAGATGAACGTCCAGCCGCTGATCGGCCTGCGCAGCAAGCTCTCCACCAAAGGCACCGGCAAGTGGGAATCGTCCTCCGGCGACTTCGCCAAGTTCGGCCTCACCACCCCGGAGCTGATCCGGGCGGTGGAGATGCTGCGCAGCGCGAGGAAGCTGGACCTGGCGAAGCTCTTCCACTTCCACGTCGGCTCGCAGATCACCGACATCCGCACCATCAAGGACGTGGTGAACGAAGGCGCGCGCTTCTACGCCAAGCTGCGGAAGATGGGGCTGGGGCTCGAGTACTTCGACGTCGGAGGGGGGCTCGGCGTCGATTACGTGGGCGCGCGCAGCACCTCCTACGTGTCCTCGCTCAACTACTCG
>JBGQLA010000074.1:0-15118 GCA_041499865.1 Deltaproteobacteria bacterium
CGGGGCATTCGGCCAGTCCTCCTTCGAGGACCTGCCCTGGCTGATCGCCTTCATCTTCGCCCGCGCGCTCGACACTTCGCTGGCGGCCGCTCTCGCCGCTACCACGTACAGCCGCCTCTGCGCCCGCCCCGGCACCTAGCCGGTTTCCGCAACTAGTTTCGGGGACACCCTACGCAACTCCCCGTGCCAACCCGTCTGCGTCTGTTCCGTCCGATCAGACGCCGCCGGGAAGCATGGCCCTCGCCGCTCCTACAGCAAACGCGCACAGCCAGCGCTTTGCTGCGGGCTGCGCGCGAGTGACGCTGGAAAGCGATTCGAGAACGAGAGCCCGGACAGCCCTGGGGTCCCTGCGTTTGCTGACGTCGCGTCGACGGCCATGCTTCCCGACGGCTAATTGCGGCGTCTCGCCAAGTCGTTTTCAACTTTTCCGCGCTCCGCATTCCTCGGGTGAGAAAGCGGAGCGCGGAGCGGTTGAAATCTACCCGGCGTGACGCGCGCAATAGCCGCCGGGAAGCGTGGGCATGACGCGACGTCAGCAAACGCCGCTATCGGAGGGCTCTGCGGGGGTCTCGTTCTCCAACAAGTGTTCCAGCGTCAGTCGCGCGCAATGAACCGCCAAGGAGCCGGCCCTCTCGCGTTTGCTGTAGGAGCGGCATGGCCATGCTTCCCGGCGGCGTCGTATCGAGCCGATACACACCCAGGCTGCGAAACCAGTACGTGTCCCCTATTTCGACAGCGTAATTCGTATTGTGTCCCCGAAATTCAGGCGGTCTCCAGCGCCTCGGTCCATTCGGGCTTCTGCCGCGCCAGATCCACCGGAAGCGGTGGGACAGGGTCGCGGGGTGTCTCGCGCAGGCGGAGCTGCCACCAGCCGACGTCGTGCCAGGCGCCGAGCTTGTGCCCCACCGCGGGGTACGTCGCGATGCGGTGGAATCCGAGCGCCTCGTGGAGGCCGATGCTGGCGGGGTTCGGCAGCGTGATGCCGGCGTGGGCGGCGACGAATCCCTGCAGGCGCAGCAACGCGAGCAGCGACTGGTACAAGGCGCGGCCCACTCCGTTGCGGCGGCGCTGCTGGTGCACGTAGACGGCGACGTCGACCGACCACTGGTAGGCCGCGCGATCGCGGTGCCTGGAGGCGTACGCGTACCCCCAGACGCCGCCCGTTCCCTCGCAGATCAGCCAAGGCGCGTGGGAGGAGGTGAGGCGGATCCGGCGCGCCATCTCTTCGGCAGAAGGCGCCTCCAATTCGAACGAGACTGCCGTGTTCTCCACCCAGGGGCGATAGATGGCGGAGACGGCGTCCCCGTCAGACTCCCGCGCCATGCGGACGATCGGCATCGCTCAGCGGCAGCCAGGCAGTTGCGGCGGGGCGCTGGTGCCGAACCGGTTCGCGCTCCAGCAGTTGCCCGTGCCGCTCCCGTCCCAGATCAGGTCCGCCCGGATCGCCTCGAAGAACGGATTGCCCTGGGGCATGGTGCCGTTGCCGGTGACGCGGTTCCCGACGATCCGGTCGTCGGCCGGATCGGTCTCGATGCCCAATCCGTCGCAGGCGCCGCCCTGGAGCGTGATGCCCAGGCAGAGGCTGGTCACCGCGATGCCCGTGAAGCCGTTCCCGCGCACGTCGTTCGCCAGCAGGGTCGTCGACCTGCCGCCCGCCACCAGGATCCCGATCCCCGCGGGGAGGACGCCCAGCAGGTCCGCCGGGTCGGCGGAGTTGGCGCGGTTGTTGTCGTGCACCGAGTTGAAGGCGACGAACGCACGCTTCTGCGTGTTCCGCTCGAGGAAGGGGAGGATGTCGACGAAGATCCCGAAGCTGTTCCCGTAGGCCTCGTTGGCGACCGCCGAGCAGCCGCGGCTGTTCTCGATCTCGATCCCCAGGAGATTTCCGTGGACCAGGTTGCCGGTGATCAGCACGTTGTCGCTCTGGCCCACGTAGATGCCCGCGTCGAGCGTGGTGCCGGTCACCACGTTCCCCGCCATCACGCCGTTGCGCGAGACGATGGGAAAGAGCCCGTAGACGAGGTTGTCCTCGGACCGGTTGTCGACGATCGAGAACCCGTCGACGCAGGCGAGGTGGACCCCGTGGATCGCGAAGCCGCGCACCGTGAATCCGCGCAGGGAGAAGCCGTGCAGGGTCTGCCCGTCGAGACCACAGGGCGGGTGCTCGTCATCGGCCTGCGGCCCCGGCCCCGCCGAGTTCGCCGGGCTCATCCAGATCCCGTACGACTGCGCGCCGGCGTTCTCCAGGATGACCGGGTGCCCGGGGCGCGAGAGGCCGACGAGGTCGATTCCGCCGCGCGTGATCGTCAGCGCATTGAGATCGCCCGGCGCGCCCTCGCGGTAGGTGCCGGGCTGGACCTCGATGCGATCGCCTGCCGAAGCGCGGGCGAGCGCGGCGCGGATCGACTGGCCGGAGCGCACGACCAGCGTGCGGGCGGGAGCGGGAAGCGCGGCGAGCAGGACGGCGGCGGCGAGCAAGTTGCGCATGGATTCCCCCTTCAAAAGGGCCGCGAGCGTACCGCGGCGATCGAAGCCGACAAGTCGAACTGCGTCATCCGCCGGAAAGCGGCGTGCTCCGGGAGGCTTTGCTCACTGGACGTCCCCCCCGAGGTACGCGGCCTGGACGCGCGGGTCCGCCGCAAGCTGCTCGGCAGGGCCCTGCAGCGCGACCTCGCCCCGCTCGAGCACGTAGGCCTGCCGGGCCGCCTGCAGCGCCATCCGCGCATTCTGCTCGACGAGGAGGATCGTCGCTCCCGCGCGGTGGATCTCGACGATGATTTCGAAGATCTGCCGCACCAGCAGCGGGGCGAGGCCCATCGAGGGCTCGTCGAGCAGGAGAATCCGCGGCTGCGCGAGAAGGCCGCGCGCGATGGCCAGCATCTGCTGCTCGCCGCCGGAGAGCGCGCCCGCCGGCGCATCCAGCCGGCGCTGCAGCGAGGGGAAGCGGCGGATCTGCTCTTCGACCGCCGCGTGCGCCTTCTCCCGTCCGCCGGCCCAGGGGCGCGCTTCCGAGCCGATGATCAGGTTCTCCCGGACCGTCATGCGCTGGAGGATGGCGCGGCCCTCCGGCACCAACACGATTCCGGCGGCGACGGCCGCGTGCGACGCGACGCCCGCGAGATCGACTCCTTCCAGGCGCACGGAGCCGCCTTTGGGGCGCACCAGGCCGGCGATGGCGTTCAGCGTGCTGCTCTTCCCCGCGCCGTTCGGGCCGATCAGGGCGACGATCTCTCCCGCGTTGACGGCGAACGAGACCCCGCGCACCGCCTCGACGTGCCCGTAGGCGACGCGCAAGTCGCGCACCTCCAGCAGCGGCGCGCTCATCCCCCGTCTCCGAGGTACGCGGCGATCACGGCAGGGTCCTTGCCGATCTCCGCCGGGGTGCCGCGCGCGATCACCTTGCCGAAGTTGAGCACGGTGATCCGGTCGCACAGCTCCATCACCAGCCGCACGTTGTGCTCGATCAGCAGCACCGCACGGCCTTCTTTCGCCACCTCGCGCACCAGCCGCGCCACCGCGCCCGCTTCTCCCGGGTTCATCCCGGCGGTGGGCTCGTCGAGCAGGACCAGCCGGGGCTGCGCCGCCAGCGCGCGCGCGATCTCCACCCGCCGCTGCTCGCCGTAGGAAAGATTGAAGGCCCGGGTGAGGGCGCGCTCGCGCATGCCCACCCGCGTGAGGCCGGCCTCCGCCGCCGCGCGGGCCGCGCTCTCCTCCTTGCGCGCCGCGGGCAGGAGCAGCAGGCGGCGCCAGAAGGGCGCGTGCCGCCGCAAGTGCTGCCCGACGACCACGTTGTCCGCCGCGGAGAGCCCGTTGAAGAGGCGGATGTTCTGGTACGTGCGCGCGACCCCCAGGGCCGCGATGCGGTTCGGCGTCAGGCCGTCGATGCGGCGTCCGTCCAGCTCGATCTTCCCCGCCGTCGGGCGGAGCAGGCCGGAGACGAGGTTGAGCAGCGTGGTCTTGCCCGCGCCGTTGGGGCCGATCAGGCCATGAACCTCGCCGGCCACGACGGTGAACGTCGCGTCGTCGACGGCGCGGACGCCGCCGAATGCCCGCGAGAGGCCGGCAACCGCCAGCGTCACGCGGGCCGCCGGACGCGGCGGCGAAGCACCGCGGGAAGCGAGACCAGGCCGTTCGGGAGGTAGAGGATCACCGCCAGGAGGATCGCGCCGTTGAGCAGCAGCCGGAACGGACCCGGGGCGAGGCCCATCCGCGCGCCCACCTCGCGAAGCACCTCCGGCAGGACGGTGAGGAAGGCCGCGCCCACCACCGGGCCGTAGAAGGCGACCGTTCCGCCCACCACCGCCTGGACCAGCATCTCGACCACCCGCCCGAAGCCATATCCGTTGGGCGCCACCATGAAGGTGAAGTGCGCCTCCAGCCCTCCCGCCAGCCCCGCGATCGCGGCCCCGAGGACCAGCATCGCGAGCTTGTGGCCGGTGGTGTAGATGCCCATGGTGCGCGCGGCCGTCTCGTCCTCGTGGATCGCCTCCAGCGCGTAGCCGAAGCGCGAGCCGCGCAGGCGCCCGAGAACGTACAGGGTGACGGCAAGCGCGAGGGCGATGGTCCAGAGCGAGGTCCGCTGCGGGATGGCGACCAGGCCCATCGCGCCGTTCGTGTAATCCCAGTTGACGAAGAAGAGCCGGACCACCTCTCCGAATCCCACGGTGGCGATGGCGAGGAACACGCCGCGCAGGCGCAGCACGGGGAGCCCGAGGGGGACGGCGATCACCGCCGGCGCCACCGCCGCGGCCGCCAGCACCGCGATGAAGGGGACTGCGGGCGCGCGCAGCGTGATCAACGCCCCGGTGTACGCGCCGATGGCCATGAACCCGGCGTTGGCGAGCGAGAGCTGGCCGCAGCAGAGGGTGGCGTAGACGGAGAGGGCGAGCAGGGCGTTGATGCCGACGAACGCGAAGAGGGACTGGTAGGCGAGGAGCAGGTCCCCCATCTCATGCCTCCCGCGCCGCCGCGCGCCCGAGCAGGCCGCGCGGCCGCGCGATCAGCACGAAGAAGAGCACGGCGAACGAGACCACGTCGCGGAAGGACGACCCGAGATGGGCCACGGTGAAGACCTCGACCAGACCGAGCGCGAAGCCCGCGATCACCGCGCCGGGGATGCTGCCCATCCCGCCGAGGATGATCACCGCCAGGCCCTTCAGCTCGACGCCGCGCCCGACGTCCGGGGAGATGGAGTTGAAGGCCAGGCCGAAGAGCACGCCGGCCGCGCCGCCCAGCGCGGAAGAGAGGAAGAACGCCAGCGCGATGGCGCGATCGATGTTCACCCCCAGGATGCGGGCCGCTCGCGGGCTCTCGGCGACGGCGCGGATCTGCCGGCCCAGCCGGGTGCGTACGAGCAGGAAGGTGAGCGCGGCCATCAGCACCACCGAGATGCCGACGATGCAGAGCTGGAGCAGCGACGCCGTCGCGCTGCCCAGGTGGATCACGCGATCCGGGAAGGTTCCCTGGGGGAAGCGCGAGATGTCCGGCCCGAAGATCTCCAGCGCGATGGCCTCGAACACCGTTGCGACCGCCAGCGAGCTGATCAGGCCGGAGATGTTCGAGTCGGCGCGCCCGCGCAACGGGCGGAACGCCAGCCGCTCCAGCACGATGCCGATCAGCCCGCCGGCGAGCACCGCCGCCGGCAGCGCCACCCAGAGCGAGAGGTGCGCGTCCGCCACCAGGGCGAGGGCGATGAAGGCCGCCAGCATGAAGACGGCCTGGTGCGCGAGGTTGAGGATGTCCAGCACGCCGAACACCAGCGTGTATCCGACGGCGAAGAGCGCGTAGATGCTCCCCAGAAAGATGCCGTTGAGGACTTGCTGGCCCATCTACTGGACGAGCTGGAACTTGCCGTCCTTCACCTGCTGCACGCTCGGCTCGTGCTGCGCGTCGCGGCCGGGAGTGAACGAAAACTTCCCCAGGGGCGTGTCCAGGTCCTTGATCTTTGCCAGGCCCGCCTCGATGTCTTCGCGCCCGGTCTTGCCGCCCGACTGCTTGATCGCCTCCGCGAGGATGATCACGCCGGTGTACGCCTGGGCGGAGAACTGGTCGGGGTTCACGCCCGCCTTCTTCATCGCCGCGAGGAACTTCTGGTTCGCCGGCTCCTGGCTGAGCGAGTTCCAGGAGGTGCCGACCATCACCCCTTCCGCCGCGCCGCCCGCGTTCTTGATGAAGGCGGGGCTGTTGAAGCCGTTGCCCCCGAGGATCGGCCCGGTCCAGCCGCGCTGCCGCGCCTGGGCCACGATCGCCGAGGCGTTGTCGGCGAGCGCCGAGACCACCAGCACGTCGGGCTTGACCGCCGTCAGCTCGGTGAGCTGGGCGTTGTAGTCGCGGTCCGGCTTGGCGAAGGTCTGGGTCCCGAGCACCTTCACGCCCAGGTCCTGGAGCGCCTTCTGCATCACGTCATAGCCGGCCTTGGTGAAGACGTCGTCGTTTCCGTAAAGGACGCCGGCGGTCTTGAAATGCAGCTTCTCCTGCGCCTTCTTGAACGCGCCCGGGATCACCTGCGCCTCGGTCAGCGAGTCGCGCCAGATGTAGTTGCCGATGTCGGTGATGCCGGTGGCGGCGGTGTTGGAGATGGCGAGGACCGGCACCTTGGCCTGCTGGGCCAGCGGGTCGGCGGCGCTGGCGGTGTTCGAGAGGGTAGGCCCGATGATGGCGCTCACCTTGTCGCGGTTGATGAGCTTCTGGAAGACGGTGATCCCCTGTTCCTTGGTGGAGGCGTCGTCCTCGACGATCACGCTCACCTTGGCCTGGCCCCCGCTATTGACCTCGTCCACCGCCGCCTGGATGCCCGCGCGCTGCTGCGCGCCGTACGAGGCCGCCGCCCCGGTGATGCTGATGGCGGCGCCGAACACCGCGCCGCCTGCGTTCGCTGCGCCGCCGCCCGGCCCCGGCGCTTGCGCGCCTTTGTCCTTGCACGCGGCTGCCAGGAGGAAAAGCACCAAAGAAAGCGACCACTGCCGCCGGAGGCTCATGGGATCTCCTTGCCTGTCGAGCGGGTTGCGTTATCGCAACCGCCGCGGGTCCGCAATGGCTGTCCGGACAAACGACGGAAGCTTGCCGGTCAGCCGGTGGTGCGTCCCAGAGCCCGCGGGGCGGCTTCGGGCCGGCGCTGCGCGTGCGGCCGGGCTTGCTCGAGTTGCTTGAGGAGCTCGTCGATCTCCTCTTGATCGGCCACGCAGTACGCCGCCGCCGATCCCTCGCACTCGCCGACCCGCACCCCGATGACGCCGTCCAGGCGGAAGGCGTCTTCGTCGGTCTCGTCGTCGCCGACGTACAGGGTGGCGGCGCATCCGAGCTGGGCGCGCACCCGCTCCAGGGACCTGCCCTTGTTCGGGCCATCTTCGGGGAGGAAGTTCACCACTTCCTTTCCCTGGACGACGCGGACCTGCCCGAGGAGGGCGGCGGCCTGGGCAATGGCGACCCGCGCCCCCTCGCGGTCGGCGGCGCGCCGGTAATGCACGGCGAGCGAGACGCCCTTGTTCTCGATGATTACGCCGTCGATCCGGCCCACGCGCTCCGCCAGCGTGGTTTCCCACCGCGCGACATCGACCGAGAGACGCTCTAGCGCCGCGGGCGGGTAGAGGCCGCGGTTTCCGATCACGTACCAGACGGTGACGCCGGCGAGGAGCCGCAGGACGTCCTGCTCCGGCCGCCCGGAGATCACCACGCAGGGATAGAGCTGCGCGACCTGCGCGAGGAGGTGGCGCGTCGACGGGCGCATCGCCGGCGCCGCGGGATCGTCGACGATGGGGGCGAGCGTCCCGTCGAAGTCGAAGGCGAGCAGGGTGTCCTGGGCCGCCAGGCTGTGCAGGACGTTGCTGGAGAGGATGGGCTGCATCACGCGGCTCCTTCGACGCTGGAGAGGCCGTCCAGGCGGTGCGACAGCCGGTGCCTCTGGCGCAGGCGGGCCGCGTCGGCGAGCATCCTCCCCGCCCAGCGGTAGACGTTGAACTCCGAGACCAGCGAGCGCAAGGCGCGCATCCGCTCCGCCTGCTCCTGGGGGCGCATGGTCAGCGCGGCTGCGAGCGCGCGGCTGGCCTGCTTCAGATCGTAAGGGTTGACGATCAGCGCTTCCGTCAGCTCGCGGGCGGCGCCGGTGAACTGGCTGAGAACCAGCACGCCGCGCTCGTCGTCGCGCGCCGCGACGAACTCCTTCGCCACCAGGTTCATGCCGTCGTGGAGGCTGCTGACGTAGCAGACGTCCGCCGCGCGCAGGTAGCGGAAGACGCGGGGTGGCTCGTGGTGCTGCAGCTGCAGGATCACCGGGCGGTAGTCGGCGGTGCCGAACCGCTCGTTGATCCGCTTGGCCAGCGACTCGACGTTGAGGTTGAGCTGCTGGTACCGCTCGATCGCCGTGCGGCTGGGCGCGGCGAGCTGGACGAAGGTGAACCGCCCCAGGAACTGCGGAAAGCGCGCCAGCATCTGCTCGACGGCGAGGAGCCGCTCCTCGATGCCCTTGGTGTAGTCGAGGCGGTCCACGCCGACGCCGAGCAGCGCATCGGTCTTCAGGCCCAGCTCGGCGAAGACCTCCTTGCGGCAGGTCTCCGCGCTCGGCGACTCGTTCGCCCAGTGGTTCGGCCATTCGATGGAGATCGGGTACGGCCGCACCAGCGTGGTCTCGCCGGAGTGCACGATCCCGATCCGCTCGCGGTCGATGCGCGCCTCCAGGTACCGGTCGACGGAGTCGACAAAGTTGTTGCAGTGCGCCTGGACGTGGAAGCCGACGATGCTGCTGCCGAGCAGCCCCTGCAGGATCTCTTCGCGGAAGGGGCAGATGCCGAACTGCTCCGGATTCGGCCAGGGGACGTGCCAGAAGGTGAGGATGGTGGCGCGGGGCAGCCGCTCGCGGATCAGGCGCGGCACCAGCGCGAAGTGATAGTCCTGCACCAGGATGATCGGGTCCTGCCGATCCACCTCGCTGCACACCGCCTCGGCGAAGCGCTCGTTCACCCGCTTGTAGTGGGCGAAGTCCTCCTCGCGGAAGGTGGGCCGGGCGTGCGCCATGTGGCAGAGCGGCCAGAGCCCCTCGTTGGAGAACCCGTAGTAGTACCCTTGCTCCTCCTCGCGGGTGAGCCAGACCCGGCGCAGGGTGTACGACTCTTCCTTCGGGGGAACCCGGATCCGTCCTTGCTTGTCGGTCACTTCCCGGTCCGCGGGGCCGCTTCCGTGGGCAACCCACACCCCCGAGCACGCGCGCATCACGGGCTCGAGCGCGGTGACGAGGCCGCTGGCGGGGTGGAGCACGCGCAGCGCCCCGTGCTCGTCGCGGTCGTGGATGTAGGGCTCGCGGTTGGCGACGATCACCACCTTCTCGCCCTGCAGGTGCTCGTGGAGCACCTCGCGCAGCCGCTCGGGGTTCCACGCCCGCCCGGTCTCCTCGGCGCGGTTCACCGGCGAGAGCTGCGCGGCCAGATCGCGGACGTCCTGCAGGAAAGGCTGGAACTCGCCGCGGGAACGCTCCCCTCGCACCAGCATGCCGAGGTCGTTGCGGAAGCGCCGCAGAGAGCCGCGGGCGCTGGCGGTGGAGAGGAAGATGGCGCTGACGGCGAGCACCCCGAAGAGGCCCAGCGCCGCGCGGCGGGTGAGCGCATCGCGCTCCTCCGCGTAGCTCATGTCGTGGATCAGCCCGACCGCGCCGAGGGGAACGCTCCCCGGCGTGAGCACCGGCAGCGCGCTCAGGTACACGCTCGCGCCGTCGACGCGCTCGGCGCGGTTCCAGGTCCGCGCCTGGCCGTTGCCCAGGCTGCGCGCGACGAATCGGCTGCAGGGCAGCGAGCGGGGAAACTCGGCGGTCTGGGCGAAGACGGAGCCGTCCGGCGAACAGGCGGCCGCGGCCAGGATCCGGTCGTCCCGGGTGATCTGCTCCAGCATCCGCCCCACGGAGACGCGGTCCCCGCGCGCCCAGCTCTGCGACAAGGCGTCGCCGGCGCCGCGGATCGCCAGCTCGGCGCGGCGGCGCACGTCGTCCTCGAACCAGCTGCGGCTGGTGGTGCTCACCACCAGGTAGCTGCCCAGCGTAAACAACGCGAGTCCGAAGACGATGGGAAGCGCGTAGCGCAAGGCTGTCTGCATGGTCGGTTACCGCGGCGGATCGACAGACAGTTGGCGCACAAACGATCTGTACGTGGCGGAACGCGCTGAAGGCAAGCCGGATTCTCTAGCTGTGACCGCCTGAATTTGCGCGCGGCCGACCCATCCCGCAAGCGCGATTGTCCGGAATCGTTCCCTTTGGGCGCACCGGCGCCCCGCCAGAGTGGCGGGCGCCGGACGGGAAGCGGCCGAGCGCTAATCTTCGTCGTGGTGCCCGTGCCGGGGCGGAGCCAGGACGCGGAGGTCGACGGTCTTCGCCATCGAGAGATAGCCTGCACGGTTCGGGTGCAGATGGTCGATGGTCCCGAGCGTGCTGTTGACCAGGAACTCGGCCTGCATGGAGCCGGTCGCCGGATCGACGGTGGCCGCATCCATGTCCGCCATGCTCTCGAAGATCCCGGCGCTGCGGATGAAGGCGTTGACGGTCTTGCGCCGGTTGTTGCGGTCGACGTCGGCCACCGGGTCGGGGTTGTTGCCCAGGGCGGAGGTGATCGTCGCCTGCACCAGCCTGAGGCCGCGCGCGTGCATCAGCTGCGCTCCCTGCTGGATGCCGGCGATCACCGCTTCCGCCGTCGACCCGGCGCTGAGATCGTTGATCCCCTCCAGCCAGACCACCGCTCCCACTCCGCCGAGGCTGAAGACGTCCCGCTCGAGGCGATCGAGCGCCCTCGGTCCGCCGGAGAACGGCGCCTGCGGCGTGTAGACCTCCGGGGTGAGGATCCGGTTTCCGCCGATGCCCTCGTCGACCAGCGCCACGCGGTCGCCGTACGCCGCATGGAGGCGCCGGGAGAGGTCGTCGGGCCAGCGGTCGTCACCGTTCAGGGTCGAGGCCGTGCCGTCGGTGATCGAATCCCCGAACGCCACCACCACGAAGGTGTCCGAGCTGGCCATCACCTGGACGAGATCGAGGAAGTACCAGGAGGTGGTCGAGTTCGGGAAAGCCTCGTCGCCTTCGTCGGCGCCGTGCGATCCCGTTCCCGGCTTGGTGACGTAGGAGGTCTGCAGCGCCTTGGCATGCCAGGTCATCAGGCCGCTGGTCCCCACCACGTGGAAGCTCACCGCCAGCTTCTTTCCATCCAGAGAGAACTTCGACGCGTCGTTCACGTACTCGAGGTCGACGGGGTCGCTGAACGCCATTTGACCGGCGGGGACGGTGATCGAGCCGCGGCGGCCGAAGGTCACCGGGCGGTTGCTGTCCGGCACGATCGCGCCGGCGCTCCGCTGCAGGCCGACGTACGCGTCGTCGATGGTCAGCGGCTGCACGCCCCAGACGTTCGAGAAGCGAAGGCGGAACTTCTTTCCCCAGAGGTCGGGCCGGACGATCAGCCGGAACGTCTGGTCGTTCGCGCCGACGGTGGGCGAGCCGAAAGCGAATGATAGGTTCGGTTGCGCCACCGCGTTCCCCGACGGGTACGGCCCGTGCGCGGAGGCGGCCCAGGATGCCACCCACTTCTGCCCGCCGCGATCGTCGCGGTCCGCCCGCGCCGCGGCGCTGGCGACGGTGAGCCCTGCCAGGGCCACCCCGGCGATCCAGAAAAGCTGCCTGCGAGCGATCGTTCCTTGGTTCGAGTGCATGTCCTTCCTCCTTCCGGGTTCCGAAAGCGGTTGCGGCCGTACGTCCGGGCGATCTCGTGAGTCAAGGAGCGGCGAGTCAGCGGGCCGATGCGACGCGGGACGTATTGACGCCGGTGCCCCCGAGGGGGCATCTCCGGGCGCGAAAGCTTCCTGGAGGTCAGCGGAACATGCAGCCTGCTTCTCTCATCCTCGCGATCGTCGCGGCCGCGGCGGGTCCGGCGCTCGACACGGCAAAGATCGAGCAGCTCACCGGAGCCAAGGGCTCCTGGAACGAGAAGGAAGGGGTCTTCAAGGTCTCGTTTCCCCGGAGCGACCTCCACGTCCAGGCGGCGGGGGTCCGCCTGACGCCGCCGATGGGCCTCACCGCCTGGGCGGCGTTCACCAAGATGGGGAGCCACGCCGCGGTGATGGGCGACATGGTGCTCACCGAGGACCAGGTGAACCCGGCGATGAGCGCGGCGCTGGACAACGGCCTCTCGGTCACCGCGCTGCACAACCACTTCTTCTGGGAGCAGCCGCGGGTCATGTTCATGCACATCGGCGGCATGGGCGACGAGGCGAAGCTCGCCGCCGGGGTGGGGAAGGTGTTCGCGGCGATGAAGCAGCCGGGGCCGGTGCCGGAGGCCAGCATCGATCCCGCCTCCACCACCCTCGACCCGAAGAAGATCGAGGCGGTGCTCGGCCGCAAGGGCGAGCTGGCGAACGGCGTGTACAAGGTCACGGTCGGCCGCGAGACGAAAATGGCCGGACACGCGATGGGCAACGCGATGGGCGTGAACACCTGGGCGGCGTTCGCCGGCAGCGACGAGAAGGCGGTCGTCGATGGCGACTTCGCGATGCTGGAGGGCGAGCTGCAGAACGTGCTCAAGGCGCTGCGCCACGCCGGCATCAACGTGGTCGCCATCCACCAGCACATGACGGGCGAGAGCCCGCGGGTGATGTTCCTGCATTACTGGGGCGTGGGCCGCACCGAGGACCTCGCCAAAGGCCTCGCCGCGGCCCTGGAGCAGACCCGCATTTGAACTGGAGCAGGGCTGTTTCCGCCTCCGCGGAAACAGCCGGCAAGTGCGCTGCCGCAGACCTACGGTGCGGGAGCGGGAAACATCGCATCGCCGAGCCGCTTGAGCATCGGCGTCCCGCGGATCTCTGTCTCGAAGAGCGGCACCACCGCGCGAACGCTGCCGTCGAACTTCTCCCAGATGGTCTGCATGTGCTCCTGCTGCATGGCCATCCGGTTCTTCACGAAGTCCGCGGAGTCGCTCTTCACCGACGACGGGTCGATCACCATGTTCACCAGCACGCCGCCCACCGGGATGCCGAAGTCGCGGAACCACTGGATGAAGCGGGAGATCACCGCGATGGGCAGGGCCTCGGGCAGGGTGACGAAGAAGAACGCGGTCAGCGCCGGGTCGGTGAGGAGCACGCGGGCATGCTCCATCCGGTCGCGGAAGGAGAGCAGGTAGCCCATCAGCGGATCCTCCTCCTTCTTCTTGGTGAAGGAGAGCATCTCCCGCAGCGTCTTCGCCTCCTCCCGGCTCTTGAGCATCTTGTTGACCCAGAGCGAGTACACCTTGGACATGCCGAGGAGCCGCCGCGCGTTGGCGGTGGGGGCGGTGTCGAAGACGTAGACGTCGTACTCGTTCTTGAACATGAGATCGATCATGTTCTCGAACATCGCCGATTCCTCGAAAGCGGGGTTCATCGTCGCCGAGGCGACGAACTCCTCCGCCTTGGTCTTGATGTCGGCGAACTTGAGGAACCACTGGATCTTCTCGCGGATGTCCTTCTTGCTCCGCTCGATGGTGTCCTTCGTCTCGATCTCGTACGCCCAGAGGTTCGGCACTCCTTCGACCGGGGCGTGCTTTCCCAGCACGTCCTGTCCGAGCAGGTTGGTGAGGCTGTGCACCGGGTTGGTCGAGGCGAGCATCGTCCGCCGCCCCTGCCGTGCGTGCCACTCCGCGGTGGCGGCGGCGAACACCGTCTTGCCCACGCCCCCCTTTCCGCCGAAGAAGGTGTACTTGAGATTCGGGTGCGCTTTCAGGTAGTCGCGCATGGATTCGGTGATCTGCGGCATGGCTGTCCTCACTGGCCGTACATGATGCCGGCGAGCTTCTCGATCATCGGCAGCCCGGTGACGTCGCGCTCCATTTCCGGCACGAGCGCGAGCACTTGATCTCCGAACGCCTTGCTGATGTCCACCAGGTGCTTGTCCTGCATCTGGATCCGGTTCCGCAGGTACGCGGGGATGTTCTCGTCGATCAGATGGTGCGGGATGACCCGGTTCACCACGTACCCGGCGATGGGCACGTTGAACTGCGCGAACAGCTCGGCGCCCTTCTGCGTGTCTTTGATGATCATGTCCTCCGGCGTCACCACGAAGAAGAAAGCGGTCTTGGTCTTGTCGGTGAGGATGGAGGCCGACGCGTTGATGCGCCCCTTGATGTAGAGCAGCTCCTTGAGCATCTCGTCCTGCTCGGTCTCCTTCTCCCGCTTGAGCCGGCTGACCATCTCCTCGTACTCGCGCATTTCCTCGCGCAGCTTGGTGACCTTGTTGATCCACTCGTCGTAGACCTTGGCCATCGACAGGTAGTAGAGGGCGTGCCCGAGCGGCACCAGGTCGTAGATGTAGTAGTCGTAGTCGCCTTTATTCACCACGTCGACCACCGCGTCGAAGATCGCGCTCTCCTCCATGGCCGGCTCGGCGCTGGCGGCCTGGATGTAATGCTCGATCTCCTCCGGCACGGCTTCAAGGCCGTACATGTCGCGGATCTTCTTCCGGATCTCCTCCTGGTACTCCTTGATGTGGCTGTCGGCGTCGATCTCCTGCGCCCAGAGGTTGTCCATGATCTTCACCGGCCCCTTCCCGAAGATGTCCTTCTGGAAGATGTCGGTGAGCGACGCCTGCGGATCGACGGAGAAGACCAGCACCTTCTTGCCCTGCTTCGCGAGCCAGTACGCGGTGGCGGCGGAGAAGGTGGTCTTGCCCAGCCCGCCCTTGCCGCCGAACATGATGTAGCGGCGCTCAGGGTGCTTCTCGAAGACTTCCTTCAGTCCCATAAGTCCTCCGGCGCCTCAGAACATGGCGTCCGAAACGTCCTTCTCGCGGAGCATCCGCCGCTTCCAGGTGGCGATCTGCGGCACCACGTAGGGCAAGAGCCGCAGGCTGTAATAGGGCGGCAGGATGGGGATCCCCAGCAGGTCGCCCATGGTGATGAGGATGAACAGGTGCTCCATCGACGCGCGCGTGCGCAGCGCGGCGCGGCTCATGTCGTGCGCGGCCATGCCGTAGATCGTCTCGCGCAGGCCCTGCAGGAACCCTTTCTTCTCCGTTCCCATCGCAACCCCCGAATCAGACGCCGTGCAGGTGATGCTCGTGGTCGTCACCGAGCGACCGCTCCCGCAGCACCCGCCGTTTCCAGGCGTGCATCTGCGGTGCCACATAAGGAAG
>JBGQLA010000075.1:0-15088 GCA_041499865.1 Deltaproteobacteria bacterium
CGCCTCGGCGTCGGAGCCGAAGAGCAGGTACCTTTTGCCGGTGGTGGGGAGGAAGTAATGAGGATCCCGCCGGAGCAGGGGCAGCTCGACGCCGAGCTTCCCGAGAAGCTCCGGAGGCATCAGGCCGAGCAGGTAAGCGCCCGTCGAGGTGGCGAGGCCCGGCACGCGGAGGAAGGGCCGCTCGGTCCGCGCGGCGCCGCCCACCACCTCCTTCTCCTCGACCACCAGCACGTCGAGCCCGCGCCTCGCGAGCAGGAGCGCGGCGACGAGGCCGTTGTGGCCGGCGCCGACCACCACCACGTCCGCCTGGCGCTGCATCGCGCCCTTCTTAGGAGGCCGGTGCCGAAAAGGCAACGGCCGACTGTCCCAGGGCGCTGCGCTGGTGCGCGCGCCCGAGCGCGTTGCCATGGCAACGCGCAGCAACTACGTAGCGGCATACTCCGCCTTCGGCGGAGAGCCGCTAGCGGAGTGCGCAGGTTTGCGCCATGGCGGACAAGCCAGACTTCCAGGTGATCAAGAACGAGCGCGGGATCGGCACCGAAGAAACGCGGATGGGGGCCGAGCCGCGGCCGAACGCCGACGGATCGCTGCCGCCCACCAGCAATGCCCGGAATCCCATCGTCACCGACCCCTCGGGCAAGACGCCGGGTTCCGCGGAGTCCGGCGCGCTCGACCCGGCCCGGAGCGACAAGCCGAACAAGACTCCGGGCAAGGCCGAAGGGTAAGCTCCGCCGGTTGGCGGCAATCGAGGCGCACGGGCTGGCGAAATCGTTCGGCGGGCGCATCGCGTGCCGCGACATCTCCTTTTCCGTCGAGCGCGGCGAGGTGTTCGGGCTGCTCGGTCCGAACGGCGCGGGCAAGACCACCACCCTGCGGATGCTCGCCGGCCTCTACGCGCCGGATGCAGGTACCGCCACCGTCGCCGGCTGCGCCATCGCCGCCGGCCGGGCGGGTGGACCTGCGCTGCGCGCCCGGGTGGGGCTGCTCACCGAGTCGCCCGGCTTCTACGATCGGCTGACCGCGCGCGAGAACCTGATCTACTTCGCGCGGCTGCAGCAGGCGCGCGACCCGGCGCGCCGCAGCGATGCCCTGATCGAGCGCTTCGCGCTCCGGGAACACGCGCAACGCCCGTTCGCCGAGCTGTCCCGCGGGATGAAGCAGAAGCTCGCCATCGCCCGGGCCCTGGTGCACGAGCCGGAGGTGATCCTCCTCGACGAGCCCACGGTGGGGCTCGATCCGGAAGCGACGCGCGAGGTGCGCAGCCTCGTCGGCGAGCTGGCGGCGGAGCACCGGACCCTGGTGCTCTGCACCCACCATCTCGAGGAAGTGGAGCGGCTCTGCTCGCGGGCTGCCTTCATCGCCGGGCGGCTGGTGGCGGTGCACGAGATCCGCCGCGAGAACCTCCTCCGGGTCGAGCTGGCGGCACCCTTCGCGCCCGACGGCGTCCGCGCCCTCTGCCACTCGCTGCGGCTCTCCGGGAGCACGCTCCTGATCGAGCCGCGCGTCGAGGTGCCGGAGATCGTCGCCGCGCTGGTCCGCTCCGGCGCCCGCATCGCCTCGGTGGCCCCGCACCGCGATCCCCTCGAGGACGCCTGGCTGCAATTGCTGGCGGAGGCGCGCGAGCGATGATCGGGGTGGTGATTCGCAAGGAGCTGCTCGAGCTGCGCCGGTCGCCGGTGCTCTTGCTCTCGATGGCCTCGCTCCCGGCGACCGTGGTGCTGGTGCCGTTGGTCCTCTTCGCCTGGATGCTCCACGCGGCGCCCGAGCAGACGCTCAGCTTCATCGAGGAGCTCTACGGAGTGCGCTCCGCCGACGGCACCGCGGCGGGAGTGGGGCTGGCGCTCGGGCGCAACTGGCTGCCGATGTTCCTCGTCCTCCCCATGTTCCTGCCCATCCTGCTCGCGGCCCAGTCCATCGGCGGCGAGCGCGAGCGGCGGACGCTGGAGCCGCTTTTGGCGACGCCGGTGAGCACGCTCACCATCGTGGTGGGAAAGAGCATCGCCGCGCTCGTGCCGGCGGTGCTGATCACCTGGGCGGCGGCCGCGCTCTTCTGCCTGGGGATGGACGCGATCGCGGGGCGGATGCTGCTGCCGGACGCGGCCTGGCTGTTCGGGACCCTGGTGCTTTCGCCCCTGTTGGCGCTGTTCGGGAACGCGATGGCGGTGGTGGTGTCCTCGCGGGTCCTCGATCCCCGCGCCGCCCAGAACCTGGCGGCCACCACCGTGCTGCCTCTGCTCGCCCTGCTCGCGTTCCAGCTGGCGGGCCGCATCTCCCTCGGCCCCCGCTTCTATTTCGCGCTGGCGGCGGGCGTGGCCGCGGCGGACGCCGCGCTGATCGCCGCCGCCGTCCGCCTCTTCGACCGGGAGCGGCTGCTCACCAGGTGGCGATGACCGGCAATGCGGCATCTTTCCCCTGCCTTCACCCGCCGGCCCGGACTATGATTGCCGGTCATGCAGGCCCTCGCGGAGAAGCCCGGAAAGCTCGTCCTCCACCCCGGATGGGTCGCGTTCGCGGCGGTCGTCCTCGCCGTCCCGATGGGCGCGCTGCTCTTCCGCCAGACGGTGAAGCCCGACCTGCCGGCGCTGGGCGATCTGCCGGCGTTCTCGCTGGTGGCGGAGGACGGCAAGCCCTTCCGCAAGGACGACCTGCTCGGGCGGGTGTGGATCGCCGACTTCGTCTTCACCAGTTGTTCGGACGCCTGCCCGCGCCTGCAGGGCAAGATGAAGAAGCTCCAGGACCGGCTGGTCCCGCTGGAGCAGGGCGGAAACATCGGCCTGCTCTCGATCAGCGTGGATCCGGAGCGGGACACGCCGGAGAAGCTCAAGCAGTACGGCGAGACCTTCGGCGCCCGGCCCGGCCTCTGGCGCTCGCTGACCGGCGACCAGAAGGAAGTGGAGCGGACGGTGGTGAAGGGCTTTCACACCGCCATGGCCAAGGTGCCGCGCGACAACGCCGATCCCCACCTGGAAGCCTTCGAGATCATGCACGGCGAGCGGCTGGTGCTGGTCGACCGGCTGGGACGCATCCGCGGCTACTACGACGCGGACGACCGCGACCGCCTGCTGCGCGACGCGCGTTCCCTCACCGTCGGGGGGCGCGGTTGACCCTGGCGGAGTGGCTGCCGCACCAGAACGCGACGCTGAATGCGGCCAGCGCCGGTGCGCTGTTCCTCGGGTACTGGGCGATCCGCACCAAGCGCTATGCGCTGCACTGGAAGTGCATGGCGGCCGCGTTCGCCGCCTCCTCGCTGTTCCTGGTGGGATACCTGACCCGCTTCGCGCTCACCGGCGTCCACCGCTACCAGGGACCCTTCCGCACCTTCTACCTGGTGCTGCTCGGGACCCACACCGCGCTGGCCGCGGTGGCGCTGCCGCTCATCCTGCGTACAATCTGGCTGTCGGCCGTGCGCAAGAGCTTCCAGCAGCACAGGCGCTGGGCCGTCTGGACGTTCCCCGTCTGGGCGTACGTGTCGGTCACCGGGGTGGTCGTGTATTGGATGCTCTACCGGATGCCTGTATAGAGGGAGATCGATGGCCTTCCGCATCATCGAGACTTGCATCGGCTGCACCGCCTGCGTGAAGCGCTGCCCGACGGACGCGATCACCGGCGACCGCAAGGCCCTGCACATCATCTGGCCCGAGCTGTGCATCGACTGCGGCGCCTGCGGGCCGGTGTGCCCCGTCGACGCCATCCTCGATCAGTACGGCAACGTGCAGCACATGTTGAAGAAGAACGAGCGCCCGCTGGCGTTCGTCTACGAGCAGGCCTGCACCGGCTGCGAGAAGTGCGTCGAGCGCTGCCCGTTCGAGGCGCTGGAGATGGTGCACGTCAAGGATCCCAACAGCTTCCTCGGCATCGTCAGCGTGATCGAGAAGAACTGCACCGGCTGCCGCGAGTGCGAGAAGGCGTGCCCGTACGACGCCATCTTCATCTACCGCAAGGACCGCGTGCCGGAGTGGCTGAAGAACTCGCGCGTGGAAAAGGCGGCCTGAGCGCCGCTCAGTCTTCGTCGTCCTCTTCCTTCTCCTCGGTTTCCTCGTCCTCGGTGGCCGCCGCCTCCGCCTCCTCCGGTTCCTTCGCGGCCGCGATCTTCGCGGCGCGGGCGGAGATCGGCTTGGCGACCGGGGCCTCGCGCTGGTCCGCCCCGCACTTCGGGCACGCCGGCACCGGCTTCTTCAGGTCGTAGAACTTGGTGCCGCATTTGTAGCAGACGTACTTCGTACCCAGGTCGCGTGCCATCGGGGGAGCCCCTCCGGAAATCGAAGCGCGCGCGAAATAGACCAGCAACCGGGGGAAGTCAAATGGAACCGGCGCGGCCTCGCCGCTGACTCTGCTATGTTCCAGCGGCATGGGCCTGAACCCGCCCGCCGATTCCCTTCCCGAGCCGCCGGTCGCTCACCCGGCGGAAGCGCTGACGGAGCCCCCGCCGCCGCCTTCCGCGGTCCGGCTGGAGCAGGCGCTGGAGGTGCGCATGCAGCCCGCCACCCAGACCTGGGACGGGCTGCGCATCTTCTGGGAGCGCGATCCGCGCGCCGCGGCGTACGAGGTGATCGCCAGCGATCGCCCCCTCGCAGGCGACGAGCTTGCCGACGCCATCGCGGGCCGCGCCGACTTCACCACCGTGGCCGCCGTCGCCCCGGGCATCACCTGCGTGATCGACAACACCACGCCGCGCCAGGCCCGCGGCTGGTACGCGGTGCTGGTCCGGTACCAGGACGGCGGGCGTGCGCCGCATTCCTTCAAGGTGGGCGATGCGGCCGCGAGCTGGCGGCCCGCGGCGCCCTTCCTCAATCCGAACCGCACCGGCGAGCTGCTCGCGGAGGTCGAGGCCCTGCTCTCCGCCGCGCGGGAGCATTGGGGGCGCTGGACCTCGGCGCAGGACGCGGGCGCGCGGCGGGAGGCGAAGCGCATCGCCGGCGACGCGCTCCTGATCTGGCCCGACTACCCTCCAGCGAAGACCCTGCTCGAGCAGATGAACTGAATCAGCCTCGAGCGCATCCTTCGCGATGCATCACTCGTTGGGTTCGGCGTCATCGGGCGGCGGATCCACCAGGGGGTGGACTTCCTCGAGCCGGGCGTCGCTGACTCCCACCGCCTCGCTCGTCATCGGGCGCAACGCCGACAACGCCGCCTCCACCGCCAGCTCGTCGCTCGCGTCGGGATCGTCGACGATCCGCCTCGGCACGCGCGCGGCGGCAGCGGCCGCGGCGGCGGCTTCCTCGGGGAGGATCGGCGTCTCCACGCCGGGCGCGGGGAACGCCGCGGGCGACGGCTGCTGGGCGGGGGCGGCGGCCAGATCCGCCGAGGCTGTCGGCTCCGGAGCCGGAGGACCGGCGGGCGCGGCTTCCTTCGCCGCGGGCTCCGCCACCGCGCCCGGCGCCACGAGCACCCGCGCCTGCGCGATCACCGACCCGTCCGCGCGCTTCATCCCGGGACAGGCGAGGGCCACCACCGCGGTCCCGCCGGAATCGATCGCCTGGTGCGATCCGGCATCGAGCGGGTCCCCGGGCTTCGGCGCCACGACCTGCCAGGCGGCGAGCGCCGCCGCCCGCTGCACCCACGCCAAACGTTGCTCGAGGTCCTTGCCGTTGGCCGCGCCCACCAGCGCCTGCGCGATCGGCTCCAGCGAAGGCGCGGGATCGGGGACGGAGGTGTCCTCGAGCCTGCCCAGAAGCTGCGCGGCGACCGGAAGGTCCGCTCCCGCGTAGAACTCGATCTCCTCGGCGAGCCGCTCCAGCGCGGTCTGGCGCGCGGCCGCCTGCGCCGAGGCCTCGCGCAGCCGCTGCGAGGTGCCGTCTGGACGCACTCCGAGCATCTCCGCGTCCGCGGTCAGCGCCGAGGCCCGATCGCAGCGCTCCACGTCCGTCCGCGCGCGCGCGGACGCCGCCGCCGCCCGCGCGGTCAGCTCGGCGCGCAGGCCCTCCGCGTACGCCTCCACGGCGGTGGCGCGGCGGGTGGCGGCGCCGGTGCGCGCCGGCGCTCGCGCTCCGCCCTTCTCCATGCCCGGTCCGGCGACCTGGGAGGCGAGCTGCGCCCGCGAGAGCTGCGCGGTCGCCGCCGCCAGCTTCTCCTCCAGCCCGGTGATCCGCGCGGTCAGCGCCTCCTCCATCTCCGCCAGCCGCCGCTCCATGGTGGTGGAACGGTCCGAGGGGATGATCCGCGTGGTCTGGGTGGGCTGCGCGAGCGCCGGCCCCGGCGACCGGGAGGAAGGCATCTGCTCCAGCACGTCGATCGTTCCCCGCCCGTTGCTGGAGATGAACAGGGTGGCCCCATCCTGCCTGCGCTCGCGGACGGAGCGGATGAACTTGAGGACCGCCTTCTGCACCCGCTCCACGTCCTCGGCGGTGCCCCGCAGCGCGCTCTTGACGATGTCCGCCACCAACTGGTCCACGCGGTACGCGGTGGAGAGCTTGAGCCCATCCTTGGCCGCCTTCAGGCGCACCCGGCGCGGCAAGCCGCTGGAGGCGAGCAGCGCCGCCCCGTCGAACTCCCGCGGCAGCTCCGACTCGATCTCCAGCGGCACCTCGACCATCCGGGCATCGGGCCGCGCCACCAGCTTTACGCTGAACACCGCGCAATCCTACGACGCCTGACCTCCCCGAAAAAGGACCGGATCGCGCGGCCGTGACCGGGCCACCCACTCCATGCTACCCATCCGTCCCCATGCAGAGGTCCGCGCTGGGGAACGCGCCCGAGTCGAAGGCGCCGCAGACCGCCACCGCCGATCGCGTTCCGCTGGCGGAGGACGACACCCCGCACCAGCCCTTCGTTCCCGCCGACGTGGACATCCCGGAGCTCACTCCGGTGCCGCTGATCGTCGGCGCGCTGCTCGGGATCCTCTTCGGCGCCTCCAGCATGTACCTGGTGCTGAAGGTGGGGCTGACGGTGAGCGCGTCCATCCCGGTGGCGGTGCTCTCGATCACCATCTTCCGCGGGTTCTCGCGGATCTTCCGCACCCGCCGCGCCACCATCCTCGAGAACAACATCACCCAGACCGCGGGCAGCGCCGGCGAGAGCATCGCCTTCGGCGTCGGCGTCACCATGCCCGCGCTCCTCATCCTCGGCTACAACCTGGAGATCGGCCAGGTGATCCTGGTCAGCGTGCTCGGCGGCCTGCTCGGCATCCTCATGATGATCCCGCTGCGGCGGGCGCTGATCGTCAAGGAAGCGAAGACGCTGGTCTACCCGGAAGGGACCGCCTGCGCGGAGGTGCTGATCTCGGGAGAGACCGGGGGGACCACGGCGAAGACGGTGTTCGCGGGGCTGGGCGTCGGCGGGCTGTTCGCGCTCGGATACAAAACCTTCGGGGTCTTCAAGGACATCCCCGAGAAGATCTTCGGCAAGTGGTACGACGGGGGCAACCTCTCCCTCGAGGTCGGCCCGGAGCTGATGGGGGTCGGCTACATCATCGGCACCCGGATCGCGATGATCATGGGCGCCGGCGGCATCCTCTCCAGCCTGGTGCTGATGCCGGCCATCAAGCTCTTCGGCAGCTCGGCGACGCATCCGATCTACCCCGCGACCACGCTCATCGGCGGCATGAGCACCGACGACATCTGGCATCAATACATTCTGTATATCGGGGCCGGCGCCGTCGCGGCGGGCGGGATCATCTCGCTGTTCAAGTCGCTGCCCACCATCGTCGGCGGAGCGATGCGCGGCATGCGCTCGTTGAGCGGCGCGGCTGGCGCGTCCGGCCCGCTGCGGACGGACCGCGACATCCCTCTCTGGGTGGTCGGGGTGGGATCGCTCGGCATCGTCATCGTCTGCGCCCTGGTGCCCTCGTTCAAGATCAACATGCTCGGCGCCGTGCTCATCCTGGTGCTCGGGTTCCTCTTCGTCACCGTCAGCTCGCGCCTCACCGGCGAGGTGGGCAGCTCCTCGAATCCGATCTCCGGGATGACGGTGGCGACGCTCCTGATCACCTCGCTGATCTTCTTCGCCCTCGGCTGGGTGACGCCGCCCTACAAGGTGGCCGCGCTGAGCATCGCCGCGGTGGCCTGCGTCGCCATCTCCAACGGAGGCACCACCTCGCAGGATCTGAAGACCGGGTACCTGGTGGGCGCGACGCCTTCGCGGCAGCAGATCGCCATCCTCGTCGGAACGCTCGCTTCCGCGCTGGTGCTGGGATTCGTGATCCTCAAGCTGAACGACGCCGGCACCATCTTCGCGGCGCGCAGCTATCCCGGCGTGCGTTTCACCGAGTCGGAGTACAGCGGCACCAAGGAACACCTGCGCGGCGCTGACGCCGGCCGCGACGCCAACGCCTACAACGTGGTCTGGCTGCGCGAGCCGCGCGGCGAGGTGCCCGCGGGCAAGTACCTGGTCGATGACGACGGGTTCATCAAGTACCTGGAGGACCCGGGCATCAACGGCAAGCTCGACACGCGCGACAACGGAGAGAAGGTGAAGGCCAAGTTCAGCGCGCCCAAGCCGGTGCTGATGTCCTTCATCATCGAAGGGATCATGACCCAGCGCCTGCCCTGGGGGCTGGTGCTGATCGGCGTGTTCATCTCGGTGGTGCTGGAGCTGTGCGGGCTCTCCAGCCTGGCGTTCGCCGTCGGCGTGTACCTGCCGCTCTCCACCAGCACGCCGATCATGCTGGGCGGCATCGTCCGCTACGTGGCGAGCAAGTCGGCGAAGCGGGGGCTCAGCGACGCGGAAGCGGAGAGCGGCCCGGGCGTCCTCTTCGCCTCCGGCCTGATCGCCGGCGCCAGCGTGATCGGCACCATCCTCGCCTTCCTCCAGCTCTCCGAGCCGACGCGGAACTTCCTCAACTCGATCAACCTGGGCGGGAGCATCCCCGGCTTCTCCACCAGCGATCTGGTGTCGCTGCTGCTCTTTCTCGGGCTCGGCGCCATCCTCTGGGCGGTCGCCACCGAGCGGTGGCTGGCGCCGAAGAAGGCATGATCGAGGTCCGCCTCGCGCAGGGTCCGAAGCACGTCGAGCAGTGCCTGCGCCTGCGCTGGAGGGTGTTCGTCGAGGAGCAGGGGGTGCGGCCGAGCGACGAGCTCGACGCGCACGACCGCGCCGATGCCGTCCACGCCCTCGCTTCCCTGGACGGCGTTCCCTGCGGCGCCGGGCGCTTCCTCTTCACCGGCGACGGCGTGGCGAAGATCCAGCGCATGGCGGTGGTCGACGACGTGCGCGGCAAGGGAGTGGGGCGGGCGCTGCTCGCGTTCCTGGAAGCGGAGGCGCGGCGACGCGGTGCGACAAGGCTGACGCTGTGGGCGCAGGTGCGGGCGCGGGCGTTCTACGAGAAGGCGGGCTACGCGGCGGCCGGCGCGGAGTTCGACGACGGAACGGGCATTCCCCATGTTGCGATGGAGAAGAGCGCTTGACGGAAAGCAGACCTCCGTTACGCTTTCGCGCATGAAAATATTGCGCACCTCCTTGCTCGCCGCCGCCGTGCTGCTCTTCGCGGGCGTGGCGCGGGCCGACACCGCCAAGGACGAAGGCTTCGGCGATCTGACCGTCGACCAGGTGGCCGATCTGATCGCCAGGAAGGACGCCGACGTCTTCGACAACAACAGCAAGGACGTGTTCGACAAGGGCCACGTCCCCACCGCGAAGTGGGTCGCGTTCAACGAGGTCAAGGAGAGCGATCTCCCGAAGGACAAGCTGCGCAAGCTGGTGTTCTACTGCGCCAACACGCATTGAATGGCCTGCCACCAGGCCGCCCGTGCGGCGGTCACCCTCGGCTACCAGAACGTCTACATCATGTCGGCCGGCATCCAGGGCTGGCAGAAGGTCGGCAAACCGGTGGAGAAGGGCAACCCCTCTTCCTGAGTTACGGCCGAGGCTTCGAAGCCCCGGCGGTTGCGAAATCGGGACGAGGATCTCGAATCTGTACCTTCCGCTCAGGGCGGTCCACGGTGAAGGCGCGGTCCGTCCTGTTCACCGCGTTCTTCACTTTCAGGCCCTTGCGGTTGAGCAGGTCGATCGTCAGGTGATGCGTGCCCGCGTGGGCGCGGCGGAGCGACTGCGGCTTCCATTCGGTGATCAGCGGCAACTCGCGCTTGTCGAGCACGATGCGGATCTTGTCGCCGCGCCGCGCCACCCGGGCGTTCGAGAGATAGAAGTCGAGCACCGGCCGGTTCGCTCCGAGTTGCGGCGCGGGCGCCGGCTCGGGCGCCTTCGCCTCGGTCGGGTCCTGCGGCCGCTCCTCGCGCGAGAGCGTGAGATGGTCTGGCGCGCGCCCCACCGGCAGTACGTAGGTGAGAATCGGCTTTCGCGGCTCCGGCCAGGCGACGTATTCCGCAGCCTTCCCGGCCTTCCCCGAAAGCTTCGGGCCGATCCAGAAGCGCACCATCGCGAACGCCTTCGGCGCCTTGACCACCTCGTGCCAGGGGCGGCAGAGCACGGCGCGCAGCAGGTGCGGACCGGGGGCCAGCCCGGTCAGCGTCCAGGGCCCCTGCGCGTCGGAGATCTCCAGCGCCGGCTCGTTGTCCACGATCAGGTGCGCGTGCGGCGCCGGCCCGCCCGGCTTCAGGGCGCCGATGGCGTATCCCTTCACCGCCAGCCGGATGCGGACGGCGCCGGGATCGATCTGGGAGAGATCCTTCGGGGTGACGAAGGCGATCGATGCCCGGGCAAACGCCGGATGGCTGCCCTTCTTGCGCGGGTCGTCCTCTGCGCGCACCGGCGCGGCGCGCGGAGCGGGCTTTCGTTTCTTCCGCGCGCGCGCCTCCGCGGGCAACGCCAGCGCGAGGGCGAGCAGCAGGAGGAGGGTGCGCCTCAAACGCTGCGCCTCATCGGGTCACCTCGTACCGCTGGAGGATCCGCCAGTGGTGCGAGCAGTCCACCAGCTGCACCCGGAGCGCGCGCGTGTCCGCCTCGATGCGCAGGAGCGGCATGGCGGCGTCCATCGGTCCGGCGGCGTCGGTCGCCCGCGCGCTCCAGGTGCCGAGGTTGACGTACAGGCGCTGCACGCCGGGCCGCCCTTCCTGGACGGCCCAGTCCATCACGTGCGTATGGCCGAGCACCAGGACGTCCGGCGGCGGCGGTTTTTGCTTTCCGGGCAGCGACTTGGCTCCTTCGAGCACGGCCAGGGCGGATGCCCCGGACCTCTCCCAGAGATCGTCGTCTTCCCTGAGGCGCCAGCGCAAGAGCGAGGGTGTGGTCACCCATGCGAGCGGACGCGCAAGAGCGCCGTTCTCGACCAGGATCTCCAGCAGCGCGTCGATGAACCGCTCGAACACGCCCGGCTGCAGCCAGCGCTCGAGCACCGGGATCACGCGCTCCTCGGGCCGCAGCGCCACCAGCCGCTCCGGGTCCATGTGCACATTGGTGCGCGGAGCGAGGTGCCGCAGGAAAGGGATCACCGCGTGGTGGATCACCGCCGTCATCGTCTCGCCGCCGCCCGTCGGCGTGGCGTTCGAGGGATCCCAGAGGTGCCCATGCTGCAGCACCACCCACTTGTCGAGCACGCGGCGCGCGGCCAACGGCTCGATCTGCACCTTGGACAAGCCGATGTCGTCGAGCGCCTCGCGGCCGCCGCTCTCGCCGAGCTGGCGGTCGTGGTTCCCGGCGACCAGCGTGACGCGGGCCTGCGCGGAGAGGGTCTCCAGCGCCTGGAGCGCCACCGGGTTGCTCTCGCGGATGGACTTGAGAATTGCGGGCAGCGGCGGCGCCGGCCTGTCCTCGATGGGCACGTCCAGCGTCAGCCCGAACTGCGTCACTCCTTTGTGCGGCGGGCAGGCGGCGGTGATGTCGAAGATGTCCCCGAGCAGGACCAGCTCGCTCTCGGGGTCCCGGGCCACCTTCTCGCACAGCTCGGCAAACCGCTTGCCCTGGTCCTCGTCCCGGAACATGGGTGCGACCGCGCTGTCCCCGATGTGCAGATCGCTGATGACGTAGAGGGCCACGCGACCAATCTAGCCGAAGCTCGCCCGAAATCCGGGGACAGAAGACGGATTACCGCTTTCGCCGCATCCGCTCTTTGTCGCGCCCGCGATGGGAACGGAAACCCGTCTTGTGTCCCCGGGTTTTCGCGCGCGGTTTCCAGCCTTCCTGCCGCAGGAGCGCCGCCTGCTCGCGCGCGACCTGCGGGGCCAGGGTGCCGTCGTGCCGCGCCACCCGCCACCAAGGCACGTCGTCGAGGCGGTGCAGCGCCGCGACCACGGCCCGCGCGGCGCGCGGCTTGCCGGCGCGCAGCGCCACCTCGCCGTAGGAGAGGGTCTTGCCCCGCGGGATGCCACGGACGATGCGGCGGACGGCGCGGAGGAAATCGCCCACGACGCCGTCTTACCGCCGCCCAAGCCACGCGCCCAACAGGACGGCGCCGAACCCGAGCAGGTTCGACGCCGCGACGTAGGCGAGCGCCGAGGCGGCGCGCCCCACCTCGAAGAGCCGCAGCGTCTCGAACTCGTAGGTCGAGAACGTGGTGTACGCGCCGACGAACCCGATGGGCAGCAGGTAGCGCAGGTTCGACTCCGCGATCCGCCCGGATCCCGCTCCGACGAAGAGCGAGATCAGCACGCACCCGCTGACGTTGATGAACAGCGTCCCCCAAGGCCACTGCGCGCCGAACCGCTGCGCGAACGCCAGCGAGACGACGTAGCGCGCGACCGCGCCGAGAGCGCCGCCTGCTGCGACGAGCAGAATCGGGATCACCCGGGCATCCTACGAAATCCGGCGCTCGCTGGGCCGAGGTAAGTCCGGCGCGACGTGCACTGACACTGTCCGATTACACTGACATTGACTCACAATGACTCTGGTTTCAGCGATTTGTGGACGCGGCGATAGCGTTCTACAGCCGCCCAGGCGACTCGCTCGCCGGGAGAACGATGGACCGAGTTCGTCGACGACGCGCCGGCCGCGGGAAAGCGGCCACGGGCGCTCCGCAAGCCCACCCGATCGCGGAGGCGTGTGAGCGGCTCGGAGCGACCTTGATCCACGAGCTGCGCCACCCGCTGCTCGGCATCAAGGCCGGGCTGGAGCTGCTGGCGCTGAGCGGCGGCGACGGGGTGAGCGGGTCCGCGGACTTCCGCATGGTCCGGCTCCAGGCCGGGAGGATGGAGGAGCTTCTCCGCACGTACCAGCAAGCTCTTCTCCCGCGAAGCCCCCGAATGCGCGGCGTTCGCGGTGGGGCCGGTCTCCCATCCCGACGGAGGGGCCGAGGTGCGCACCGACGAAGGTCCGGGGATCCCGAAGGAGCACCGCGAGCGCCTCTTCACCGCCTTGTTCACCACCCAAGCCCCCGGGGAAGGGAACGGGGGTGGGTCTGCAGGTCGCGCGGACCCTGATGGCGCGCTCCGGCGGAGACGTCCGGCTGGTCCCGGAGGGCGATCCCTTGCGGCTGCCCTGGGCGACGGAGTTCAGCATCCGGGTGCCCCCCGCGCCGCGCTGAAAAAACAACGGGGCACGCTCGATGCGCGTGGGGTAGAAAGCGGCCATGGACGTCGTGCTCATCGATATCGCCAACGATCCGCTCACCAAGCTCTACGGCGCGTACCGCACCTGCTACACGCCGAAGACGCCGCGCGAGGTCTGGGACGACATCGCCGCGGGCACCGTCCCGCGCGAGAAGATCGCGCAGTTCGTGGAGGACCGGCTGAAGACGGGCCACGTCTCGCCGCTGGAGCAGGTGGTGTTCTGGTTCGGCATCTCCGGCGTCTCGCGCTCGCTCAGCCACCAGTTCGTCCGGCACCGGATCGGCATCTCCTTCGAGCAGCAGTCGCAGCGCTACGTCCGCTTCACCGGCAAGAACGAGGAGCGCCTGGAATACGTGATGCCGGAGAGCTGGCGCGAGGCGGGCAGGGAGGCGGACTTCGAGAAGCTGATGGGCGAGATCACCCGGGTCTACCGCGAGGCGGTCGCGGCGGGAATTCCCGCGGAGGACGCGCGCTTCGTCCTTCCCAACGCCGCGCCCACCAACTTCCAGATCATGGTCAACTTCGCCGAGCTGCTGCACATCGGCGATCTCCGGCTCTGCACGCGGGCGCAGTGGGAGATCCGGCAGATGGTCGCCCGGATGCGCAGCGAGCTGATGCGCAAGATCCCCGAGCTGGCGAGGTACATGCAGCCGAAGTGCGGGGAGAAGCGGATGGGGTACTGCGACGAGGACCTCAAGGCGTACGAGGCCTGCCCGCTCTCCAACTCCCGCCCCCACAAGCTCCAGGTCATCGAGGTCTTCAAGCGCGTCCGCACCGAGAGCGGCAAGCCGATGCGCGATCTCGACGAGACCGACTTCAAGGCCGCCGAGGAGTTTCGCGAGGCCAAGGTGTGACCCCGGCCGCCGCGGAGCCCGACGAGCTCTCGCCCGACGAGCTGCGCGAGGCGTGGCCGGCGCTCTCCGCCGAGGAGCGCGCCGAAGGGCTCCGGCTGCTTCCCCGCGACACCGCGGAGGACCTCTTCTTCAGCCTGGGGGCGCAGCAGCAGGTGGACGTGATCTCCGCGCTCCCGCCGCCGGAGCAGCGGTCGTGGGTGCGGGGCCTGGCGCCCGACGACGCGGCCGACCTGGTCCAGGAGGCGCCGGCCGATCAGCGCGACCGGCTGCTCTCCATGCTCGACGAGCAGACCCGCAAGGAAGTGCAGGCGCTGCTCGCCTATCGCGAGGACCACGCCGGCGGGCTGATGAACCCGCGCTTCGCGCGGCTGCGGCCGGAGATGACGGTCGACGAGGCGGTCACGTATCTCCGCCGCCAGACGCGGCAGTCGGTGGAGATGACGTACTACGCGTACGTGCTGGACTCCTCGCAGCGGCTGCTCGGGGTGGTCTCGTTCCGCGAGCTGATGGCGGCGCGCGGTGACCGCCGGATCAGCGAGGTGATGAAGACCGACGTGCGCACCGTGGACGAGGACGCCGACCAGGAGGCGGTGGCGCGGCTGTTCCGCGGCACCGGCCTGATGGCCATCCCGGTGGTCGACGGCGAGCGGCGGATGAAAGGCGTGGTCACCCTCGACGACATCGTCGACGTGGTCAGCGAGGAAGCCACCGAGGACATCCAGAAGCTGGGCGGCAGCGAGAGCCTCGGCGAGCCGTACCTGACCATCGCGCTCCATCGCATGATCAAGAAGCGCGCCGGCTGGCTGGCGGCGCTCTTCCTCGGCGAGATGCTCACCGCCACCGCGATGGGCGTGTACG
>JBGQLA010000076.1:0-15085 GCA_041499865.1 Deltaproteobacteria bacterium
CCCCGCGCGGCGAGCGCCCGGGGAAGCGCGCCGATCACATCGCCCAGGCCGCCCGTCTTCACGTACGGCGCCGCTTCCGACGCGACGAAGAGGATCTTCACGGAAAGACCTCCGTCTGCCGCAGGAAGCTCGCGGCCTCCTCCGGTGGCGTGGGGTTGATGTAGCACCCGCTCGCCCACTCGAAGCCCGCCTGCTGCGTGAGGACCGGCTTCAGCTCGAGGTGCCAGTGGTACGAATCGCTGTGCGGCTCGCGCAAGGGCAAGGTGTGCAGGAAGAGGTGGAAGGCGGGCTTCTCCAGCGCCACGTCGATCTTGCGCAGCAGCGTCCGCAGCGCCTCGGCGACCGCGTGCAGCTCGTCGGCGCCCGAGGTCTCGAACGAAGAGCGGTGCTCGCGCGGGAGGATCCACAGCTCGAAGGGGCTGCGCGCAGCCCAGGGGGAGAGCGCGATCGCGTGCTCGGATTCCAGGACCACCCGCTCCTTCTCGCGCGTCTCCTGGGCGACGACGTCGCACCAGACGCAGCGCTCCTTCTCCGCGAAGTGCCGCCGGCCGGCGCTGAGCTCGGCCTCGAGGACGTCGGGAACGAAGGGAAGCGCGATCAACTGCGAGTGCGCGTGGAACAGGGTGGCGCCCGCGGGCACGCCTTGATTCTTGAACGCGATCAAGGCCTTGAGGCGGACGTCGCGCGAGAGATCGAGCATCCGGTCCTGCCAGGCCCGGAGCACCGTCTCGATCTGCTCGAGCGGGAGATCCGCGAGGGTCGCGCGGTGATCGGGCGTCTCGATCACCACCTCGTGCGCGCCCACGCCGGCCATGCTGTCGAACATCCCCAGGCCGCTGCGCGACATCTGGATCTCGGTGCGCAGCGCCGGATAGCGGTTGGGGACCACGCGCACCGACCAGGTCCCGTTCTCGCGCCGGGAGAGGAGCTCGGGCGGGGTCATGCTCTCGTTCCCAGGGCAGAACGGGCAGACGCCGGCATCCTGCTCCGGAGCCGGGCGCAAGAAGGCGCTCGGGCGGTCGGCCCGTTCAGGCGCGATGACGACCCATCTTCCCACGATCGGATCCCTGCGAAGCTCGGGCACGCTCGGCCAATCTAGCAAAACACCGCCGCATGCGCCGGTTTACGGGCGGCCTGGCGCGGGTTCACACGTGCCAGTGGGTTGGCTCGAAGCGCTGGTCGGGGACGGTCAGCTCCAGCTCGCCGTACCGGGGGAGGCGATCGACCTCGATGCCGTTGCGCAGCAAGCGCAAGAGCAGTCCGGCGCGGTCGGACGGGGAGAGGCCCAGCGCGCTCACGCCCACCTTGAGCTCCACGATCGCGCCGGAGCGGCCGGAGCCGCACTTCTCGCCGTGCTCGTCGACCACGGCGGATTCCTCCCCGCCGGGCCGCACCTGCATGCGCAGCGTGCGCTCCTGGTTCTCGCGGGTGAGCAGGATGCGCAGCTCGCCCGAGGTATCCGCACCCTGCGACGGATCGAGGCGGACGTAGAGGTCCGTGGGCGAGAAGCCGTACCAGAGCTGCGAGAACGCGCCGCCGCCCTGGTACATCGAGCTGCCGGCGGCGCCGCCCGGGCGGTGGAATCCCGCGCCGTTCCACTCGAAGTAGCTCCGCGAGTAGCCGTCGATCAGCGGGCGGATCAGCCGGCGCGGCGGCACCGAGATGGCCGCCGCCTGCGACTTGTCCTTGTGCGGCGCGATGATCGGGCGCGCCAGGCGCTCGGGCGGGGCGAGCCCGAGGTGCCGGAACACCTGCTCGACATGGTGGCGGAACAGCGCGTCGAACTCGGGAGCGCTGTCGGTGGTGAAGTCGTCGCCGTACCACCAGAACCAGTCGCTCCCTTCCGCGGCGAGGACCGATTCGTACGCCTTCTCGAAGCGCTCGGGGGCGATCTCCGGGCGCGCACGCTCCAAGGCGGTGCGGGCCTGGCCGAGGAGCGTCCAGGCCCGGTTGTCCTCGGGGTGGCCGATCCAGATGCGGAAGCTGGACTCGATCCAGCTTCCGGAATGGATGCGCGCGATCCGCTGGCGCGGCGGGCGCGCCGCGACCTCCTCGCGGGGCAGCACCGGCGTCACTTCGCCGCCCAGCCCGGCGTAGAGCGCCTCGAGGAACTGCTCGCCGGAGCGCGGGTAGTGCTCCCACGGGTTCTCGCCGTCGAGCGCGACCGTCACCGTCGCGCCCTTCCCCGCCGCCGCGATCCGGTCGAGAAGGTCCTTGGCGGCGTCCCGGGGATCGCTCTTCGCGTAACGGAACCCGACGCGATCGCTCAGGTCCCGGTCCCGGAAGAACACGGCCAAAGGTCCGCAGGCCCAGGGTGCGTGGTGGAGAGGCGCGTCCGCCGGCGGCTCCAGCTCGCTGCGCTCCAGGATCCCCTGGTCGGTGGCGCACCAGCGGACGCCTTCGCTGCCCAGGATCTCCATCACCTCCGGCGAGACCGAGCCTTCGCTCGGCCACATTCCCACCGGCCTCGAACCGAAGTCCCGCTCGGCGCGCGCCAACCCGCGGCGGACCTGCTCGCGCGCGTCCTGGGGGAACTGGAACCGCGGCGGCAGGGCCGCGTCGGGCATCGCCCTGCGCGCCGAGTCGCTGTCGACCAGCAGCGGCAGGATGGGATGGAACATCGGGGAGCAGGTGAGCTCGGCCACGCCGCGCTCCGCCAGCGCCCGCCAGCGGGGAACGATGCCGCGCGCGATCTGCCGGGAGATCTGCAGCAGCTCCGCCTTTTCGCTCTCGGTGAACCCGCGCTCCTTTTCCACCAGCGCGGAGACTTGCGGATGCTCTCGGCGGGCGGCGAAGCCCATCCAGGCGAGGATGAAGTGGACCTCCAGATCGAGCAGGTCGCGCGCGGAGAACCGCTGCTGGATGCGCAACAGGTCGGCCCCGCGGAGCTCGGCGCCCCGCTTCGCCAGGAGCTCGGCGTAGCGCGGCACGGGCTTCACCCACACCTCCCAGTCCACCGAGAAGCTCTGCCGGAGCACTTGCGCGCGCTCGGGCGGGGTGAGCGCCTCGGCCGGCTTCTGCGCGATCTCCTCGTCGCGGTCGATCACGCCGCCCGACGCGTAGGCCTCCAGCTGGAGGAGCAGGGAGGGCGCCCAGTTCGCCACCACCCGCACCTTCTCGTGCGCTTCCAGCGCCAGCGCCATGTCGTTGTACGAGCGGGTGGCGTGCAGGCGGACCCAGGGCAGGACCGGCTGGCCCGAGACCGGGTCACGGTACTCGGGCTGGTGCATGTGCCAGAGGAAGACGGCGCGCGCCAAGGACGCTCCTAACCGGCGAGCCGCATGCCCTTGGGGACGATGATGATCCCCTTCGGGCTGACGAAGAAGCGCTTCCGGTCTTCCTCGGGGTCGTAGCCGATCTGCAGGCCGGAGGGGATGTCGACGTTCTTGTCGATGATCGTCCGCCGGATGCGGGCGTGGCGGCCCACCCGGACCCCCTCGAAGAGGATGCTCTCCTGCACGTCGGCGTAGGAGTTGATGCGCACGTTGGGCGAGAGGACCGAGCGATCCGCGCGGCCGCCGGAGATGATGCATCCTTCCGAGACCAGCGAGTCGGTGGCGCGGCCCACCCGGCCCTCCTCCTCGTTGGCGAAGACGAACTTGGCGGGGGCGGCGGTGTGCGCCGGCGCCGTGTAGATGGGCCAGCGGTTGTTGTAGAGGGAGAGCTTGGGGTCCACCGCCACCAGGTCCATGTTGCACTCGTAATACGTGTCGAGATCCCCGACGTCGCGCCAGTAGCCCACCTCCGCGGGCCCCTGTCCGGGCACCGTGTTGGTGGCGAAATCGTAGACCGCGACCTTGCTGCGCTTGTGCATCTCGCTGATGATCGACTTGCCGAAGTCGTGCGCGGTGTCCTGGCCTGCGTCGCGCACGATCTCCCGCACCAGCGCCTCGGTGGTGAAGAGATAGTTCCCCATCGAGACCAGGGCGGCGCGCGGGTTGCCGATCATCGGCTTCGGGTGCCTGGGCTTCTCCTGGAAGTCGACCATCCGGCCGTGCTCGTCGGCGGTGATGATGCCGAACGAGCTCGCCTCCTCGATGGGCATGGGGATGGCGGCGACCGTGCAGTCGGCTCTCTGCGCCAGGTGGAAGTCGAGCATCTGCCGCACGTCCATGCGGTAGATGTGGTCGGCGCCGAAGACGAAGACGTAGTCCGGCTCCTCGTCGGTGACCAGGTTGAGGTTCTGGTAGATGGCGTCGGCCGAGCCCTTGTACCACTCGGGCCCGGTGCGCTGCTGCGCCGGGACGCTCTCCACGAACTGGCCCAGCATCGGGCTCAGCCGCCAGCCGCGCGAGATGTGCGTGTTCAGCGACTCCGACTTGTACTGGGTCAGCACCTTCATCCGCAGCACGCCGGAGTTGGCGAAGTTGGAGAGGACGAAGTCGATGATCCGGTAGCGTCCGCCGAACGTCACCGCCGGCTTGGAGCGCTCATGGGTGAGCGGCGCGAGGCGGCGTCCTTCGCCGCCGGCGAGGATCATCGCGAGGGTCTTTCCGACGGGCATTGGGGGACGGTAGACCCGCTGGCCAAAGGCCGCAACGCCGGTGCGGCCGCCTGTTCAGTGAACCGGGCTTACGCCCGCTTCGCCGGGGGCGGTTTCGAAGGTGGCTTCGAGGCCGGCGTCTTCTTCGGCACCCCGTTGCGCCCGGCGAACCTCCGGATCACCTCGTCCATCTCCGCCTGCGCCTTGCGCACCAGCTGCGCGCGGTCGTGGAAGGTGAGGAACGAGCTCTTGAACCCGGCCACCAGGATGTTGCGGATGTCGGCGGCGGTGAGGCCGAACTGCCGGGAGACCACCGAGAGCTCCTTGGTCACGGTGGTATCGGTGATCAGGCGGTTGTCCGTGTTGATGGTCACCCGGATGCCGAAGTCCAGGTAGAACTTGAACGGGTGCGAGGCCATGTCGGCGACGGCGCCGGTCTGCACGTTGCTGGAGGGGCAGCACTCGATGGGGATGCGGTGGTCGTTGACGTAGTTGAGCAGGTCGCCGTCCTCGCGCAGCCGGACGCCGTGCCCGATGCGGTGCGCGCCGCAGTAGTGCAGCGCCTGGGCGATGGAGGGCGGCCCGTACGCCTCCCCGGCGTGCACGGTGCAATTGATGTTGTTGTTGAGGATCAGCTGGAAGGCCTGCTGGTGGTCCTTGGCCGGGTTCCCGTGCTCGGCGCCCGCGAGGTCGAATCCGAGCACGCCTCGGTTCTTGTAGGCGACCGACAGCTCGGCGAGGCGGAGCGAGGTGTCGGGGCTCATGTTGCGGATCCCGCACACCAGCACGCCCGCCAGGATCCCGTTCTCGCGGGTGGCGGCGCGAAGGCCTTCGAGGACGGCCTCCACCACCACCGTGGGCTTGAGCCCCTTCTGCAGATGGAGCACCGGGGCGTAGCGGACCTCGATCAGCCTGCAGTTCTCCGACGCGGCGTCGAGGGCCAGCTCGTAGGCCGCCCGGTAGAGGGCCTCTTCCGTCTGGAGCACGCTGAGGGTGATGTCGAAGCCCTTCAGGTACTCCTCGAGGCTGCCGTGCCGCTGGCCGATCTTCATCGACTTCGCCAGCCCGTCCTCGCTGTCCGCGGGCAGGCGGATCTCCTGCTGCTCCGCGAGCTCGAGCATGGTGCGCAGTCGCAGCGACCCGTCCAGGTGGCAATGCAGGTCCGTCTTCGGCAGCGCGTGCAGCAGCTCGTCGGTGACGGGAACGTCGGGAAGCATATCCTCAGAACGATCTAACCGATCCCCGGGTCCGGATCACGCTATCTTCCCGCAATGTCCTGGCTAGCCTTGAAGATCGTTTCCTGGCTGATCCACGCCTTGGTGGTGATGGTGTCCGTGGGCGCCGTCTCCCGGGGAAACCCGAAGAACACCCTGCCGCGGGCGCTCCTCGTCACCTTCCTGGTGGCGCTGCTGGTCACCCCGTTCGCCTGGTTCTGGTTCCTGCTCATCCCCGGCATCATCGCGCTCGTGGCCTGGTTCATCGTCTACACGGCCGCGTACGACATCGGCTTCGGGCAGGCGTTCGCCGCGGGCCTGGTGCAGGTGGCGCTGGGTCTGCTCGTGGACTACCTGCTCCGACCCTACGTCTACGTGCGCTGAGGTGCGCAGGAGCGTGTTGCCGTATTCACGGCAACACGCAGCAACTACGTAGCGGCATATTCCGCCTTCGGCGGAGAGCCGCTCTAGGCAGGATCGATGAAGCGTGCCAGCACCGTCTTCAGGCCCACGCCGGGCCCGAAGCGGACCACCAGCTTGCGGTTCAGCCCTTCGCCGTCGGTGTCCTCCACCGTGCCTACGCCGAAGCTCGGATGCTTCACCCGGGCGCCGGGGCCGAGGCCGCCCACGCCCGGCGCCGCCTGCCGCACCAGGGGCTTCGAGGCCGGGTCGGTGCGCCCCTCTCGCATCCGGTTGCGGCTCGCGAGCGGCGACTCCTCGGAGTAGCGCGGGCGCTGATCGAACTCGTCGTAGAAGACGTCCTTGCGCGCGCGCTCCTGCATCGGCGAGAGGCGCTCCAAGGCGCCAAGGCCATCGGCCAGTTCCTTCGGCAGCTCCCGGACGAAGCGCGACGGCGTGTTGAAGCGCAGCTCGCCGAAGAGCGAGCGGCAGCGCGCGAGCGAGAGCGTCAGGCGCTTGCGCGCGCGGGTCATGCCCACGTAGCAGAGGCGGCGCTCCTCGGCCATCTCCGCCGGGTCCTCTTCGCCGGAAGCCATCGCGCCCGACTGGCCGAGCGACCGCGAGGAGGGAAACACCCGCTCCTCGAGCCCGGTCATCCACACCGCGTCGAACTCCAGGCCCTTCGCGGCGTGCAGCGTCATCAAGGAGACGCGGTCGCCGCCGCCCGCCGCGTCCGCGTCGCCCACCAGCGCGAGCTGCTCGAGGAAGCCGAGCAGCGGCGTGTCGGCCCGGCCGTCCTCGTCGTCGGGGGCGGCGGCCGCGAGCGCCGCGGCGGGATCGGGGCGGTCGCCCGGCGGCTCTTCGATCTGCTGTGGGCTGCCGAGCGCACCCGGCGCCGCGCGGACTGCCCGCAGATACTGGGCGCGCGTCTGCGTGAGCGCGTTCGGCGCCAGCGGCTTCGCTTCCGGAGCGGCCGCGGGAGCCGGCGCAGCCGCGGGCGCCTGGGTCATCTCTCCTGCCCACGCCCGATCGAACTCGCGCGCGGCGCCGACGAGCTCCAGGAGGTTCTCGATCCGGTCCTCGCCTTCCTCGCCTTCCAGCCGCAGCCGATCCGCATAGCCCGTCTGTTCGATCGCCCGCTCGATCGCGCCGGCGGCGCCCGCATCCTGCGCCACGCCTTCCCGCAGCTTCTCGATCAGCGCCTTGAACGGCACGAGCTTGGCGCGCGCGTTGGCCGGCAGCTCCGGATCCGGCGAGCTCAAGGCCTCCCAGAGCGAGATCCCCTGCCGGTTCGCGGAAGCGCGCAGGTGCTCGACGGTGGTGTCGCCGATCCCGCGCGGCGGCACGTTGATCACCCGGAGGAGATCTCCGTCGGCGCGCGGGTTCAGGCAGAGCCGGAGGTACGCGGCGACGTCCTTCACCTCCGCCCGATCGTAGAACGAGCGCCCGCGGACCACGCGGTACGGGACGCGTCGGGCCCGGAGCGCGTCTTCCAGCGCGCGCGACTGCGCGTTCACCCGGTAGAACATTGCCATCTCCGCGTACGACGTCCCGCGCGCGTTCTCGGCGTACAGCTCGGAGGCGACGCGCGCGCCCTCGTCGCGCTCGTCCTCGGCGACGAGCACGCGCACCTTCTCGCCCTCGCCGGCCGCGGTCCACAGCTTCTTCTCCGCCCGCCGCTCGTTCTTCTCGATGATCGCGTGCGCCGCCGCCAGGATCCGCCCCGAGCTGCGGTAGTTCTGCTCCAGCCGCACCACCCGGGTGCCGGGGAAGTGCTTGGGGAAGTCGAGGATGTTGTCCACCTCCGCGCCGCGCCAGCGGTAGATGGACTGGTCGTCGTCGCCCACCACGCAGAGGTTCCCGTGCACCCCGGCGAGCAGCCGCAGGAGCTGGTACTGCGCCGGGTTCGTGTCCTGGAACTCGTCGACGAGGATGTGGCGGAAGCGGCTGGCGTAGTTCTGCAGGACGTCGTCGCGCTTCCTGAACAGCTCGATCACCCGGACGATCAGGTCGCCGAAGTCCACCGCATTCGAGGACTGCAGCGCCGACTGGTACCGGGCGTAGACCTTGAGCGCGGCCTTTCCCGGGACGTCGTACTCGGCGACCCGGACGTCCGCAGGCAGGAGCCCGGCGTTCTTCCAGCGCTCGATCTTCGAGAGGTGCTGCCGCGCGGTCGCGAGGTCGAAGCCCAGGTCGCTGGTCGCGCGCTTCGCCTCCGCGAGCTGGTCGGCGTCGTCGTAGATGGCGTAGCTGCGCGTCAGACCCAGCGCCTCCGCCTCGCGGCGAAGGATCCGCGCTCCTGCGGCGTGGAAGGTGGCGACCCAGAGCCGCTGCGCCTCGGGACCGACGAGCTTCTCCACCCGCTCGCGCAGCTCGCCGGCCGCCTTGTTGGTGAAGGTGACGGCGAGGATCTCCGGCGGCCGCGCCAGCCGCTCCCGGAGGAGGTGCGCGATCCGGTGCGTCAGCACCCGCGTCTTCCCCGACCCAGCGCCCGCCAGGATGAGCAGCGGCCCTTCGCCGTGGCGCACGGCCTCGAGCTGCGGCGGGTTGAGGACTTTCGCGAAAGGGTCCGACACGGGCGCTCGTCATAACCCGCGGCCGCCACGCCCGGCGCCGAAAAACGTTACCATGCGCGCGTGCCGAAGGCCTCCTCTCCCGTCCGCATCATCCCCCTCGGCGGCCTCGGCGAGGTGGGGATGAACTGCATGGTGGTGGAGTCGGGCGGCGACCGGGTGGTGGTCGACTGCGGGCTGATGTTCCCCAACGCGGAGCAGGCGCTCGGCGTGGAGGTGATCGCGCCCGACCTGTCCTATCTGAAATCGACCGGCAAGGTGGACGCGGTGCTCCTCACCCACGCGCACGAGGACCACGTCGGCGCCCTGCACTATCTGCTGCGCGAGTTCCCCGACGCGACGGTGTGCGGGACCCGGTTCACGCTGGCGGTGGTGAAGGAGAAGCTCGCCGAGCAGGGGATCAGCGCGGACCTGCACATGGTCGAACCGCGCACCATGGGAATGGTGGGCAGCCACATCGACTTCGAGCCGCTGCAAGTCCCGCACAGCGTGCCCGATGCCGTCGGCTACGCCCTGCTCACCGAGGCGGGGCTGGTGATCCACACCGGCGACTTCAAGATCGACTGGAGCCCGGTGGACGGGAAGCTGCTCGACGTGCGCCGGTTCGCGGAGCTCGGGGAGACCGGCGTCGCCTGCCTGCTCTCGGACTCCACCAACTCCGAGCGCGAAGGGACCAGCATCAGCGAGCGCGAGGTGGGAGAGTCGTTGATGCGCATCTTCGCCGGCCCGCTGGCGAAGGGCCGGATCGTGGTGGCGATGTTCGGCTCGAACATCCACCGGGTGCAGAGCGCGGTGCGCGCGGCGCTGGCGCAGAACCGCAAGATCGTGCTGCTCGGCCGCTCGATGCAGACCAACGTGCGGCTGGCGCTGGACCTCGGCTACATCCGCTGCCCGCCGGACTCGTTCGTCGACCCGGAGGCGGCGGGCCACTTCGCGCCCCGCGAGCTGGTGATCCTCTGCACCGGCGCGCAAGGCGAGCCGCGCAGCGCGCTCGCCCGGCTGGCGCTGGGCGAGCACCCCACGGTGCAGCTGGAGAAGAACGATCTGGTGATCCTCTCCAGCCGGGTGATCCCGGGCAACGACCGGGCCCTGGGGAACATCATCGATCACCTGGTCCGGCGCGGGTGCCGGGTGCTCTCGGGGAGCGCCGGGTCCGCCGAGCTGGTGCACACCAGCGGGCACGCCTGCCAGGGCGAGCAGCGGATGATGATCGACCTGGTCCGGCCGCGCAGCTTCGTGCCCATCCACGGCGAGTACCGGATGCTCGCCGCGCACGCGCGCACCGCGGAGGCCGCCGGCGTCAACCCGCTCGCCTGCGTGATCGCGGAGGACGGCGACGCCGTCGAGCTGCGCAAGGACGAGATCGTGGCGGTGGTCCCGAACGCCGTCTCCGCGGGACGGCTGTACCTCGACGCGCGGGGGGCGTTCGCGGACGTGGGCGAGATCGCCCTGCGCGACCGCCAGCTGCTGGCGGAAACGGGGATGCTGGTCTGCCTCTGCGTGCTCGATCACAAGAGCGGCGAGGTGGTGCGGGGGCCGGAGCTGCTCGGCAAGGGCGTCGCCGGGCTCGACGACTCGCGGCTCGCCCAGGCGCGCCAGGCCGCGCTCGACGCACTGGCCGAGCTGACCCCGGCGCAGCGCACCGATCACGGCATGGTGGAAGAGGCCCTCCGCCGCGCCGTGCGCTCCGCCTGGAAGAAGGGCCTGGAAAAGCGGCCGATGGTGCTGCCCGTCGTCCTGGAGATGTGACATGCCGAGCTTCGACATCGTCAGCAAGGTGAACGAGCAGGAAGTCGACAACGCCTTCCAGCAGGCGAAGAAGGAGATCGACCAGCGCTACGACTTCAAGGGGACGGAGACCACCCTGGAGAAGGTGAGCGCTCCGGAGAAGGGGCTGAAGATCCGCAGCAGCACCGAGCAGCGCCTGGAAGCGGCGCGCACGGTGCTGGTGGAGAAGATGGCCAAGCGCGGGGTGCCGCTGCGCGGGCTCGAGTACGGGACCGTGGAGCAGAGCGGCAAGCACGTCTCGCAGGTGCTCAGCTTCGTGCAGGGGATCGAGATCGAGAAGGCGAAGTCGATCGTGAAGATGATCAAGGACAGCAAGCTGAAGGTGCAGGGCTCGATCCAGGGCGACGCGGTGCGCGTCTCGGGAAAGAACCGCGACGATCTCCAGGCGGTGATCCAGATGGTCCGCGGCAAGCAGGACGAGCTGAAGGTGGATCTCATGTTCGAGAACTTCCGCGACTGACGGCCGCGGTTCGCGCAAGACTTGCGCCGGCCGCGGCGGCGGTGTAGAGCCGCGCCACGCAAAGGGATTTTCCATGAACATGAGGATCTGGAGCGGGGTGGCCTGCGCAGCCGTGGTCGGCCTCGCGGCGTTGGCCCACGACTCGCACGCGAAGGGGACGAAGGCAAAGGCGGAGACCATCTCGGCCGCCGAGGTGAAGTGGGGACCGGTGCCGCCGGCCCTGCCGGCGGGCGCGCAGATCGCCGTGCTGCACGGCGATCCCTTCAAGAAGCAGGTCTTCGCGCTGCGCTTGAAGATGCCGGACGGCTACAAGATCGGCACGCACTGGCACACGCAGGACGAGCAGCTCACCATCCTCAGCGGCACCTTCATGCTCGCGATGGGCGATTCCGGCGCCGAAGCGCATGCGCTGGAGGCCGGCGCGTATCACTTCCTCCCGGGCAAGATGCGCCACTCCGCGTCCGCGAAGGGAGAGGTGGTGCTCGAGATGCACGGCATGGGCCCCTTCGACATCCACTACGTCGATCCCGCGGACGATCCGTCGAAGGGCGCGGCCGCCGCGAAGTAGCCGCCCTTCCGGACCGGGCAGGTGGATGCGCAGCATCTCCGCATGCGCATCCACCACCTGAGCTGCGGCACGCTCCGCCCGGTCGGCGGCCGGTTGATCTCCGAGCGCAAGTGCAGGCCCCTGCGCGGCGCGCTCGCCTGTCACTGCCTGTTGATCGAGACCGGAGCGGGCCGCCGGCTGCGCGAGCTGGTGCGCAGGCATGGAGCCGATGTGCGCGTGATCTGCGCGCACGATCCCGTCCAGTTCGAGCGACGGTCGCCGGAAGAGCCGGCCGTCGCCGCGCCCAGCGGAAGCGCCGGCCTGTCGCCACAAGCCTGAATCGGGCTGTTTTCGCCCACGCGGTCTGTTATACGGGGCCCCCTTCGCGGACCCCGATGGACAAGCCGAACCTCCCCGATCGACCCTCGCTGTACCTGCTCTCGCTGGGCTGCCCGAAGAACCGGGTGGACAGCGAGGTGATGCTCGGCAGCCTCCTCGACGAGGGCTACCGCCTGGTCGACGAGCCGCAAGAGGCGGAGGTGATCCTGATCAACTCCTGCGCCTTCATCGGGGAGGCCAAGCAGGAGTCGATCGACGCCATCCTCGAGCACGCGCAGCTCAAGGAAACCGGCCGCTGCAAGGCGCTGGTGGTGGCCGGGTGCCTGACGCAGCGGTACGCGGAAGTGCTGCAGCAGGAGATGCCGGAGGTCGACTACTTCGTCGGGACCAGCGCGTATCCGCAGATCGCCCGCATCCTCAAGGGAGAGCGCGACCGGGCGGTGATCCCCGATCCCGACTACATCGCGGACAGCCGCACCCCGCGCCGCAACTCGATGCCGAGGTGGACGGCGTACGTGAAGATCAGCGAGGGCTGCGACAACAAGTGCACCTTCTGCATCATCCCCACCCTGCGCGGCCTGCAGCGGTCGCGGCCCATCGCCGACATCGTCGCGGAGGCGCACCGGATGGTCTCCGAGGGCGCCGTCGAGCTGAACCTGGTGGCGCAGGATCTCACCGCTTACGGCCACGACCTGCCGGGCCGTCCGAAGCTCCACGATCTCCTGCGCGCGCTGGGCGACGTGCCCGCCCGCTGGATCCGCCTGCACTACGCTTATCCGCGCGACTTCCCGGAGCCGCTGATCGAGGCGCTGGCGCAGCAGCCGAACCTCGCCCGCTACCTCGACATGCCGCTGCAGCACATCAGCGATCCCGTGCTCCGGCGGATGAAGCGCGGGCGCGACGCGGCCTGGGTGCGGAAGCTCGTGCGCAGGATCCGCGAGCGCGTGCCCGACCTGACCTTCCGCACCAGCTTCATCGTCGGCTTTCCCGGCGAGACCGAGGAGCAGTTCGAGGAGCTGTGCGAGTTCGTCGAGGAGACGCGCTTCGACAAGGTGGGCGTGTTCCAGTTCTCGCGCGAGGAAGGCACCGGGTCCTTCGCCCTCGACGGCCAACTCCCGCAGCGGGTGAAGGCGCAGCGGCAAAAGAAGCTGCTGGGGATCCAGCGGCGGATCAGCAAGCAGCACCAACAGAACCTGGTCGGGCGTACGCTGGAGGTGCTGGTGGAAGGCGTCTCGGAGGAAACCGAGCTGCTCCTCGAAGGCCGCTGGATGGGGCAGGCGCCGGAGATCGACGGCAAGGTCTACGTCAACCGCGGACAGGCGCGCGCCGGCGAGATCGTGCGCGTGGAGATCGAGCAGGCCGGCGACTACGATCTGGTCGGGGGAATCGCCGGCGCCGGCGGACCGGCGCAGCAGCTCGGGACCGCGCGGGCCGCGCCGAAGCGGCCGCGGTTCCCCATCCTTTCACACTGATGAAGTCCGCCTTTCAGCGCAAGCTGGAGCAGTTCCTGACCACGGCGGGTCTCACCCGCGTCCACCCCGAGGCGATCGAGCCGACCGCGCGCGCCGCCGTCGAGGCGCTGGCCGGGCTGCCGCACTATGACCAGGTGTGGTCAGGCGACCTGGAGACCACGGTGCAGATCGTCGTGGTCGCCTCCGGGGAGCGGGTTCCCGGGGTGGAGTTCGCGCGCCGGGCGCAGATGCTCCGCGAGCGCGCGGCCTCGCTGAGCACGCGGGTGAAAGGCGAGGTGCAGGTGCTCCAGCTCGCGCTCTACGAGCGGCCCGTTCCGGCGGAGGAGCGCGAGTTCGTGCTCGAGAAAGCGCGCGTCGCGCCGCGCTGGCCGCTCGCGCGCGGGCGTGTGGCGACCTGGATCGTCTCGCTCTCCGAGCCGGCGCTGCACGCCAGCCTCTTCCGCGGCTGGCCGGAGCGGCTCGCCGCGGATCAGCTCCGCGCGCTGCTCGGGTAGAGCCGCTCCTGCATAGCCCAGCCGGCGAGCGCCGCGGCCGCCACGCCGCCGACGTGGAACACCCACAGGTGCGGAGCCTCGCCGTGCGCGCCGCAGGTCAGGTGCAGGGCCGCCTGCGCCGCCAGCGCGCCGGCCGCCGCCGCGGTGCCGAGGGAGATTGACCGCCCGCGGCCGCGCCAGATCACCGCCGCGGCGGCGATCGCTGCGCCCAGCAGCTCCAGGCCCAGGCAGTCCATCCCGACGCGTGTGGCCAGCCCGCGCCCGGCGGGCGAGAATCCGGGAATCCCTCCGGCGGCGATGGCGAATCCCGCCGAGGCCGCGAGCGCAACCCAGGCGCCCGCGCGAAGCACTCCGGCCGTGGCGCTGAGCGCGGCAGCGAAGACGAGCACGAGCAGCGCCGCCGCCCAACCCTCGGCGTCACGGTGCCGCGCGAAGAGGACGGGGATTCCGAAGGCGACGAGCGCCGTCACTGCCCCGAGCGGCCAGCGCACCGGCCGCAGGTCGGCGAGGATCGGCGCGGACGCGCGCCGCAGCGCGCGCGCGGAGGGGGGCGGCAGGGAGCTGCGCGCGAGAAGCGCGAGCATCTTCTCTCCCTCCCGCAGGGCCTCCATGCAGCCGGGACAGGCGCGCGCGTGCGCGAGCCAGGCCTCGCGCTCCGGATCTCCCTCCGGAAGCGCGGCGATGCCCGCGGCGTTCGCGCGCAGCTCGTCGCAGGCGCTCACAGGAGCCCTTTCAGCTGCCGCCGCAGCCTCTCGTATCCGCGGAACGCGCGCAGCTTCGCCGCGCCGGCCGTGGTCCCCAGCACCTGCCCGATCTCGGCGAACGTCATCCCTTCGTAGCGGTGCAGGTGGATGACCGCGCGCTGCGATTCCGGCAGCGCGTCCAGCGCAGCCCGCACGGCATCCTTGAGGTCCGTGTCGGGCGGCGGATCCCGCGGCGCCTGCTCGTCGGCGCGCGCGATCGCCTCCTCACCCGCGTCCTCGGGCAGGCGCAGGCGCCGGCGCAGCTCGTCGAGCCGCACGCGGGCCGCCACCGCGAACAGCCACGGCAGGAGCTTCAGCTCCGGCCGGAACTGCGCCCTTGCCCGATGCACCTTCATGAACGTCACCTGCAACAGATCATCCGCCACGCCCTCATCCCGGAAGGACCGCAGGAAGAACCCGTGCACCCGGGGAGCGAGCCGGGCGAACAGGGTCTCGAACGCCCGGGCATCGCCCGCCGTGTAGGCCGACATCAGCTCTTCGTCCGTCGGTCCCATCGATCCCTTACGCCCGAGCCGGGCGAAAGGTTACGCGATCGCGCCCGAAGATGCAGGG
>JBGQLA010000077.1:0-14969 GCA_041499865.1 Deltaproteobacteria bacterium
ATCAAGAAGCTCGCGGACCAGGTCTTCGAGGTGACCGGGACGAACCCGCTGCTGCGGATCGCCCTGCAACTGGAGAAGATCGCGCTCGAGGACGAGTACTTCGTCAAGCGGAAGCTGTACCCGAACGTGGACTTCTACTCGGGGCTGATCTACGAGGCGCTGGGCTTCCCGGTGGACATGTTCCCGGTGCTGTTCGCCATCCCGCGCGTCTCCGGCTGGCTCTCGCAATGGGAAGAGCTGCTCCTCGACCCCGAGCAGAAGATCGCCCGGCCGCGCCAGCTCTATGTCGGCGCCGAGAAGCGCGACTACGTGCAGATCGACCGCCGCTGAAATCATCGCGCGCGGGGAGGACGAATCCCCTCCCCCGCGCGTCCCTCAGAACCTTGCCTGGACGGCAGCGCGTAGCACGAAGATGTCGGTGTGGCCGCGGAGGTTGCCCGGCAGCTCCGCGGACGCGATCAGGTCCACCGGCGCAAGGTTGACGAGCACGTCCAGCCCGACCGGAACCCAATCCTCGCTGTAGAGCCCGCCGCCGAAGCCGTGCCGGTATCCGGAGCGGAGCAGCAGCGAGAGCTGCGGGATCGCCTGGAGCTCGAGGCCCACCGGAATCCCGAGGGTGGTGGTCACGTTGCTGTGGTTCAGGTCGAGGGTGAAGAGATCGTCGGCGAAGTGGAGCTCTTCCGTCCTTCCGATCGGCGGGAGCGCGAAGCTGCGGCCGCTGATCAAGGCGAGGGTCCCCGGAACGAGAGGGATCTTGATCGAGAGGCCGATGCCGGAGGCGTACCCGTACTCCTCCGGGGCACCCAGGAAGCGGTAGATCGAGGTGTCGACGCGCACCGCCGCCGTCGGGTGCAGCTCGAACAGACCGCGGGCTGCGACGCGATCGAATCCGAGGTCAGGGGCTTCGGTCAGCACGGCCGAGGCGCCGATCTGGAAACCGCGGAACACGCCCACCTCCGCGCCGAATCCGATACTGTTTCGGGTCGGGCCTCCGCGAAACCCGAGCAGCTCCCATCCGGCGTGCGGCTGGAGCATCCCGGGTGGAAGGACCAGCGGCCGATCGATGAATGCGCCCGGATACGGCTGCTCCGCCGCCGCAGCCGTTGCGAGCAGCGCGACGGCGAGGCCACTCCGGAAACGGATCATGCGCGACCTCGCTTTCGCCCATGTCTTGCACCGCGCGGGACGCGCTACAAGAGACAAACTGCCACGACGCTCGGCCACGTCGCCGTATCGATCAGCGACGAGTTCGCGGTCGTCGGCGAGCGCCCGTCTGATGCGCCCGGAGCGCGCGCGCCTTGTTTCCGACAGAGACGATGCGTAGGAGTGGCCGGACGCCCCGGAGGTGACGGAAGACACCGGCACTTCGCGGGACGAGGAGACGTCGATGCCCGAACGCCGGGGCAGCACGATCATCGAGAACGTCCGGCCCCGGATCGAGTGCGGCCGCTATCCGGCCAAGCGGGTGGCCGGCGAGCCGGTGTGCGTGACCGCCGACATCTTCAAGGAAGGGCACGAGGACCTCGCCGCCGTGGTCCGGTGGCGCCGGCTCAATCCGGACCCGACCGAGCCGCGCGAGCAACCGATGCGCTTCCTCGGGAACGACGCCTGGGAAGCCGAGCTGCCGATCGCCGCCAACGGCCTCTACGCCTTCACCGTCGAGGCCTGGCCCGACTCGTTCCGCACCTGGGTGCACGAGCTGCGGCGCAAGCTGGAGGTGGGTCGCGACGTCTCCTCCGAGCTGCTGGAAGGGGCGGCGCTGCTCGACGCCGGCGCCGCCCGCGCCGAGGCAGCAGGCGCCCGGACGGACGCCGAGAGGCTCCGCCTCGCGCAGAAGGCGCTCCTCTCCGGTCTCGCGCCGGCCACGCTGCTCGCCGCACTCGATCCCGGCCTGGTGATCGTCGCCTCCCGCTACCCCGATCGCGCCGTGGCCACCCGCATCGAGCGCGAGCTCCGCATCTTCGCCGAGCGGGAGCGGGCAGTGTTCAGCGCCTGGTACGAGCTCTTTCCCCGCTCCACATCCGGCGATCCGAAGCGCCATGGCACGTTCCGCGACGCCGAGAAGTGGCTCTCCTACATCGCCGGGCTGGGCTTCGACGTCGTGTACCTTCCGCCGATCCATCCCATCGGGAAAACCGCGCGGAAGGGCAAGAACAACAGCCTCTCCGCGTCCGCCGACGACGTGGGCAGTCCGTGGGGCATCGGCAGCCCGGAGGGCGGCCACAAGTCGATCCATCCGCAGCTCGGCACGCTGGAGGACTTCCGCCGCTTCGTCGCCTCCGCGAAGGATTTCGGGATGGAGGTGGCGCTGGATATCGCCTTCCAGTGCTCGCCCGACCATCCGTACGTCCAGGAGCACCCGGAGTGGTTCCAGCGGCGGCCGGACGGGACCCTCAAGACCGTCGAGAATCCGCCCAAGCGGTACGAGGACATCGTCAACTTCGACTGGATGGGCCCTGCCCGCGAGGCGCTCTGGGCGGAACTCCGCTCCGTGTTCCTGCACTGGATCGAGCAAGGGGTGAAGATCTTCCGCGTCGACAATCCGCACACCAAGCCGCTCCCGTTCTGGGAATGGGTGATCGACGAAGTGCACGCGCGCCATCCCGACGTGATCTTCCTCGCCGAGGCCTTCACCCGGCCGAAGCTGATGAAGGCGCTCGCCCGCTCGGGCTTCAACCAGTCGTACACCTACTTCACCTGGCGCAACTTCAAGCAGGAGATCGAGGGGTACCTCACCGAGCTGACGCAGGGGCCCTCCGCCGACTTCATGATCGGCAACCTCTGGCCCAACACGCCGGACATCCTGCCCGAGCACCTCCAGCAGGGCGGCCGGCCGGCGTTCCTGATCCGCGCGGCGCTGGCGGCGACGCTGAGCTCGTCGTGGGGCATCTACTCCGGGTTCGAATTCTGCGAGAACCGCGCGCTGCCCGGAAAAGAGGAGTACGCCGATTCGGAGAAGTACCAGCTGGTCAGCCGGGACCTCGAGCGGGAAGGGAACATCAAGGGCTGGATCACCGCGCTCAACGGCGCGCGCCGCGAGCACCGTGCGCTGCAGTCCTATCGCAACCTCCGCTTCCACCGCGCCGACAGCGAGCGGGTACTCTTCTACTCCAAGGCCACCGAGGACCGCGCAAGCCTGGTGCTCGCCGCCGTCAGCCTGGATCCCTACGCGACGCAGGAGGCGATCCTGCACGTGCCGCTCGAGCGCCTCGGCATCCCGGAGGACGAGACCTACCAGGTGCACGACCTCCTCTCCGGCGACCGCGCACTCTGGCAGGGCAGCACGGCGCGGGTGTCGCTGACGCCGGAGAAGCCCGCTGCGCTCTGGTCGGTGCTGCGCTTCCGCCGGTCCGAGCAGGGCTTCGACTACTACTTCTGAGGAGGTCCTGCGTGCTCGCGCCCGATTCCGCCGGCTTCCCCGCGTGGCTCCAGGGCCAGCGCTGGTTCGGCGGCAAGGGAGAGGAGATCGCCCGCGTCCGGGTGGTCGACGAGGCGCGTCTCGGCGACCTCCGGGTGGCCGCCATCGAGATCACTTACCGCCGCGGCCGTGCGCCGGAGCGCTACCTGCTTCCGCTGCGGGGCGGCTCACGCGAGCCGCTGGAGGAGGCGCTCGACGAGCAGTCCTGCCGCGAGATCTTCGAGGTGATGCGCCAGCGCCGCGAGGTGCCCACCCGCGCGGGCCGGCTCCGCGGCGAGCGCTTCGACGGGCCTGACTCGCCGCTCTCGGCGTTGCCGGAGCGCCCCGCGGTGCGGAGGCTCTCCGCGGAGCAGAGCAACACCTCCCTGGTGTTCGGCGACGCCGTCATCCTCAAGCTGATCCGCAAGCTCGATCAGGGAAGGAACCCGGAGCTGGAGATCGGGGCCTTGCTGGCGCGGCGCGGCTTCCGCTCCACGCCGGCGCTGCTGGGCGCGCTCTCGCTGGAGGGCGAGGTGGAGGCGACGGTGGGCGTCGCGCATCGCTTCGTGCGCGTGGAGACCGACGGGTGGTCGTACGTGGTCGATGCCTTCGTCCGCGATGCCGTGCCGTCGGCGGCGCTGCTGCAGGAGATCCACGAGCTGGGAGCACGGGTCGGGGAGCTGCACGCCGCCCTCGCCGAGCCCGCGGATCCCGCGTTCGCCCCGGAGCCCATCCGCGCCGAGGATCTCCGCCGCTGGACCGACCGCCTGCTGGCGGAGCTGGAAGAGACGGTGCGCGTGGCCGCGGCGGCGGTGCCGGAGCTGGCCTCGCGTTCCGCCGCGTTGCGCGCGCGCATCGAGCGGCTGGCGGCGGCGGCGCCCCGCGGCGTGCGCTTGCGCCAGCACGGCGATCTGCACCTCGGGCAGGTGTTGCGCAGCGACGGGCAGTGGCTGATCTTCGACTTCGAGGGGGAGCCGGCCCGAACGCTGGCCGCGCGACGCGAGAAGCACTGCCCGTACAAGGACGTGGCCGGGATGCTGCGCTCGTTTGCCTACGCGGCGGCGGCGGCGGAGAAGAAAGGCGCCGTCCCCGCGGATCGGCGGGGGCCGGCGCGCAAGGCGTTCCTCGAGGGCTATCGCTCCCGCGCCCGCGCGCTGCTCCCCGATGACCCGGCCACGGGGCAGGCGCTGCTCGCGTCGCTCGAGCTGGAGAAACTTCTCTACGAGCTGCGCTATGAGGTGGGTCACCGCCCGGACTGGGTGGAGATTCCGGCGCGCGATCTGCTGCGGGAGGAACCGTGAAGCGACCGGTGGAAACGACGGAGGTGGATCGGCAGATCCAGCGCCTGGTGGACCTGCGGCATTCCGATCCGCACGCCGTGCTCGGCATCCACCCCGACGGCGACGGCGTGGTGGTCCGCGCGTACCGTCCGGACGCGGAGCGCGTCACCGTCCTTCCGGACTTCGGGGGGGAGATCCCCGCGCGCAACCGCAACTCCGGAGTGTTCGAGGCGCGGCTGAACGGGCAGCACGAGGTGTTCGGGTACCTGCTGCGCGTCGATTACCGCGGGGGCGCCAGCTTCACCTTCCGCGATCCCTACAGCTTCCGGCCGACGTTCGGCGAGCTGGACTCGCACCTCGTCTCCGAGGGGCGGCACGAGCGGATCTGGGAGCGGCTCGGCGCGCACCCGCGCCATCACCAGGGAGTCTACGGGACCTCGTTCGCCGTCTGGGCGCCGACCGCGCGCTCGGTCTCTTTGGTCGGCGACTTCAACTCCTGGGACGGGCGGCTCCACCAGATGCGCAGCCTCGGGTCCACCGGCGTCTGGGAGCTGTTCGTTCCCGAGGTGGGAGGGGGCGCGCGCTACAAGTACGAGATCCGCCCGGGGAACGGCGGGCCGCGGCTGCTCAAGGCGGACCCTTACGCCTTCCGCACCGAGGCTCCGCCGGCCACGGCCTCCGTCATCCACCAGCTCGATCGCTACCTCTGGAACGACGCGGAGTGGATGGAGCGGCGCCGGACGCAGGATCCCATCCGCCGCCCGATGACGGTGTACGAGGTCCACATCAGCTCCTGGCGGCGGGTGGTCGAGGAAGGGAGCCGCCCGCTTTCCTGGAAGGAGGCGGCGGCGCAGCTCGGCGAGTACGTGAGCGCGATGGGATTCACGCACGTCGAGCTGCTGCCCGTCGCGGAGCACCCCTTCGGCGGCTCGTGGGGATACCAGGTCACGGGGTATTTCGCGCCCACCGCGCGGCACGGGCACCCCGACGAGTTCAAGGCGCTGGTCGACGAGCTGCACCGGCGCGGGATCGGCGTGATCCTCGACTGGGTCCCCGCGCACTTCCCCAGGGACGCGTATGCGCTGGCCAGGTTCGACGGGAGCGCGCTGTACGAGCACGAGGACCCGCGGATGGGCGCGCACCCCGACTGGGGCACGCTGGTGTTCAACTACGGCCGCAACGAAGTGCGCAATTTCCTCCTCGCCAGCGCGCTCTTCTGGCTGGACCAGTACCACATCGACGGGCTGCGGGTGGACGCGGTCGCGAGCATGCTCTATCGCGACTACTCGCGGCGTCCCGGCGAGTGGATCCCGAACCGGTTCGGCGGCCGCGAGAACGAGGAGGCCATCGCTTTTCTCAAGGAGGTCAACGAGCGGGTGCGGGGCCTGCACCCCGGGGTGGTGATGATCGCGGAGGAGTCGACCGCCTTCCCCAAGGTGACGGCGCGCACGCAGGATGGGGGGCTCTCCTTCCACTACAAGTGGAGCCTGGGCTGGATGCACGACACCCTCGACTACTTCGCGAAGGAGCCCGTGCACCGCAAATGGCACCACAACGCCTTGACCTTCGGGCTGATGTACATCTTTAGCGAGAACTTCTTCCTGCCGCTCTCCCACGACGAGGTGGTGCACGGGAAGGGATCCCTGCTCCGGCGCATGTCGGGGGACGACTGGCAGCAGTTCGCCAACCTCCGCGCGCTCTACGGCTGGATGTGGGCGCACCCGGGCAAGAAGCTGCTGTTCATGGGCGGCGAGTTCGCCCAGCGGAACGAATGGAACCACGACGCCAGCCTCGACTGGCACCTCCTGGGCGCAGGCATGCACGCGGGAGTGGCGGCGCTGGTGCGCGATCTCAACCGGGTGATGCGCGACGAGCCGGCGCTCTACGACCTGGACGGCGACGGGCGCGGGTTCCAGTGGCTGCAGGCGGACGCCGCCGACCTGAACCTCTACGCCTTCGTGCGCTGGTCGGAGGACCGCGCCCGGCACCTCGTCTGCGTCGCGAATCTGTCGCCGGTGCCCCGGCACGGGTATCGTGTGGGAATGCCGCAGGCGGGAACGTACCTGGAAGTGATCAACACCGACGCGGCCGGCTATGGAGGATCGGGAGTGGGGAACGGCGAGCCAGTGCACACCGAAGGGACGCCGTGGGACGGTCAGGAGCAATCCGCGCTGCTGACGGTCCCGCCGCTCGCCACCGTCTGGCTTGCGCCGCGGCGGGAGTGAACGGCTGCGCGAGCTCGTCCGCGAAGCGCTGGAAGCGCTCGGCATCCGCCGGCTGCTCCTCGCCGTGCACGACCTCTCGCTGCCGGGCGATCCGGCGGACGACGTCGGCCGGGGCGCGCCGCTCTCGCGCGGCGGCCGTGCGTTCCTCCGCTTCGCGGCGGACCTCGGTTTCCACGGCCTGCAGCTCGGGCCGCAAGGGGAGACGACGCCGCACGATCCCTCTCCGTACGACGCGACGCTGTTCTCCCGGAGCACGTCGTCGATCGCCCTCGGGCCTCTCGTCGATGAAGGCCTCCTCCTCGAGCGGGACCTCGAGGTCGCGGTAGCGGCGCGGCCGCCGGGGGCGCTGTCTCGCGCGGCGCATGCGCAGGCGCACGCGGCCGTGACGGAGGCGCTGGCGCGCGGGTGGGAACGGGCGCGCGGCGATCGCGCCCTCCAGGATCGCCTGCGCCGGTTCGCGGCGCGCAGCGCGGGCTGGATCGAGCGCAGCGAGCTCCATCACGTCTTCGAGGCGCTTCACGGCGGAACCGACTGGCGCCATTGGCCGGAGCCGGATCGTTCGCTGTTCTCCGGCGCGCCGGCGCAGGTCGCGGCCACCCGGATCGGCGAGCTGCGGACGGCGCACGCGGACGCGATCGGCCGGTTCCGCTTCGGCCAGCTGCTTGCGCACGAGCAGCACCAGGCCTTCCGCGCCGAAGCCCGCAGCCAAGGCGTCCTTCTCTTCGGCGATCTCCAGATCGGGATCGCCTTCCGCGATCTCTGGAGCTACGGCGCATTGCTCGCGCCGGGGCTGTGCATGGGGGCCCCTCCCAGCCGGACGAATCCGGAGGGACAGCCGTGGGGTTACGGCGTGCTCGACCCGGACCTGTACGGCACCCGCGCGACGCCCGGCCCCGCGCTTGCCTTGGTCCAGTCGCGCGCGCGCAAGCTGCTTGAGGAGTTCGACGGGGTGCGGGTGGACCATCCGCACGGCCTGATCGATCCCTGGGTGTACGCGGCGGAGGATCCCGATCCGCGCGGCGCCGTGCAGCGCGGCGGCAGGCTCTTCTCCTCGCCGGAGCAGGCGCGGCTGTCGCGCTGGGCGATCGCTCTCGCCGGGCAGCTCGATCCGGCGCAGCCCCTGTACGCCGACGCGCGGGTGCGGGAGCTGACCGGGGCGCAGGTGGAGCGCTACGCCACGCTCTTCGACGCGCTGGTCGACGCCATCCGCGCCGCCGGGCGCGACCCGGACGACATCGTTCCCGAGGTCCTGAGCACGCAGCCGTACCCCGTGCAAAGAGTGCTGGAGAGGCACGGGGTAGGCCGGTTTCGCGTCACGCAGAAGGCGTCGCTGCGCGATCCCGCGGACGTCTATCGAGCTGGGAACGCGCGCGCGGAAGACTGGATCATGGTGGGAACGCACGACACCGCGACCATCTGGGAGGTCGCGGAGCGCTGGGTGGCCGAGGGTGGCGCGGCGGAGCGCGCGGCGTCTCTCGCCTCGCGGCTGGTCCCGGACGAACGCGCACGCGCGCGATGGGCGCAGGCCGTGGCTGGGTCGCCCGGCGCGCTGGCGCGCGCGCAACTGGCCGACCTCTTCGTCGGGCCCGCTGCCAACGTGATGATCTTCTTCGCCGACCTGCTCGGGTCCCGCGAGGTCTACAACCGCCCGGGAACGATCGCGCCGGAGAACTGGTCGATGCGGATCCCGCCGGACTTCGCCGACGCGTGGTCGCGCGCGGCGCGAGAAGGGCGCGCGCTGGACCTTCCTTCCGCGCTGGCAACGGCGATGCGGGCCCGCGGCCCCGCATTCGCCGCCGCGCATGCCGGCCTGCTTGCCGCGCTCGATCGGCATGCCCTGCCGCCGTCCGACCCGGTGAGGTCTCGATGACGCTCCGAACCGGTCTCCTGGTGCTCGCCGCTTTTCTGGACCCTGCCGGGAACGACTCCGGCAGGGTGTCCAGCCGCTGACGTCACGCCGTCAATGGGCTACCGGCGCCGCTGCGGGTGCAGCCGCCGGGCGAAGCGGCATGTCGATGTCGAGCTGCATGGTCCACATCACCTGCGAGCTCCCGGGCTGCGTGTCCCGGTCGAAGAAATAGATCGGCCCGGTGAGCACGGAGATCTTGTCGGTGAAGTAGAAGCTCACGGCCCCGCCCGCGGCGCCAAACGCGTTGTTTCCCGTCTGCACGTCGGCCGCGAGCGTGATCTTCTGCAGCCAGGGGAGGTTGACGTTGATGTCCGGAGACCCGACGCCGCCGATGAACCCGGCGCGATTCACCTCGCCGGTGCTGGCATGGAAGTTCGTGTCGTTCAACGCGTAGTAGCCGCCGGCGGAGATGTACCCGCCGAACGGCAGCGAGTGCTGGAGCTGGCCGTAAAGCATGTCGTAGCGGGTGGCGGATGCCGTGCCGACGCCCATCACCCCGATCGCGAAGCTCGGCGCCCAGGACAGCAGCTTGTCCTCGGGGATGCCCAGCTTGGCGTTGAGGAGCAACGGGTCGGAGGCCGGCAGCAGGAGATCGAATCCGAGCTCGAGCTGCAAGTCCTCGAACGGGAGCACCCCCATGGTGAGACCGGTCGTCACGGGGTAGATCGGCGACGAGGTCGAGCCCGCCGATCCCTTGTTCCAGAAGTACGTGTCGTAGGTGAGGTGCGGCGTGAGGTACGGCTGGATCGCCGTGGTCGACGGCGCCCAGACGGTGGTGGTGGGGGTTGCCTGCGCGCTGCCCGCAGCGACCAGCGCTGCGAGCACCGCCAAGGTGCGGCCTCTTGGGACTGCCATATATTTTCGAGCTCCTTTGGGAAAGGTTAGATGTCGAAGTAGAGCGCGAACTCCATCGGCGTCGGCCGCAGCCGGACCGGGTTCAGCTCGCGCTCGACCTTGTTCTCGATCCAGGCCTCGATCACGTCCTCGGTGAAGACGTCGCCTTTGAGAAGGAACTGGTGGTCCTTCTTCAGCTCGGAGAGCGCCTCTTCCAGGGATCCGGGCATCTTCGGCACGTCCTTCAGCTCCTCGGAGCTGAGCCCGTAGATGTCCTTGTCGAGCGGCTGGCCGGGATCGATCCGGTTCTCGACGCCGTCCAGGCCCGCCATCAGCATGGCGGAGAAGGCCAGGTACGGGTTGCACGACGGATCGGGCGAGCGGAACTCCATCCGCTTCGCCTTCGGGCTCGGCGAGTACATGGGGATGCGGATCGCCGCCGACCGGTTGCGCGAGCTGTACGCCAGGTTCACCGGCGCCTCGAACCCCGGCACCAGCCGCTTGTAGCTGTTGGTGGTCGGGTTGCAGAGCGCGGCCAGCGCCCGGGCGTGCTTGAGGATGCCGCCCATGTAGAAGAGGGCGGTGTCCGACAATCCCGCGTACTTCTCGCCGGCGAAGAGCGGCTTTCCGTTCTTCCAGACGGACTGGTGGGTGTGCATCCCCGATCCGTTGTCGCCGAAGAGAGGCTTGGGCATGAACGTCACCGTCTTGCCGTTGCGCAAGGCGACGTTCTTCACGATGTACTTGAACCAGAGCAGCTTGTCGGCGCACTTCACCAGCGAGTCGAAGCGGATGTCGATCTCCGCCTGCCCGGCGGTGGCCACCTCGTGGTGCTGGCGCTCCACCTGGATGCCGACCTGCTCCATCACCCGGCACATCTCCGTGCGCAGGTCTTGCTGGCTGTCGATGGGCGCCACCGGGAAGTAGCCTTCCTTGTAGCGCGGCTTGTATCCGAGGTTCGGGCGGGTGCCGGCGCTCTTGCCGTCATAGGTGCTCTCGGTGGCGCTTCCCGTCTCCCACTGCCCTTCGCGCGACTCGATCCGGTAGTGGCCGTGGTTGACGGCCGTGTCGTACGAGATCCCGTCGAAGATGAAGAACTCCGCCTCCGGGCCGAAGTACGCGACGTCGCCGATGCCCGACTGCTTCAGGTACTTCTCGGCCTTCTGGGCGACGAAGCGCGGATCCCGCGAGTAGGGCTCCTTGGTGATCGGGTCGACGATGTTGCAGATCAAGGAGAGCGTCGCATCCTTCATGAACGGGTCGAGGATGCCGGTGTCCGCGTCCGGCACCACCAGCATGTCGCTGGCGTGGATCGGCATCCACCCGCGGATCGACGAGCCGTCGAAGCCGAGGCCTTCTTCGAACACTTCCTCGGTGAGCTCCGCGAGCGGAATGGTGAAGTGCTGCCAGAGGCCGAGGAAGTCCATGAATTTGAGATCGACCATCACGGCCTTCTTGTCACGGGCGTACCCGATGACGTCTTTTCCCTTGGGCATTCGAGTGATCTCCTCTTGGTCAGAGCGCGTTTTCGCCGCGCTCGCCGGTGCGGACGCGGATCGCGTCCTCGATGGGGATGATGAAGATCTTTCCGTCTCCGATGTTGCCCGTCTTCGCGGACGCGAGGATGGTCTCCACCACCCTCCCGACCAGATCGTCCGCGACCACCACCTCGATCTCGACCTTCGGCACCAGGTCCACCTGGTATTCGGCGCCGCGGTACAGCTCGGTGTGGCCCTTCTGCCGTCCCACTCCCTTCACCTCGCCGATGGTCAGGCCGGTGACGCCCAGCTCGTGGAGCGCGTCCTTGACCGGGTCGAGTTTGAACGGCTTCACGATCGCCTTGATCAGTTTCATGGTTAGCTCGCCTGGCGGAGGACGGCGGCCGCCGGTTGTGGCGCGGGAAGGGTTTCCTGCGCCGGGTAAGCCGGGACGCCCATCTCCGGCATGTCGAGGCCCATCTCCTCCACCTCCGCGCTGACGCGGTGGCCGCGGGTGATCAGGCCGGTGATCTTCCAGGCGACGAACGTGCTGCCGCCCACCCACATGAGGTTGGCGCAGACGCCGATCAGCTGGGCGCCCAACTGGCCCGCGCTGCCGTAGAGCAGCCCGGTGACGTTGCTGGCCACGCCGTTGAGGCCGGCGCCGTACGTTCCGTCGGCGAAGAGGCCGACGGAGATCAGGCCCCAGGCGCCGTTGAACCCGTGCACGGAGATGGCCCCGACCGGATCGTCGAGCTTGAGGGTGCGCTCGACGAAGGTCACCGCGAAGCAGACGAGGAAACCCGCCGCCAGGCCGATGAAGACGGCCGCCGGCGCGGTGACGAAGGCGCACGGGGCGGTGATGGCCACGAGCCCTGCGAGGGTGCCGTTGGCGAGCATGGACGGGTCCGGCTTTCCGAAGCGGGTCCAGACGTAAATCATCGCCGACATCCCGCCGGCCGCTCCGGCGAGCATGGTGTTGACCGCGATCACTGCGATGCGCGAGTCGCTGCCGGCGAGCGTCGAGCCGGCGTTGAACCCGAACCAGCCGAAGCAGAGGATGAACGTGCCGTACATCGCCATCGGGATGTCGTGCCCCGGGATGGCGTTCGCCGTGCCGTCGGCGTTGAACTTGCCGCGCCGCGGGCCGAGCAGCCAGCAGGTGACGATCGCGATGGTTCCGCCCGTGAGATGGACCACGCCGGAGCCGGCGAAGTCCGCATACCCGTTGCCCAGCCCGGCGTTTGCGCCCAGCGCGGTGAGCCAGCCGCCGCCCCAGCCCCAGTTGGCGAAGACGGGATAGATGATCCCGCCGACGAAGAGGCTGAAGACGCAGAAGGCGGAGAACTTCCAGCGCTCCGCCAGCGCGCCGGTGGGGATGGTGGCGGTGGTGTCCATGAACACCATCTGGAAGAGGAAGTAGGCGAAGACGGAGGCGTTGTACGCCACGCCGGTGAGGAAGAACCCGCGCATCCCGAACAGGCCCCAGTCCTTTCCGGCGATGTGGACGGTGAAGAGCTTGTTCATCTGGTCGTAGCCGCCGAGGGTCGAGAGGCCCCCGACGCCGCCGGCCTGCAGGGCGAATCCGAGCACCCAGTAGGCGAGCATGGCGATGCCGTAGACCATGAAGTTCATCGCCACCGTGTGGCTCGCGTTCTTCGCGCGCGTGAACCCGGTCTCCACCATGGCGAAGCCCGCCTGCATGAACATCACCAGGAAGCCCGCGACGAGCACCCAGACGAAGTTGATGGAGGTGGTGTTGTCCGCCACGGCCTTCGCCACGTCCTCGATCTTCGGCGGCGCGGCTGTCTGGGCGAAGAGGATTCCGGGGATCGCGAGAACGAGCGCGGATGCGGCGAGGGTCCAGCGGGACTTCGCGGTCATGTGACTCCTTGTGTGGGGAGGGGCATGCGTGGATTCGCTTGTGCAAGGGGTCGGCCAGCGCTGGCGCGGCGCGTGGTTCCCTCTGTAGGAGGCGATCGCGCCCTCCCGGCGGGACGACGAGACCGTCGGAATGAAGCGGGCGGCCCACATTTTCGTCGTGGTCCCCTTTCCCTCTGAGGAGGGGGTGATCGGCGCCATGAACGGCCTGGGCGTGGGCCGCGCCGTTCACTCTTGGGCACCACAACGATGTCGGAACGCGAAGGCGCAGCGACGTTCTTGTCGGTCGCTGGCATTGCCGAGGCCCGGGGAGGGGCCTTGACTTCCGAACGAACGTTCGCTCATAATGCACGCAGCTCGATCGGAGGCCCCGATGTTCAGCGCGCTCGCCTACGTCCTCGTCCAACCCGGAAAGCCGCTGGTGCGCGAGCGCCGCGTCTTCGCCGGCCCCGCTCCCTCGCAGGCAGTGATCGAGGTCCTCGGTTGTGGGCTCTGCCACACCGATCTCGGCTATGCCCGCGGCGAGGTCCCCACCCGGAAGAGCCCGCCGCTGATCCTCGGACACGAGGTGGTCGGGCGGGTGGTGGCGGTCGGCGATGGCGTCACGAACGTTCGTTCTGGCGAGGTGGTGCTGGTCCCGGCGGTGATGCCTTGCGGGAACTGCGTCTTCTGCGCCAGCGGGCGCGGCAACGCCTGCCCCGAGCAACAGATGCCCGGGAACGACGTCGACGGCGGATTCGCCTCGCACATGCTGGCGCGCGCCTCCACCCTCGTCTCGCTCTCCGCTTTCCCCCAGGGGTTCGACCTCTGGAAGCTCGCGCCCGTCGCCGATGCCGTCTCCACCGCGTACCAGGCGGTCCGGCGCAGCGGCCTGGAGGCGGGCGACGTGGCGGCGGTGGTCGGCGCCGGCGGCGTGGGCGGCTTTACCGTGCAGATCGCCGCGGCGCTCGGCGCGCACGTGTTCGCCCTGGACGTCCGCAAGGAGCGGCTCGACCTCGCCGCGCGCCACGGCGCCGAGCAGGTGGCGCAGGTGGAGGAGGGCGCGCAGAAGGCGCTGCGCGCCGAGCTGCGCGCGTTCGCCCGCAAGCACGGCGTCCCTTCGCTGCGGCTGCGCATCTTCGAGTGCACCGGGCACAAGGCGGGGCAAGCGCTCGCCTTCGGCCTGCTCGACCGCGGCGCCACCATGGTGCAGGTGGGCTACACGCCCGAGCCGGTCGAGGTGCGGCTCTCGAATCTGATGGCTTTTGACGCCGACATCCGCGGCACCTGGGGGTGCCCGCTGGAAGCCTACCCTGCCGTCCTCGGGCTGATCGCCGCGGGCCAGGTGAAGCTCGATCCCTTCGTTGAGCGCGCTCCGATGTCGCGCGTCGACGAGTTCCTTGCCGCCATGCACGCCGGGCGCCTCGAGCGCCGTCTCGTCCTCGATCCGGAGAGCTGAACATGCTTGCGAACCACGAGCTGGTCCCTGGGTACGAATTCCGCCACATCCGTTACGAGACGCGTCCGGTCAAGGACCGCAAGGGCGCGGCCGTCGAGGGCTTGCACCAGATCTGGATCTCCCTCGACAACGAGAAGCAGCTCAACTCCTACACCACCGAGGCGCTGAAGGAGTTGATCCTCGCCTTCCGCCGAGCCTCCACGGATCGCCGCGCGGTGGTGGCGGTGCTCACCGGCGCCGGAGCGAAGGCGTTCTGCACCGGCGGGAACACGGCCGAGTACGCCACGCTCTACGCCAACCGCCCGCAGGAATACCTGCAGTACATGCGCCTCTTCAACGACGCGGTCACCGCCATCCTGCTCTGCGACAAGCCGGTCATCTGCCGGGTCAACGGCATGCGCATCGGCGGAGGCCAGGAGATCGGGATGGCCTGCGACTTCAGCGTCGCCGCCGACCACGCGAGCTTCGGACAGGCGGGCCCGATCCATGGTTCCGCCCCCGACGGCGGGTCCACCGACTTCCTCGAC
>JBGQLA010000078.1:0-14893 GCA_041499865.1 Deltaproteobacteria bacterium
CAAGAGCGAGAAGAGCTTCCGCAAGTTCTGCAAGGCGTGCGGCGGGCATCTGATGACGCTGCATCCGCACTGGAACCTGATCGACGTGTATGCCGCGATGATCCCGGACTTCCCGTTCAAGGCCGGCGTGCACGTGCACTACCGGGAAACGGTGATGCCGATGAGGGACGGCCTTCCCAAGATGCGGGAGCTGCCGAAGGAGATGGGCGGCTCCGGGACGGTGTTGCCGGAGTAGAAGCTCCCCGGGGGGCCGCGCCCGGGCGACGCTCAACGGCCCTTCGCCATCTCGCCGCGCAAGGTCATGCAGGTCGACGAGGCGCGCGCGACCAGCGATCAGCTCCAGTGTGGTGAACGGCTCGCTCTCCTAGAGCCGCGCGGCCTGGCTCGATGGAGCGCAGGGCGAGTCCGCCGATCGTTCGCAGCACGGGCGGCAGGGCCCCGCGCAACCTGGTTTTTCCCTTTTCCAGGAACGTGGTGATCACCAGGGATGGCCCGCGCGCGATCCGGATTCGCGCACATCGCAAACCGATGCAGCGCGGAATAGTGGCGTCGGCTCGCGTCATCCCGATGGTACGCCGCGCAATCCAGCGCGGCAGCGGAGGTGATGACTTGAACACGCGCAGCCTGCTCACGGGATCCTTCCTGCTCATCGCGCTGCTGACGGAAGGAGCCATCGCTCTCTCGTTGCTGACGGAAGGAGGCACCGCTCTTCTCTGGCGCGGCGAGAGAAACTCCGTCACCGTCCTCGCGCGCGGTCCTGCCGGACTGCGGATCGAGGGCAGAGGGTCGCAAGTCTCGATCGAGAAAGACGCTTCTGCGCTGACGTTCAAAGTGCCCCTGGCGCCGCTCGACACCGGCCTCGGCCTGCGGGACCTCCAGTTCCGCGAGATGCTGGAGGCAGGGAAGTACCCCGACGCGGTCCTGCGGGTCTCGCGCGCCGCGTTGACGTTCCCGCGGGACCGCCAGCCCGCGGAGGGCACGGTGGACGGCGACCTGACCCTGCACGGGCAATCGCGCCCGGTGAAAGTGCATTACCGCGCCGAGCGGGCAGGGGGCGACATCACCAGGGTGCGGGGCTCGCTGCAGCTCGACATCCGCGATTTCGACCTGAAGGCTCCCTCGGTTCTGGGAATGACCGTGGCGCCCAGCGTCGAGGTCAACGTCGAGCTGTCGGTGAACGGCGCATGAGGTGCGCCCTCCGGCGTTCTCGCGGCGGCCGGGCTTGCGCCGGCCGCCGCGGGCGCAGATCCGCCGGCGGTTCGCCACGGAGTCGGCTGATTGCTGCCATCTGGATTCCTGATTGTCCATCCGGCCAGTTCGCTCATCCATCCTTCACCTCCGGGAGGACACGTGAAGGCAGAACCGAGGCGCGCAACCTTTCAGGCATCGACCTTGCCCCATCTCAACCGGCTCGTCGCACTGGCGTCCCGCTGGGGCGATGGCGACGAGGCCGAGGATTACGTGCAGGAGACCTACGCCCGCGCCTGGACCGCGTTCCACCAGCTTCGCGATACCGGCGCAGCCTTTCCCTGGCTTTGCCAGATCCTGCGCACCGTGGCCCTCGAGCGGCATCGCACCGTCGCCCGCAGGCGGGATCTCCTCTTCATCACCGAGCTGGAAGCGGCCCACGAGGAGATGGTGGCCAGCGATGCCCCTTCGCCGCTCGACGACCTGCTGGCCAGCCTCGAGGCCGGCAGCCTGCGCGAGGCGCTCCGGTCGATCCCCGAGGACCTGGCCGAGGCGGTCGAGCTTCACGACATCCATGGGTTGAAGTACCGGGAGATCGCACAGGTCACCGCCGTCCCGATCGGCACGGTGATGAGCCGGATCAGCCGGGGGCGGAAGCTGCTGGCAGGGCTCCTCAGGGTTCGCGACGAGGGGGAACCGGAGCGGCGGGTAGCGGTGCAAGGCAGCCGGCGCAAGGGGGAATAATCCGCGGGGCCGTGGCATCGGTGGGAAGGGTGGCAAGCGAATGGGCGACCATGGCAGGCAAGACGCAGGGCATCCGTTGAGTGAGGATGCCCTCGAGCACGCGCGGCTCCAGGAGCTGGTTGCCGCGTTCGCCGACGGCGAGCTCTCCCGCGAGGAGAGCTTTGCCCTCGAGGAACACCTGCTCGGCTGCGACCGCTGCCGGCGCGAGCTGGTCCTGCAGCGAGACCTTTCCCGCGCCCTCGGACGGGAGCCCCTGCCGGGAGCCTCCGCCAGCCTGCGCCATCGGATCGAATGGATGGGCGAGCCCCGCGCTGAACGGGTCGAACGCGCTTCCGCCTGGAGCCAGCGCTGGGCGTCGCCTGCGCTGGCCGCGCTGATCCTGATCGTCGCGGCCGCCGGAGCCGCGCTGTTCGGCCACCGCGACCAGGCCAGCAGGCCGATGGCGGAGATTCCCCTGCTCCGCGATGCGCTCGCCGATTGCCGCCGCGCGATGGGGCGCAACTTTCCAAAGAAGGCGGATCTCCCGGCGCTGACGGAGGGGCTGCGGTTCCCGGTCCACGCCCTCGATCGACCCGGGCTCGAGCTGTTCAGCACCTGGAAGACGACCCTCGCTGGATCTCCCGCCGCCGGCCTTGCCTATCGCTGGCGCGGGAAAGTGGTGGTCCAGTACACGGTGCCGGCCGACGTCATCCGGCAGCAGCCAGAGCTCGGCGAGACGCCCCTCTACGCCGCATCGCAATTGGGGCAAGCCGTGATCGCGCTCCTCGAAGGTGGAAGTGGCACTCTGCTGATCGCCGATGTGCCTCCCGAAGAGCTCAGGCGGTTGATCCTGTGAGCGGGGTGGTATTGAAGGGGCAGCATGCTGGACCATCTCCGCTATTTCCAGGCAGTGGCGCGCTGCGGGAGCCTTTCCGCGGCCGCGCGCGTGCTCCAGATCAGCCAGCCCAGCCTGACGGCGCTGATCAAGCAACTCGAGGAGAGCTTCGGGACGCGGCTGCTGGTCCGCCTGCGCACGGGGGTGTCGCTGACCAGCACCGGCGAGGAGCTTCTCCGCTTCGCCAACGAATCGCTCACCCGCCTCGAGGAGGTGGAGCAGCGGATCAAGGGGCTGGAGTCGGACGAGATCGGCAGCTTCGTGATCGGTTGTCACGAATCGCTCGGCGCCTATTTCCTGCCGCAGTGGATGACCAGGTTTCTCGAGAGCAACCCGCGCATCCAGCTCAGCCTCTCCAATGCGCCTTCGAGCAAGGTGCTCGACGCGACGGTGGAGCGGACGGTGCACTTCGGGCTGGTGGTGAATCCGCAACCCCATCCGGACCTGGTGCAGATCAAGCTCTTTCGCGACGCGGTCGATCTCTTCGTCCTCGCGGACAGCGCTCCTCCAGCCGACGACCTCGAGGCGGCGACGGAGCGGCTGCGCCGCGGACCGCTGGTCTTCGCCGGCCGCATCCTCCAGAGCCAGCAGATCATCGACGAGCTGGCGGCGATGAATGCGCTCCCCACCCGGCTCTTGCCCTGCGGCGACCTCGAGCTGGTCAAGAGCTTCGCCCTCGCCGGGCTCGGGGTGGCGGTGCTGCCACGGCGCGTCGCCCGGTACCACCAGGAGGGGCGGCTGCGGCGTCTCAATCCCAAACTGCCCTTCATGGCCGACGAGATCCATCTCCTCTTCCGGGGCGATGCCCATCGGACTCGCGCGTTCGTGATCACCAAGGACGCGATCATGGCGCACGGCCGGGCGCTGGACGGCGACTACGGCGAGTAGGCCGGGACGCCGTCAATGCGGGCGCAGCGTGCCGCGCCTAGCGGACGCAGTCGTCGTGAGCGGCCGGCCGGCAGATCCGGACGGTCGCGTTGCAATTGAAGTCGCCGCCCTTGAACAGTCCCAGAGTGCGGCAGAACGGCGTCGCGCCGGGGCAATCGCCGTCCGAAGCGCATTCGAGGTACGTGGCACCATCGCCGACTTCGTGGCATTGCCCTGCGCCGCCGTCGGGCAAGGGCGCGGCGCATTGAAGGTCCTGGTACACGAATGCTCTTTGCGGTTTTCCCCCGCATCCGAAGATCGCGGCGAGCAGAACGAGCGCGCTGAACCGCAGTTTCATGCAGCCTGAATATCCCAGTGTACGGCAGGCAGTCATCCGTGAGCCGACCGGGAGCCGCCGCGAAGCTGGGGTGCGGTAACATGCAGCGTGCGTTTGCGCCGCGGCGAAGGCCGTCTGCTCGTCTTGCTGCTGGTCGCCTACGGATGGCTCTTCGTCTTCTTCGAGCGGATCAACAATCCGAACGAGCTGGTCCGGGCGTATGCGGCCCGCGCCCTGGTGGAAGACGGCACCTGGTCGATCGGCGCCCGCGAGCTGCAGGGGGGCCGCTTCATCGATACCGGTCCGCTCCAGCGCGACTGGGGCCACGTCAATGACAAGGCGCTCGTCTGCGACGATCCCGCCGCGCACCCGCCGGACTGCGCCGGCCGGCTCTACGCGGCAAAAGCGCCGGCAGCCTCGCTCCTGGGCGCGCCGGTGCTCGCCGCGCTGCGGATCTTCGGGCCGCTGCGGAAGACGGCGGCGGTGTTCGCGCTCCGCTGGATCTGGGTCATCCTGCCGTCCGTCGTCTTCTGGATCCTCCTGCGCCGCTGGATGCTGGACGCGGGAGTCCCGGAAGCCGCCGCCCTCGCCTGCACGCTGGCGGGCGCGCTCGGTTCCCTCTCGCTCACCTATGGCCAGATGCTCGCCGGCCACCAGATGGCGGCGCTCGCGCTCGGCGCCGCGTTCCTCTGCGCGTTCTGGGGCAAGTTCCGGCCGTTCTGGTTCGGGTTCTTTGCCGCGCTCGCCGTGGCGCTGGAATATCCGTCGGCGCCGGCCGCCGCGATCCTCGCCGCCGCCGCGCTCCTGCGCCACCGCCGTGGCGCTTTGCGCCTCGCGCTCGGCGCCGCGCCGTGGATCCTTCTGCTCGCGCAGTTCCACTGGAGCGCATTCGGCGCGCCGTGGTCTACGCCCTATGCGCATCTGGAGAACCCGGCCTTCGTGCGGGACATCGCGCCGGGGCTGATGGGGATCTCGCTCCCGACCTGGCAGCGGCTCTACGGCTCCTTGTTCGCGCCGTACCTCGGGCTGTTCTTCTGGGCGCCGTGGACGGCGCTGGCGCTGGTCGCGCCGCGTTGGCTGCGCAGAGCCGACCTGGTCCCGTTCGCGGTCGTCCTCTACTACCTCGTGTTCCAGATCACGCACGCGCTCTTGCGCAGCGGCTGGACGGTGGGCCCCCGCTACATCACGCCCGCCGTTCCGTTCGCGGCGATCACCGTGGCGCTGCTCTTGAGGGAAGCGCCGCGCCTGCTGCCGGTCGCGGCCGGCCTCGGGGCCGCGGGCATCGCGGCCACTGGACTTGCTTCCGCCGTCTGCCAGGGCTTCCCGCTGGAAGTGCTGAACCCGCTGCGCGAGGTGGTCTGGCCGCTGCTCTCGCACGGCTATTCGGCGCGCAATCCGCTCCAGCTTCTCGGCGTGCCCGGCCTCTGGAGCGCTCTCCCGTACTTCGCGGCGCTGGCGGTGGCGATCGCCCTGCTCCTCCGGCGCGACGTCATCGCCATCGCGGTCGCGGCGCTGGTGATCCTCGCGCAGTGGTCTGCCCCTGGCAGCTCCAGCCGCGGCGCCGCTCGTTTCCTCGCCGCGCAATGGGAGCCGAATCCGCCGCCGGGGGTGACGCGGCTCTAGGTGGCGCTCAGCCACTGCGCGAACGCGTCGAACGACGCCTCGCGCCCGAGGAACTCCTTCACCAGGGCGGCCGCCGGCCTGCCGCCGCCGGGCTCGAGGATCGCGTGGCGATACCGCGCCGCCGAAGCAGGACTCAACAGCCCCTCGCGGCGGAACACGCCGAAGAGGTCCTTCGCGATCACCAGCGACCACAGGTACGTGTAGTAGATCGCCGAGTAGCCCTCGAGGTGTCCGAAGCTCTCGTGGAAGTAGGTTCCGGGCACGTGCCGGAACGGCGTGTACCTCTCCTGCTGTTCCGCCGAAAGGGCCGTGGTGTCGAGGCCCGCGGGGTCGCGGTCGTGCAGCCGCAGCGAGGTCGCCGCATAGAACACCTGCTGGCGCACGCGCAGCCCCTTGCCGAACTCGTCGGCGGCGCGCATCCGCTCGACCAGCGCCGCGGGGATCGGCTCCCCCGTGTCGACGTGCCGGGCGAATCGCCGGAGCACCGATGCATCCCAGCACCACTCTTCGAGCATCTGCGAGGGGGCTTCCACGAAGTCCCACTCGGTACGCACGCCCGAGACGCCGGCCCAGCGGGTGTGGCCGCCGAAGAGGTGGTGCAGCAGGTGTCCGAACTCGTGGAAGAACGTCACCACGTCGCCGTGATCGAGCAGCGCCGGCTCCGCCCCGGGCGCGGGAAAGTTGCAGACCAGCGCGCCTTCCGGCAGCGCGCCGCCGGCGATCCCGGAGGCGAGCGTGAACTGCGCCGCGTGCTTGTACTTGCCGTCGCGGGGAAAGAGATCGAGGAAGAAGCGGCCGATCACCCGCCCCTGCTCCAGGACTTCCCAGGCGGTGACGTCCGGGTGCCAGACCGGCGCGTCGGTGAGCCGCCGGTACTCGATCGCGAACATGCGCGCGGTGGTCTCGAAGATCCCGTCCATCACCCGCTGCAGCTCGAAGTAGGGCCGGACCGATTGGGAATCGAATCCCAGCTGCTCCGCGCGCACGCGCTCCTTGAGCGCCTCCGAATCCCAGGCGTCCACGCCGCCGGCTTGCGGGTCGTCCTGCCGCGTGCGCGCGAGCAGCGCCTCGTAGTCCCTGCGCGCGCGCGCTTCGGCGGCAGAGGCGATCCGCTCGATGAACGCGTCGGCCGCGCCGGCGCTGCCGATCATCTTGTCCTCGGTGACGTACGCCGCCCAGCTCTCGTACCCGAGCAGCCGCGCCAGCTCGTACCTCCGCGAGAGCATGCGCTCGAGCACGTCGAGGTTTTTCGGATGCGCGCGCTGCCGGTAGACCTTCCAGAGCTGCTCGCGCGCCGGGCTGCTCCGGGAGTGGGTCATGAACGGGATGTAGTCGGGATGGTCGGTGGTGATGGTGCCGGAAGCGTGCGCGCGCACGTAGTCCGCGGGAAGCCCTTCCAGGTCCGCGGGTGCGACCTGGATGCTGCGCACGTCGTCGCGGATGTTGCGCTGGAACTCCTGGCCGATCCGGACCATCTCCTGGTTGAGGGCGCGGACGCGGGCGCGGGTGGCGGGGTCCTTGTCCACACCCGCCCGGCGGAAATCGCGCAGGACCCGGAAGAGGTACCAGCGCGTGGTCTCGTCCTCCGCGCCGGCGTCGACCCGGGCGAGGGGCCCGTACACGCCGGGATCCAGCGCCAGCCCGGTTGCGAGCGCCTCCGACTCCTGCTCGCAACCCTCGCCGGCGTCGCGCATTTCCGCGTCCGGATGCACCGAGCGGAGCAGGGACGCCCGCGCGCTCGCGTCGGAGAGGGCGGCGGTGGCTTCGTCCCAGGCGCGCAGCGTCTCCAGCGACACCGGCGCGGACTTCAGGCGCTCGACGGCGGCCCGCGCACGGGAAAGGGCGTCCGAGGAAGCGCGAACGAAAGCGTCGCGCGTGCCGGCAAGAAGGGAAGCGGCGGTCATCGCACCGTTCAAGCAGCGAGCATCTTGTCGCGCAAGCCTTGAAAGACCTTCAGCGTCGCCTGGAGCGTGACCCTGTCGCCCTCCTCCACGCGGCAGGCGCCCACCGGATCGGAGAACGTCTCTCCCCCGGGCCTCTCCACGTGGATGACCAGCACGCCGCTTTCGTCGCGCAGCTGGGCGACCGTCTTGCCCGCGATCAGGCCGCCGCGGACCTCCAGCTCCGCCACCACCATCAGCCGCCCGCCCACCTCGAAGGAGTTCTTGATCGACGGATCGAGCGCGGCCATCGCCAGCGCCGGAGCAGCGAGGGCGGAGGTGGAGAAGGCCTCGGCGTCGAAGCTCTGGCGCGTCTTCTCCACCAGATCGTCGTCGAACAGCCGCAGCACCACCCGCATGTCCTTGCGCGCCTTGCGCGCGTCGAGGGCGAAGTTGAGGTTCGCCAGGTCGTCGTCGGTGGCGCAGACTCGCACGGCCCAGGGGTCAGTGTCGACGCTTGCCGCGCAGGAGCAGCTCCGCCGCGGCGGCCTCGATCCCGGACGGACCGTCGTTCAGCATCCGCGAAGCGTGCGCCAGCACCAGCCGCTCCAGGGCGAGCTCCTCGGCGAGCCGAAGCCGCTCGTCGGGCGGCCCCGATCCGCGGATCCGGGCCAGCGCGGACCGGATCTCCTTCGGGCTCGCGCGCAACCCTGCCTCCCTTGCCCCTCCCGCGAGCAGCGCGCGCCGGAGCCCGGCCGCCACCAGCCCGGGATCGAGGGGCGGCGGATACAGGGTCAGCCTGCGGCGCCGCACCTGCGAGGAGGGCGGCGGATCGCGCGGGCGCACCGGGCGCGCGGCGGCGCGACGGGCGACCTGCAGGACCTCGCGCGCATCCTCCGCTTTCAAGTCCAGCAGCGCGAACCCTTCGCGGAAGCGCGCCGGCACCAGCTCCTGCACCCGCTTCCAGGTCCGGTCCTGGTAGAAGATCCGTCCCGAGGCTTCCACCAGCGCCTCCGCCGCGCGGCGCGGGAGCTGGCGCTGCGCCGACCAGCGGACGTTGACCTGGGGCACCGACAAGGCCCGGTATCCGTCGTCCGCGTCGCCATGCAGCAGCGCCACCTCGGAGTCGTCGATCACCTCGCCGTCGCGGTACCAGCGGAAGATACGGCCCGCGCCCTTCATCCCCAGGGTGTGCAGCTCGGCGGCGCGCAACGCCCCCATGCTGGCGCCGCCGATCACCGCGGTGCCGGCGTCGAGCGCGTCGAGGATCTCCTGGTGCCAGACGCTGGGCTGCGATTCGAACAGGCCGTCGATCAGCGCGATCGCCCGCGGCCGCAGCTGGAGCGCGCGCCAGACGTCGCCCTGGCGCGCCGGGGGCCGCACCTGGAACCCTTTCCCTTCGCTCGCCGGCAGCGACGGTCCGAGGAAGGCGACGATCACAGGAGCCCCGAGACGCGCAGCTCCGGCGCGAACACCTTGAACACGTGCAGCGGCTCGCGCGCCAGCTCCACCACCGCCACCCGCGTCCCGCGCAGCGCCGCGCGAACCTCGCTGGCCGACGGCATTCCCCGCACCGTCCGCCGCGGCCGCGCCCTCTCGCACGCGGCGCGCAGCCCCTGGATGGACGCCGGATCGCCCCTTTTGACGTCCTCGCGCGCCCCGTGGATGTCGGTCAGCCGGGACTGCGCCGCTTCCAGGATCGCGCCCCGCACCGCCTCCAGCGGCCGCAGCCCGCAGGCATATCCGGCGGTGACCGGCACCGGGCCTTCCTCCAGGTCGACCAGCACCGCTCCGGCGACGGGAAGAACGCCGGAGAGGTCGAAGACGTGCGCCTCCAGCTCTGCCTCGCGCAGCCGCCGCCAGAGCGGCAGCGTGGAGACGTCCAGCTTGCGCGCGGCGATGGCGGCCGGCGTCCAGCCGCGCGGCAGCGCCCGGGCCAGCTGGTCGCGCTCGATCGCCTCCAGCAGCGCGTGCCGCAGGGCACGGCTTCGCCGCGGATGCGCGCCCATGCCGTTCGTCGTCCAGCGCATCGCCGCCGGTCCCAACCCGGGCGCGCCGCGCGGAGGACAATGCACCGCCTGCGCCGGCACCAGCACCTCGCGCCCGGTGGACAGCTCGCGTCCGCGCCGCCAGGCCACCCGCGTCTCCCGCGACCAGAGGCGGGGCGCAACCAGATCGGCCGGCTCCCACGCTTGCGGCAGATCGCGCGCGGCCCCGTAGACCAGCTCGCGCGGGCGTTCCGCCGCCCACAGCTCGGCGGCTTCGGACAGCGCCGAGGCCTGCGCTTCCTCCCAGGTCTCGCCCTTCCCGTTGCAGACCTGGAGGACATATCCGAGCGGCCGCACCGCGCACGCCACCTCCACCCCGGATCGGTCCAGCCCGGTGACCCGCGCCACGCGGGTAACCCCGATCGCTCTCTGCAGTGCATCCACGAGTGAGGCAACGTAGCATGGCGCCCATGGAGCTCGCCGGAACATGCCCGCGCTGACCAGCGTCGAATCCGCCGCCCGGATCAATCTCCGCTGGATCGTCTGGCTGCGCTGGGGAGCGGTCACCGGCCAGGTGATCACCATCCTGCTGGCGCGCGAGCTCGTGCGCACGCCGCTGCCTCTGGCGGAGCTCCTCGCGGTCTGCGGCGCGCTGGCGCTGGGCAACGTCGCCGTGCAGGTCTGGCTGGATCGCGGCGGGCATCCCACCGACCGCACCTCGGCGCTGAACCTTCTCGCCGACATCGCCGCGCTCACCGCGCTGCTCGCTCTCTCGGGCGGTCGCGAGAACCCGTTCGCGGTGCTGTACCTCGTGCACATCACCATCGGGGCGGTGATCCTGCCCGCGCGCTGGAGCGCGGCGCTGGCGGTGGCCAGCATCCTGGCGTACAGCGCGCTGCAGATCCTTCCCGCGCATTCCCTGGCGCTGGCCGGCGATCCTTCGCTGGTGCAGCCCCGCGGCCGCTGGATCGCCTTCGTCGTCGCCGCGGCCTTCATCTCCACCTTCTCCTTGCGCATGAGCGAGGCGCTGCGCCGCCGCGGCGAGGAGCTGGGCCGCGCGCGCTCGGATGCCGAAGCGGCGGAGCGCCTCGCCGCGCTCGGCACGCTGGCCGCGGGGACCGCCCACGAGCTGAACACCCCGCTCGGGACCATCCAGATCCTCGCCGGCGAGCTCTCGGCGCAGCTGGAAGGCGATCGACGCAACGAGGCGGAGGAGATCCGGCGCCAGGTGAAGCGCTGCAAGGAGATCATCAGCAACATGCTGGCGCCGCGTGGCGGGGCCGACGTGGAGGAGCCCAAGGAGTTCGAGGTCGCGCTCGTCCTGGAGTCGGCGCTCCAGCGGTGGGACGAGGGCCGGCCCGGACCGCATCCGCAACTCTCGGTCGAACCCGAGGCCCGGCGCGCGCGCGTCCGGCTGCCGGTGCGCGCCTTCGAGCAGGCGATCGCGAACCTCCTGGACAATGCCGCCGAAGCCACCGAAGGCCGCGCCGCGCGCGAGGTCCGGGTCTCGCTGGACCGCTTCGAGGACGAGCTGCGGCTGACGGTGGCCGACAACGGGATCGGCGTCCCCGAGCCCCTGCTCCGGAGGATCGGGGAACCGTTCTTCACCACCAAGGAGCCGGGCCGGGGGACCGGGCTCGGGCTCTACCTCGCGCGGCACGTGGTAGAGCGCCAGGGCGGCGAGATGCGCGTCGATTCGATCGAGGGGCGCGGGACCCGCGTGACCTTGACCATGCCGGAAGTCTGAACTCCTATGATAGAAAAAGGCGGCATGCGGATCCTGATCGTGGACGACGACGAGCCGTTCCGTCTGGCGCTGCGCGGTGCCTTCCTGCGCCGGGGCTACGAGGTTTCCCTCGCCGGTTCGCCGGTGGAAGCGGAAACGGCGATCCGCGAGTCCGCGCCGCAATATGCGGTGGTCGATCTCCGGATGCCCGGCGGCTCCGGCCTCGACGTGGTCAAGGCGTTGCGCGCGCTCCCCAAGCCGGCGCAGGTGGTGGTGCTGACCGGCTATGGAACGATCGGAACCGCGGTGGAGGCGGTCCGGCTGGGCGCGATCAACTATCTCAACAAGCCCGCCGACGCCGACGAGATCGAGGCGGCGCTCCAGGGCAAGCGGCCACCCGCCATGGACGACGTCCCCTCGCTCGATCGCCAGGAATGGGAGTACCTGAACCGCATCCTCGCCGACTGCAACGGGAACATCTCCGAGGCGGCCCGGCGGCTGAAGATGCACCGGCGCACGTTGCAGCGAAAGCTGCAGAAGCACCCGCCAAAAGCCTGATCAGCTCCGTAGCAAGAGGCGGACCGGTGTGTTATCCCCCGCCCTCCATGATTCAGGTCCAGGACGTCACCAAAGCATTTGCCGGCAAGAAGCTGTTCGAGAACGTCAGCACCACGTTCCCGCAGGGCCGCCGCTATGGTCTCACCGGACCCAACGGCGCGGGCAAGTCCACGTTCATGAAGATCCTCGCCGGCGATCTGGAGCCGGACACCGGCACGATCTCTCGCCCCAAGCGCCTGTCCGTCCTGGAGCAGAACCAGTACGCGTACGAGGAGCGCAAAGTCCTCGACGTGGTGCTGATGGGCAACGCCGCCCTCTGGGCCGCCATGCAGGAGAAGGAGCGCCTGCTCGCCAAGCCGGAGCTCAGCGACGAGGACGGGGCCCGGCTCGGCGAGCTGGAAGGGGTGATCGCCGAAGAGGACGGGTACTCCGCCGAGGCGCAGGCGGCGACGCTGCTCGAGGGCCTCGGCGTCTTCGACCAGGACCACCAGCGGGAGATGAAGGAGGTGACGGGAGGCAACAAGGTCCGCGTCCTCCTCGCGCAGGCGCTGTTCGGCAAGCCCACCGCCCTGTTGCTGGACGAGCCCACCAACTCGCTCGACCTCGACTCCGTCCACTGGCTGGAGGACTTCCTCCTCCAGTACGAGGGGACGCTGATCGTCATCTCGCACGACCGGCACTTCCTCAACGCCATCTGCACGCACATCGCGGACATCGACTACGAGACCATCATCACCTACGTCGGCAACTACGACGACATGGTCCGCGCCAAGGCGCAGGTGCGCAGCCGGATCGAGTCGGAGAACGCCGACAAGATGAAGAAGCGGGCCCAGCTGCAGGAGTTCGTGGCCCGGTTCTCGGCGGGCACGCGCGCCTCGCAAGTGCAGAGCCGGATCAAGCAGCTGGAGAAGCTCTCGGTCTCCGACATCAAGAAGTCGAACATCGCCCGGCCCTTCATCAAGCTCGAGCAGAAGCGCCCGAGCGGCAAGCAGACCCTGACCATCGAGGGGCTGGGCAAGGCTTTCGACAAGCCGCTGTTTGCGGATTTCTCCGCGCTGATCACCAAGGGCGAGAAGGTGGCGGTGGTAGGCCGCAACGGGGTGGGCAAGACCACGCTGCTGCGGACGCTGATCGGCGAGCTGGAGCCCGACGCCGGGAAGATCACCTGGGGGCACGAAGCGCAGATCGGCTACATGCCGCAGGACGTGAAGCCGATCATCCCGGTGAACACCACCTGCTTCGACTACCTCCACGACATCGATCCCACTGCCGGGAACGAGGAGATCCGCGGCCTGCTCGGGCGGATGCTCTTTCGCGGCGACGAAGGGATGAAGCCGACCAAGGCGCTGAGCGGCGGCGAGGCCGTCCGGCTGCTCTTCTGCAAGCTGATGCTGGTCAAGCCCAACGTGCTGGTGCTCGACGAGCCCACCAGCCACCTCGATCTGGAAGCGATCTCGGCCCTGGGCGACGGTCTCGCGAGCTACCCGGGCACCGTCATCTTCGTGGCCCACGATCGCGATCTGATCGATACGGCCGCCACTCGCATCCTCGCCTTCCACCACCACGGCCTCGAGGACTACGCGGGCGACTACGAGTCGTTCCTGGTCAAGCACGGCGGGTTCATCGACGCGCATTGACGCGCCGCCTGGCGGCCGGACACCCGCCACCGGCGTTTCGGGTGTAAGATTAGGAGGATGCCCGCGCCGGAACGGATCGCCATCATCGGACTCGGACTGATCGGCGGCTCGCTCGCGCTGGCGCTGCGGCGGGCGCGGCGCGACCTGTTCATCGCCGGCATCGACGTGGACGCGCGCGCGCGCCAGCAGGCCGTCGAGGAGCACGCGGTCGACACCGCCACCACGCTCGAGGCGGCCTCGCTGGAGGAGTTCGACACCGTCGTTCTCTGCACCCCGGCGCAGCCCCTGCTGGAGATGCTGGCGGGGGTCGCGGCGCGGATGCGTCCGGGCGCGCTCCTCACCGACGTGTGCGGGGCGAAGGAGCGCATCTGCACGGAGGGCGCGGCGCAGGACCGGGCGGTGTTCATCGGCGGCCATCCCATGGCGGGCACCGAGTTCCGCGGGTTCATCGCCGCCAATCCGGCGTTGTTCTTCGGGTGCACCGTCGCCCTCTGCCCGCCGGTCGGCGCGCGGGATCCCGCGGCGCGACGCGAGGCGGTCCGCCGGGCCGGCGAGCTGTGGATGGTGGCCGGCGCGCAGCAGATCCTCGACGTCGAGCCCGACGCGCACGACCGCGCGGTGACCATCGCCTCCCATCTCCCCTACCTGGCGGCCGCGGCGGTGGCCCAGACCCTGCTCGAATCCGGGGTGGACGCGTCCCTCGCGCGCGAGCTCGCGGCCGGCGGCTTTCGCGACACCACCCGCCTCGCCGGCGACGGCACGGTGGGCGGCGCCGCCGCGCTCAACCGCTTCGTCCCCGGCGCGGCGCGGGCCCTGGCGGAGCGGTTGCGCGCTCTCGCGCAAGCGCTGGAGAGCGCGCCCGATGAGGCGGTCCGCGAGCTCACCGCCATCGCCGACGAGCGCCGGAAGATGCGCCTGCGGGCGCCGGCCGCGGCGCCGGTCTCCGGCGATCCGCTCCCGCGCTGAAGCCGGCATTTGCGGACGACCGCGCTCCTGGCCTAGAAGTCTGGCGGATGCGACGCGGCGCCGCTCTTTGCTTGCTGTGTCTCGCCGCCGGCGCATCCGCACAGCCGGTCCCCGATCCGCAGCGGGAAGCCCCCCCGGCCGCGCCCGAGCCCTTCACTCCCCCGAAGCTGCTCGAGGAAGTGCCCGCGCCCTACCCGCCCGGCGTGGCCGGATCGGCGCGCGTGCTCCTGCAGCTCGACATCGACGAGCGCGGCGCGCCCGGGAACCTCGTCGTGCTCAGCCCTCCCCAGCCGGGTTTCGACGAGTCCGCGCTGGCCACCGCCGAAAAGCTCCGGTTCCTGCCCGGACGCCGCGGCGATCGGCCGGTCCCGGTCCGCATCCAGTATGCGTTCAACTTCATTCCCGTAGCGCCGCCGCCGCGGCCCGAGGACCTCCCCGTCAATCTCGAGGGCACGCTGCGCGAGCGCGGCACGCGCCGCAAGCTGTCGGGGATCGAAGTCATCGC
>JBGQLA010000079.1:0-14819 GCA_041499865.1 Deltaproteobacteria bacterium
GGCAGGGCATCCAGGAACGCCTTGTATGCGACAAGGCCTCCCGCCGAGCCGCCGATGCCAACGATGAAGTCAGGATGCGATGTCGGCATGGTCTACGTCGGATCTCCGGATTTCCACCCGCTACTTTTCGCCTCGAGATTGACTCCGCTTCCCGGAGAGACTCTTGCCGATCATCTTCCTCTGCTCTGCGGCGGGATCCATTGGTGTCAGGTCGATTCCATCATCACTCAAGACCAGTTTGTGGACATCGCTGGAGTGGCCCATGCCCCGGGACTTGACGATGTAGAGCCCACGAATGCGTCTCTTGCCAACATCTTCTTCCAGTTCCCTGACGACGATCCAGGTGTCAATCAAGGACGAGACGCCGACTTCGCCGCTGGTGTAATTCTGGGCGGTCGAAGAAACGAGACTGGTGAAGAACCCGGTGACGCCCTCGGATTTCAGGAGATCGATCATGCGGGTGACCATCGATCGGATTTCGCGTTCGTCCCCCTCTCCGATGAGACTCGTCAGGGGATCGATCACGACCGCCTTTGGCTTGAACTCCGCAATGGTCTTGTAGAGGTCGAGCAGATGCATCTCCAGACCGAAGAAGGAGGGCCTGGTCGAGACAATCTTCAGGAGTCCTTTCTTCATCAACGGCGCGAAGCGAAACCCTATGGAGCCCATGTTTTGAACGAGTTGTCCTGAAGATTCTTCGTAAGACAAGAACAGACACCGTTCTCCACGTCTGCAACTCTCCGCAGCAAACGCCGCCGCGAGGCTCGTTTTCCCAGTGCCTGCGGTGCCCGAGACGAGCACCGTACTGCCCCTGGTATAGCCTCCGCCCTTGAACATCCGATCCAGGGATGGAATGCCGGTCGACACCCTCTTTGCGGTACCTGGTTGATCGAGTCCCGCGGAAGTGATGGGAATCACCGAGAGGCCGGTTTTGTCGATGACGAATGGATATTCGTTCGTTCCATGACTCGAGCCACGATACTTGATGACACGGATCCTGCGGACGGCGATCTGTTCTCGAACCCGGTTGTCCATCAGCACGATGCAATCGGAGATGTACTCCTCCAGGCCATGGCGGGTAAAAGAGTCTTGTCCCGGCTCGCCGACGATGATCGACGTGACCTGTTTGTCCTTGAGCCATCGGAAAAGTCTCTTGATCTCCAAGCGTAGAATGCCGGCATCCGAGATGCCTGCAAAGAGCGATTCTATGGAATCCAGGACGACCCGTTTGGCGCCGATGGAATCGATGGCATGTTCCAGACGGATGAGGATTCCTTCGAGATTGAAGTCGGCTTCCTGGATGTCTCTGCGCTCGAGGCGAACGCAATCGAGCAGGATCTTTTTCCGTGAGACGAGCCCTCGCAAATCCAGGTTGAGAGAAGCCACGTCGTCATAGAGCTCATTTTCTGTCTCTTCGAAGGACATGAAGATGCCTGGCTCGTTGTAATCGGTCGCGCCACTGATCAGAAAATTGAGGCCCCAGAGTGTTTTTCCAGAGCCGGCATTCCCAAAAATCAGGGTGGTCTTGTTCTTCGGAAGCCCGCCGCCTGTGATCTCGTCGAATCCTTTGATGCTGGTGAGGGACTTCTGCACCTGATCGGGGAGCTTCGGCGTCTTGAGCATGAGTTATCCTTGCCCCAAGGCAGCACGAATTCTTGCTGTCTCTCGAGTTCGACACTGTCTGGCGTGCTGGAAGATCGGCGGCGGAAGCGCGATCGTTCGGTGCAGGTGGCATGAAGTTGTCGAAGCAAGCGGTCGTGGCCAAGAAGCTGCCGCAGGGCTTCGAGGCCCCCAACCGAGGCGTCGATCGCTTGCCGTACCGCACTCAGAACGGCCCGGCCGCCTCACGCTCGAACCGCTGCACGACGAAATACACGCGTATCCAATGCGACTTGACCATGGACCGCCTCGCGGAACCGGTGGCCCTCGGCCCGCAGCACCCTCGACACCATTGCGCGCAAGTCCTCGTCGTCATCGACGATCAGGAAGTTTGCGGGCTCAGCCATGACTGAACGGTATCCACCCGCCCGCTCCCGTGCTCGGGCTACTCTAGGAACTCGCTCGCTGAACGAGCCCTTGGGGCGGAGCAGGAAGCGCGCCCAGCGCGGCAGCGACAAGACCCACTTCTTCGTCGTCGAGGCTCTGAAGCAGGCGGTCGACCACCTCGGCCCGTTCCTCCGCGGGGCGTTTCAGGGCTTCGGAGACGATCTTCTACTCGAAGGAGCGTGCCGCCGTGGCCGACGCGCTGAAGGCGCGCGCGCGGGCACGAAGCAACCGAACATCGCGCGACTCGAGAGCGGCAAGGTGGTCCCGAAGCTAGATTTTCTAGAGAAGGTCGCGCACGCGCTTGGTGGGCGCCTGGACGTCCGCATCGTCGAGGGGAAGGGGAACGCGTGATGGAGAGTCTCTCTGTCCTCTGGCGGATGCAGGAACCTTGTTGCCCCTCTATTGCCGTCCGCTACGCTCATCTGCATCCAGCGACGAGAACCTCAAGAAGCTGTGGGGCGAGAACGTGCTGCGCGTGCTCGTGGCCTGCCAGGCGCGCCAATCTGGGCCGCGCGCAACTCGCGGAGCAGCGCCTCGATTTGCTCGCGGGCGAGCTGCTTCAGCTCTTCGATCGACCGCCCCTGCGACGCGATGGGCTTGCCCACCGCCACCCGCGCCCGCGACCTGCCAAAGTGCCACGAGTGCTTGGGCAGCGCGGTGCGCGTGCCTTCCACTGCGATGGGGAGCACCTCTGCGTTCGCGTCCAGCGCCAGCCGGAACGCGCCGTCCTTGAAGGGAAGGAGCGCGCCGTCGAGAGAGCGCGTTCCCTCCGGAAAGATCATTACCGGCATCCCGAGCTCCAGCCATTGCGCGCAGCGGCACATCGCATCGTGCGACGACTGCGCGTCGCCCCGCTTCACCGGGACGTCGCCCGCGAGCCGCATCGCCCACCCCACGAACGGCACCTTGAAGAGCGACTCCTTGGCCAGCCACTTCATCTCCCACGGCAGCCGCGAAATGAGGAACGGGTCGGCCTGCGACGCATGGTTCGACACCACCACCGTCCGTCCCGCGATCCTGCGCGGCACCGGTCCCGACACCCCGAAGCGCCACGCCGGCACCAGGTCCGACGCTGCCACGCCCATCAGCCGGAAGAACCGCCCGCAGACGTAGCGGCGCCGATCGAAAGGCAGCGTCACGAGCGCCAGCACCGCCTGGATGCAGACCCCCGCGAACACCACCACGCCGATAGCAAGCCACGACCACACCGAGAGGAGCGCTTGCACGCCGCGAGCTTAGCGCGCGCGTGTCATGGCCGCGTCAGCGCCGCGGGTGCGCATCGAGATGAAGTTCGGACACGACGTAGAGCGTCACGGGACCCCGGACCGATAGTACAACCCTACACAGGGCGGTCCGCGACGGTACGCCGCCGCGGCTGGCATGAGGGCTCGCGGCGACGGAGGATGTCATGTGGAGGCAGTTCGCTGTCGAGCGCTGGGCGCCGGCACTTGTCGCCTGCGCGATTGCGGCGGCCCCGGTCTACGCCGACGATCGTGCATCCGCGCCGACCGAAGAGAGATTCAGCCTCCACTTCCAGGCGACCGTCGCCACCCAGAAGCACCCATCGTTTTCGGCGCTCTACAGCGGGCGCAACAGCATGCAGACGGTTGCCGAGTCCGCCACGTCGATCGTTACCGATCTTTTTGGCGGAATGCGCCTCTGGCCGGGCGCCGAGCTCTACGTTCAGCCGGAATTGAGCGGGGGGATGGGTCTCTCATCGACCCTCGGAGTTGCGGCGTTCCCCAGCGGCGAGGTCTACCGCGTGGGAAATCCGAAACCGTCGATACTGCTAGCGCGGGCTTTTCTGCGCCAGGTCATCGGCCTTGGGGGTGGGACCATCCCGCTCGACCCGGGTCCGAACCAACTCGCGGGCACGCGGGACCGCGACGCCTTGACCTTCACCGTCGGCAAGGTTGCCGTGCCCGATTTCGTCGACAACGTGCCTCGCTCCAACGATCCACACACGCACTTCATGAGCTGGGGCCTCTTCGCCTCGGCGGCATACGACTACCCGGCCGATACCCGCGGGTACACCTGGGGCGTCGCGACAGACCTTTCCATCGACTGGTGGTCGGTGCGTGCCGCGCTGGTGCTCGAGCCCCAGTACGCGAACCTGCTGCCGATGGAGTGGCGCATCGACAAGGCGCGCGGCTTGGTGGCCGAAGTGGAGGGTCGGTTCGTGCTCTGGAACCGGAAGGGGGCAGCCCGCGCTCTGATCTTCCTCAACGACGCGCACATGGGCAGCTACCAGCAGGCGCTCGACGATCCCGGCGCCCGGCTCGACGTGACTGCGACGCGCGCATTCGGAAGGACGAAGAAGGGATTCGCCGCCAGCGTGAACCAGGAGCTGGGGAATGGGCTCGGTGTCGTTGCACGCGCCAGCTACAATGACGGCGCGAACGAGACGTGGGCGTTCACCGAAATCGATCGCTCGGTCGCTCTCGGTGCAGTTCAATCGGGAGAGCGATGGAGCCGGCCCGACGACGAGGCAGGCGTGGGTCTGGTGGTGAGCGGCCTCTCCGCCCTCCATCGCCGTTACCTCGCCGCCGGCGGCTACGGCTTCATCATCGGCGACGGCGCGCTTCGCTACGGTTTCGAGACGCTGGCCGAGATCTACTACCGTGCGGCGCTTTCCCGCGAAATCTCCCTCGGGGTGAACTACCAGCCGATCCTGAACCCCGGGTTCAACCGCGATCGCGGGCCCATTCACGTCTTTACCGCGCGCGCACACGTCGCGTTCTGAAGATGCGATGGAGACACTTGCGGTACGGGCTTCGCCCAACTCCGGCTACCAGCGGTACGCCGCACCCAGCGCCACCGTGCCGGACCTGGTGATCTGATCCGTCTGGTCCACGTCCCGCTGCCCCGAGACGGTGATCCAGGACCGGAATGCCTTGGTGAACTTGTACTGCAGTCGCAGCCCCGCGCCGGCCGTGCTCTGCCCTGTCCCCGCCACGTATTCTCCGGCCTGGACCCAGAGCCGTGCGGAAAAGTCGCCGAACCGGTGGACCACCTCCGGCCGCACCTCGTACTGCAGCGGCGCTATCGGCACGCCAGCACCGCGGCCAGCCGCGACCAGCGTAAAGAAGCCTACCTGCGCGGGGTCCTGCTCGTACACGTAATAGTCGCCGGAGAGCGTGACGTCAGTGTCGGTGAACAGCGTGGCGGTGATGGTCGCCGAGAGCCGCTCGGAATCGAGCGTCACCGGCGTGGCCTTCAGCGCGGTCAGCACGCCTTGCGCGCAGTTCCGGATGCTCGGGTGCGCCTGGCAATACGCGACCGTCTGCTGCCGCAGCGTCGCGGAGGTCACGGTCGTGCCGTCCGCGAGGCGGACGCGCGGGAGGTTCTGGTCGATGCCGTAATGCGAGTAAACGGCGCTCGCCCCGTACGACCATTCCAATCGGGAGTCACCGGCGGTGTCCCAGGAGATGTTGAACGCTGCGCCGGCCTGCGACGTCTGCGAGCGCACCAGAGCGTCCGCGCTGGTCTCGGTCCCATTCGACTGCCGCAAGGTGACCGGCGTGCCGGCGAACTGCGTGCTCCGCGGCGAGAACTGCAGCTCCGCCCCGAGGATCAGGTGATCGTCGACGCTCCAGTCGGCGCCCGCGGTCAAGAACGTGACGGCGCTCCCGCTCTCGGGAAATTGACCGCGTTGCGACGCCGGAGTCTGGCCCTGCAGCGTGAGGCTTCCGCCCAGGTTCAAGGTCCAATCGTTCGAGAGGTCGATACCGGCGTTCAGCGAGTCGGTGAAGCTGCCCGATCGCGGGTTCGCGGAGGTAGGCCGGACGTTGTTGACGGCGCCCTCGTCGCGGATGCTGCTGGCGCTCGCCACGGTGGCCGCCGCGAGCAGGATGAGAAGAAGCTGCAGGCGCATTCGTCAACTCTCCATTCACCATCCGGAGATCGGACCCGCCGCCGAGGTGAACACTCACGTCTCTCGAGCAGGAGAAAATCTCACGCCTGCCTGCCGAAGCTAGATCGGCATTGAGCCCTGGGCCAAGAAGTTGGTTCGCAATCAGCGCATTGCCACGGACCTGCGCGCAGCCACACCTACCCCCGATTTGCAGCGAAACGAATCGCGCTGGTGCTTAACGCACGCGGGACATCGGGGTTGTCCTTATGGAGGACGGCCAGATGGGCCGCCCGCGGAGGAACTCATGACGCGCAAGATGCTGTTCGGGATTGCGGCCGGCCTGCTTCTCCTGTCCGTCGGCGTCCGCGCGGAGGACAAGGATCCGGCCGATGAGAACGTCGCTTCCGACGAAGCGAAGGTCCGCGCCGACACCAAGGCCGTCAAGGCCGACAAGGTGAAGGTCAAGGCGGCGCACGAGCAGGTGGTCGACGACCGCCAGCAGCTCGCGAAGGATCGCGCCGCGCACGACAAGACGGCCGTCGATGCCGACAAGACCAAACTCGCTGCCGATCGGGCGGCCCTCAAGGCCGACTTCGGACAGGAACAGGCGGACAAGAAGCAGCGTCGCGAGGACCGCCGCGAGTTGAGCAAGGATCGTCGCGCCGACCGGCGCGAAGACCGCAAAGAGCGCCAGCGCCCTCACAACTGACCAACCGGGTCGCCGCTGCGCCCTGAGGTGCGGCCGAGGTCGGTTCCGGGCGTACTCCTCAAGGCGCGGGAGTCGTCCCTTGTCCCATCCGCCGTCGGTCAGAGAAGCGCGCGGAATCGACCCAAGAACATTTGCGCGGCCTTTTCACCTGGCGCTAGCGTGAAGTCATGAGCCTTGGACGCCCAGCCGCGCTGATCTGCGCCTGCGCACTGCTCCTGGTCTGCAGCGCGGCTCGCGGGCAGGGGGCCGCCACCGCAGCCAGCACGATGACCGCCAACATCATCGAGGGCGGCGTGACGGTGCAGCTTGCCGGAGCTTTCTCGACGCAGGCGCTGGTGCAAGGCGCCGTGCTGCACGAAGGGGACGTTGTGCGCACCGGAGCGGACGGGCGCGTGGAGATTTCGCTCCCGGGCGGCAGCACGTTGCGTCTGGGCCAAAACGCCGCATTCGAGCTGCGTGAGCTGGCGCCGGAGCGAAAGAGATTCAGGGCGCGACTCTGGATCGGCAGCCTGTGGGCCAAGGTTCACAAGCTGCTGCACGACGAGGCGTTCCAGATCGAGACGGACAACGCGGTCGCCGGCGTGCGGGGGACCGAGTTCCTCGTCGAGGCGGGCGCGGAGGCGGGCGAAGACAGGGTGCGCGTCTACGAGGGGGCGGTAGAGGTGCGCGAGCACAAGAGCCAGTGGACGCACGTGGTCGAGCCTGGCCACGAGCTGGCGTTTCGTCGGGGCGCCCAACCGGGTGCGCCACGTCCGTTCGACGTGTCCGCCGACACGGCGCATCCGTTGATGCGCTGGGTGCGTGAGCATCCGGTGCAGCTCGAGCGGCAGGGCGAGCCTTCGCGCCGCGAATCTCCGCGCGAGTCTCCGAAGGAAGAGCGCAAGAACAGGAGACGCGACCGGCTCCTCCGCTACAACTGAAGGCGATTGTGCAGGGCTATGTGGGCGCAGGTTGCGGTTCAATCGAGCCGGACGGTAGCGCCCGACGCGGCTATCGTGAGGAATTCATGGCCAACCTTCGGGACCCGACTGCGGAGATCATCGCGGCCTGCAAGGCGCTGCGGTCCGAGGAGCGCCGGGTCTTTCACGAGCAGGACAGTGCCAGGGATCTGACCGCCGAGGCGCTGCGGCGCAAGCTCGACGCCCTGGCCTCGGGAGCGTTTTCGTTTTTCCGCGGGACCTTCCACGTCATGGCCGCGGATCTTCTTCAGGGTCGAGTGCCGGGCGCTGCCCCTTCGGCTCCCGAGGGACTGATCGTCGGCGACTTGCATCTCGAGAATTTTGGCACCTACCGCGGGGCGAGCGGCGAGCTTTGCTTCGACGTGAACGACTTCGACGAGGTTGCTCCCGGCCCGCTTGATCTGGATTTGAAGCGCCTCTGCACGAGCGCGATGCTGGTGCCCGGCATCGAGCGCGGCGTGCGACTGGCCGCTGCCACGCGGATCGCGCACGCCTGGGCGGAAGGGGCGGAGCGGTTGGGTGGACGCTTCCCGGTTGCCGTTTGGGGCGTGGACAAGGCCGAGGGCTGGCTGCAGCAGCTGCTGCGCGAGAAAGGGCGCAGGACCCGCGCGGATCTCGTCGCCAAGGCGGCCCCTGGAAAGGGACGCCGCCGATTCGGGGAGGATGGCGATCCGCCCAGGTTTGCGCACGCTGCGAAGCCATGGCCCGAGTTGGTCGAGGCGGCCCTCGACGACTACTACGAGCACCTGAAGCAGCTCAAGGCCGATCTGCCCGGGAAGGATTGGGAGCTGGTCGACGTAGCGTATCGTTTCAAGGGCACCGGGTCGCTGGGGAGGCTTCGTTTCGCGGTGCTGCTGGGCAAGGGAGAGGAGCGGATGATCCTGGAGTTCAAGGAAGCCGCCCAAAGCGCGATTGATCTCGCCCGGAGCCGGGATGTTCCGATCATCCAGCGGGCACGCGTGCAAACGGCGGCCATCCGCAGGATGCAGGGCGATCCATGGCCACGCGTTGCGGGTGCGCATCTCGGTGAGATCCCTGTTCTCGTCCGCGAGATCGAACCCGAGGAGGAGAAGCTCGGCTGTGCGCGGTTCGCGGCTGCCGTCGACGGCGGGGGCCACGAACAGCTCTCCGCGTACGGCCGGCAATGTGGGGAGGTGCTGGCGCGCCTGCACTGTCGCGTGAACGCGCCGAACATGCTCGATGCGGTTTGGACCCCCCGGCTGGCGGCGGACGCCGCGATCTCCTTCGCGCAGGACTACGCGGCAGTGGTCGAGGCGGACTGGAGCGCCTTCGTGAAGGCCCGCAGCCAGGTGTCCCAGGAACTCGGCTTGTGAGGATCCTCCGGAGGATGAGATGGTGCAGACGGCGCGCAGGGCCCGCTATTGCAGCCGTTTCAACGCGTGCGCCGCCACTTCCTGTTTCTTCCAACGCGTGAGCTGGGAAGAGACGATCTTTGCCAGATGCTCGCGCGCTTCCCTCTGCTCGCGCAGGAGGAGCGGCCGGGTCTTGACCAATCCGATGCGAAGGTCGGCGTCGTGCAGCTGCCCCAATGACGCCTGCAGCGACTTGAGGTCCGCCACCGTGCGCACCACGCGAGAAGGCAGCAGTTTCTCGCCGACCTCGATCAGGTAGCGGACCTGCTTCACCGAGATTCGCGCGCTGTGCACCGACCGGGGCGTTGGCCGCACCCGCGCCTGCTCCAACCTCGCTTCGAGGCGGCGAAGGCGGTTGCACACGACCTTTCTCACCCTTCTGCGGTGGGGCGCGTGCGCCTGAACCCCTGCGTCCAGCAGCGCCGGCGCTGTCTGCGCGCGCCAGCGCTGCAGCGCTCTTCCGAGAGTCTGCTCCGCCTTCCGGAGCCGCGCCTCGCGCCCCCGGGTGAGCGTCTCGTCGCGGCTGCGAAGCCACGCGATCTGCAATTGCAGATCGCGTACGTCGCCCAGCGCGTCCTGCAGCGCCTTCACTGCGGGATCGAGGCGGCGCAGGCGGAGAATGCGCAGCGCGGCCCGCAGCCGGCGCGCCGCGACGCGCATCTGGTGCACGGCCGACTTCTCCGAAACCTTGCTTTGGGGCTGCTCGAGTTCCCGCAGCCGCTCCGCAATCAGGCGCGAGGGGTTCACCCGCCCGACTATACCAGCCCGCAATGGAGCGCCGGTTTCGGTGAGATTCGCCCCCCGGCGGGCGATCATCACGGCCACCGCGCAAGCCGCAGCGTAGAGAGTTGCCGACGAGAACGATGCCACACGATTGTCACGCCGATGTGACGAGAAAAGCATGTCGCGGGCGGTACGCTCTTCCCCCATGAGCGCCGCCGTCGTCGTGCATCTCGCGGTTCTCCTTGCGCCAGTCGTCCTGGCGATTGGAGCCTGGAGCGCTGTCTGGCTTTTCTTCGAGTCGTCGCGCGAGAAGTGGGGTGCGCCGCTCTACGTCGAGCCGCCGTAGGCAGAGCTCGAGTCCCCGTAAGAGCGTGTTTGGGCGTGGAGCGTTGATCCGACATCAAGCCCGGGGAAAACGACGAGGAACACTGAAGAAGCAAGATGTTGCTCGCGCGTCGGCCTCGCGAGGAGTAAGACGCGCCCATGGCGCACACCGTGCGGCTCAGGTTCGGACATCCCGTTCAAACCGCTCGCGAGAAGCTCGCGGGCTGGAAGTCTGTGCTGGACCAGATCGAGGAGCGACTGCTCCGCTCCTCGAAGCTCGGGCAGCTGATCGCTCGATTCAGGGATGATGTTCGTGCAGAAGCGAATGGTGCGCGCCTCGCGCCCACCGGAGGACACTTCATGGAACTCTATCTGGTACGTCACGGTATCGCGGTCGAAAGTGGCGGAGGCATCGCGGATACATCGCGACCGCTGACCGAGAAGGGGCGGCGCCGGTTCCAAAAGACCGCCCGCGCATTCGGGAAGCTCGGCCACAGGCTGGACCTGATCCTCACCAGCCCGCTGGTGCGCGCAGTGCAGACAGCGGAGATTCTCGCAGGCGCGACGGATCACGGCGAGGTGGCTGTGCTCGAAGAGCTGGACCAGAAATTCGACGCCGAGGCGGTACGTGCCGCAATCGCCGCGCGGGTTGGCAAGGCCGGTGCCGTCGCGGTCGTCGGCCACGAGCCGCAACTCTCTATGTTGCTGTCAGCCCTTTCCGGGGTTCCGCAGGCGGACCTCGATCTGAAGAAGGGCGCCGTCGTCCGCCTGGACGCCTCGACCCTGACCGACGGAGCGTCGGCGTCTCCGCGCTGGTGGCTCAAGCCAAAAGGCACCCGGGTGAAGGGGCTGCCGCTGCAGAAGCAGGCAAGGAAGGCGCACTCGGCAGCAAGCGCCAAACCGGCGCGGCCCGCCCGCGCGGCGAGGAAGCGACGTCACGGGAAGCGCCTCCCTCCCAGGCCCTTGAAGCCTGCTGTTGCCGTGGCCGGCGCTGAAGAGGGAGCGACCCCCTGAGCTGAGCTCGGCGCGTGGCCCTGGCAGATCACTGAACTTCGCGGTACCTGGATCCCACGTTGGTGCCGGGGCGCTGGTTTTCGCAAAATTGTCACGTCGTCGGTTGCTTTGGTAAGCAAAATGGCGGGAATGGTCCGCCTCTATCTCGTACGGCATGCGATCGCGGAGGAGCCCGCCGAGGGCGCTCCACTCACGGACGCCTTCCGCGCGCTGACCGCGAAGGGTCGCCGGCGGTTCCGGCGAAGCGCGCGGGGCTTTGCCAGGCTGGGCGAGGACGTGGAGCTCATCTGCAGCAGCCCGATCCTTCGCGCCGTGCAGACGGCGGAGCTGCTCGCGGCGGCGCTGGGACAGGACGACGTGCGTGTACTCGAGGAGCTCGGCCGGAATGCTCCGGTCACCTCGCTGCTGGTGAAGCTTTCCACGCTCGGCGTCGGTTCCGTCGCGCTCGTCGGGCACCGGCGCCTGCTCAAGGAACTCGCCGTCATGCTGAGCGGCGTCGCCCTCGGAACGGCAGCGCGCGTGAGGTTCAAGCGCGGTGCGATCGCACGAATCGACGTGCGCAAGATGTCTGCCGATGCCGGCGAGCCCCGTTGGTGGCTCGCACCAGCGGGGAAGCCGTTGCGCGACGGCCTGCCGCTGGAGGACGCGCCGCCGCGCTGACGTCCATCGCCGGCGACGCGGCCGTCGTGGCCCTGGACAGCCGGTCACGCCAGCAGAGCGAGGCCCTCGAACAAGAGGTGAGCGCCGAGATGGCAGGTCAGGTCTGCGTGGTCGAGCGCGGGACAGACCTCCACGAGGTCCATGCCAGCGAGCTTCACCCCGCGAAGCGTGCGCAAGAGCTGAAAGGCTTCGCGGGAAGTGATGCCGCCGGGGACCGGCGTGCCCGTGCCTGGCGCAAACGCGGGATCGACCGCGTCGACGTCGAACGACACGTACACCGGCCCCCCGCCGAGCCGCTCGCGCACCTCCTGCGCCACCGCCGCGATTCCGCGCTCGTCGATCTCCTCCATCGTCACCTGTCGTGCGTCGTGTGCGCGCGCGAACCCGGCGTCCGTCAGCGTGCCCCAGGTCCCGCGCAGGCCCACTTGCACCAGGCGGCCCGGCGCGATCAAACCCTCCGTCAGCGCGTGTCGAAACGGCGTTCCGTGATGGTGGGGCGTGCCCCAGGTCTCTGGCGCGCTGGTGTCGAGGCGCGCGTCTACGTGCAGGACGGCGAGAGGGCCGTGCTGGCGAAACAACGCGCGGAGGACAGGGAGGGCGATGGAATGATCTCCGCCCACTACGAACGGAACCGCTCCCGCGGCCGCGATCGCGAGCACATCGTGCTCGACGGCCTCCCGCATCGCACCGGGCTCGAAGGGCGGGAACGCTACGTTGCCCGCATCCACGGCGCGGACGCGCTGGAAGACGTCGACGCCGTGCGCCGGGCTTGCATCTGCAATGGCGGACGCGGGTGACGGCGGCGTGGAGCGACGGCAAAAGATTCGCGTCAGTCCAGTGGCAAGATCCGCTCGACCAGGGGCCAGCTCTCGCCCGCGGTGACGTGCAGGTACCGGCCGGAAGCGCCGCGGTAGAGCGCTTCGCGCGGGATGGTGAGCGAGGCGCCGCCCACGACGTCGGCCCGGAGGTTCGCGCGGAAGACCCGGGTGAAGTCGTCTACGTCGAGCCATGCTTCGACCCGCGCCCCGGCGGCGGGTGTGCCGTCGCCGCGGGTAGCGCGGACCTCCAGGTGCAGTCCGGCTGGCGCTTCGCTGGTGACGGCGGCCAGCGCCCACAGATGAGGGTCGCGGCCGGCGAGCGCCTCGTCCGGGAATGCATCGAGCATCGCTGCGGCGCGACGCCAGCGCGCAGCGGCCTGCGCCAGGAACGGAAGATGCACCTTGTCGGGGGTGTCTCCGGTCGTGTGATACCAGGGGGTATCGCAGGCGGTGGATGCGCCGGGGATGCCCCATCGATAGATGCCCTGGATGTCGGTTGGCACCACGCCTCCAAACATCGCGGGCACCATCTCCATCCCCACAAAAACCGGGTACAGCTCGTCGAGGGCAGTGGCCCGCAACGTCGGTTCCACGCCGCTCGTATGGGCGACGGCGCGGATGTCGTCGGCTCCGGCGCCGGGAATTTCGAGATTGATGAAGGCGGCAATGCGCTCGCGGCGCTCGACGACGTGCTTGCGGAGGAAATCGTAGCCGCCGAAGAGCCCGAGCTCCTCGCCGTCGTAGGCGACGACCACGACGCCGCGCCGGCGCGGCGCGCGTGAGAGCTGCTCGGCCAGCTCGAGAAGCACGGCGATCCCGGTGCCGTTGTCCGTGGACCCGACATGCCAGCTGTCGTGGTGCGCGCCGATGAGCAGCGAAGGGCCGTCGCCGGGAAGATGGCCGATGACGTTGCTGCCGCTGGCCGGCTCGAGCTGCGCATCGACGCTGATGGAGCCGTGGATCCCCGACCCTCGCGCCGCCGCGATCAGCTCGCGCCCGTCCCGTTCGCCGACGCTGACCGCGGGGATGGGGCCGAGGCCGTCTTCCGGATCCGCGATGGTGCCCATCTGCACGAGGTTGTCGGGAGCGTGGCTCACGTGGACCAGCGCTACGGCACCGCGCTCCACGGCTTCGCGGTACTGCGCGCTGCGATGGAAGGTGACGTTGCGCTCGACGACCGCGATGCGTCCGGCGACGTCGCGGCCGTCGTAATCGGCGGGCTCGCCGCTGCCGACGTGGACGAGCGGCGCTTCCGCCGCGCCGACGCCGCAATACGCCAGCGCCTGGTGCCCGATCTCCCGCCGCAGGGCCCGCAAGGACGAGTGGCGCAGTGCGAAGGCGCGAAAGCGGAACGTTCCGGGATGCACATCCTCGAGGCCTGCGGCGCGGAAGCGGTCGAGGAGGTAGGCGGCGCTGGCCGCGCCACCAGCGGTTCCGGCTCGCTTCTCGCCGATGGCGGCGAGGTCATGCAAAGTGCGGGAGAGGCGCGCTTCGAGCGCCGGTCCGGCGCTGGCGATCTCGATGACGGCCGCTTTCATTGCGCCGCATGTTGCGCAGGTGCGGACAGCTGCGCAATACGAAGCGAGAGACTTCACCCATTCGACACGGTGGCCATCCGCGGAGGGGACTTCATGCCGGTACGGGGTCCGGCATGAACAGCTCCATCGGCTCGAGTGGAATCCAGCACGCAGGCGCAGTGGCGCTGCGGAAGCGGCGGAAGTGATGCTGCAGCGTGGAGCTGCCGGCGCTGAAGATCCGCAGAGGCCGCGAGTCCGAAGGCCACGGGTTGATCTCCGCCGGGACATGGCGGTGGCCGTGCAATACGGCATCGCACAGGCCGCGGATGCGCGAGAGCAGCATTCGACCCGTTCTGAGCTCCCGCGCATTGGGCCAGCCGAGCAGGGTGGCGATCCGCTCGATCGGGTTGTCGTGCGCCAGCGGCAGCGGATGGTGATGCAGCATGAGGATCGTCTGGAGCCCCGCTGGCGCACGGCACAGGGAGGCCTCCACGTCGTCGATGTCCCCCTCCGTGACTTCCCCGTGGCAATCGAACCGGCGGCGGTTGTGTGGCCCCGTAGAATCGAGCCGCACGATGAGGAGGCCTCCGCGCTGCTCCGCCTGGACGCGCGGGCCCTGCATCAGCTGCTCGCGCAGGTCGTCACCGAGGCGGTCGTGGTTCCCTGGTACCGCCAGCAGGCGCCGCGGGCCAGCGAGGGCATGGTGAAGGCGTTGAAGAACGCAGCAGCGATCTTGCAGCGCGCAGCGTCGTGGATGCTCGCGAAAACGACTGTCTTCATCGATCGATCCCGCCCTCGATTCGGTGCTGCACCGGACGGGGCA
>JBGQLA010000080.1:0-14693 GCA_041499865.1 Deltaproteobacteria bacterium
GCACGTCGTCCGCCGATTTCCGATCGAGGTCGCCCGTGGGCTCGTCCGCCACGATGATCTTCGGGTCGGCGACGATGGCCCGCGCGATCGCCACCCGCTGCTGCTGGCCGCCGCTGAGCTGGCGCGGGGTGTGGTCCATCCTGTCCTGAAGGTCGACGAGCTTGAGGGCCACCTCGACGCGGCGCTTGCGCTCCGCCTTGCGCAGTCCGGTCAGCAGGAGCGGCAGCTCGACGTTCTCCGCCGCCGTGAGCACCGGCATCAGGTTGTAGAACTGGAAGATGAAGCCGATGGTGCGCGCCCGCCATTCGGCGCGAGCGGTCTCGCCCAGGTCGCCGATCTCCGCGCCGGCTACCCGGATCGAGCCGCTGGTCGGCTTGTCGATGCCGGCGATCAGGTTCAGGAGGGTGGTCTTGCCCGATCCCGACGGCCCCATCAGGGCCTCGAAGGCGCCGTCGGGCACGTCGAGATCGATCCCGTCGAGGACGATCAGCTCCTGCCGCTCGCGCCGGTACATCTTGCGCAGGCCGCGGATCTCGATGATGGGTCTCACGGTCTGGACTGCGGAAAGGCTCTCGGCCATCACTGCTTCTCCTTGACCCGCATCCCGTCCTTCAGGCCGGGCGGTGGCGATCGGACGACGCGCGTCCCCGGAGGAGGACCCTCGCGCAACCGCAGCAGATTTCCCACCGGCGCGCCCGTGACCACCGGAACGCTCTTCACCGTCTCGTTCGCCTGCACCACGAAGACCGCCTTGGTCTCGCCGCGATCGACCACCGCGTCCGGCGCCACCGCGGGCGTGGGAGGCTCCTTCTGCGCCGCCTCGTCGAGCGGGCGGGTGAGGAACGTCACCTTCGCGCCCATGTCGGGCAGCACGTCCTTCGCCTCGTCCACGAACGCGACCTTGACCGTGACCGTCGCCTTCGCCCGATCGACCCGGGGGCGCACCTCGGCGACCTTCCCGCGGTACCGGGTGTCGGGGAACGCGTCGAGCGCGATCTCCGCCGGAGTGCCGATGGTCAGCTTCGCCACCTGCGACTCGGAGACGTCCGCTTCCACCTGCAGCGTCTCGAAGTCCGCCAGCGAGGCGATGCCGCCGTTTCCCGCGTTCCCCGCGCTGGTGAATCCGAAGACGATCTCGCCGATGTCGGTGAGCTTCTGCGTGATCCGTCCCGAGAAGGGAGCGCGGACGTAGCAGTTCTCCAGATTCACCCGCGCCACGTCCACCCGCGCCCGCGCCGCCCCCACGTCCGCCTCGGCCGCGGCGCGGCCCGCCTTCGCGCCGCCGAGCCGCGCGCTGGCGGCGTCGAGCGCCGCGGGCGTGGAGACGCCCTTGCTCTGCACCATCTGCTCGCGGTCGTACTGCCGCTGCGCGTCCTGCAGCTCGACCTCGGCGCGCTTCTCCCGCGCCTGCGCCGCCCTCAGATCGGCTTGCGCCTGCGCGAGCTGCGCGCGGTAGTCGGCGTCTTCGAGCACGGCGATCACCTGGCCGGCCTTCACCACCGTGCCGTCCTCGACGAAGATCTTCGCTACCCGCCCGCCGATCCGCGGCGAGATGTTGGCCTTGCGCTGCGGCACCACGTAGCCGGTCGCCACCAGCAGCTGGGCGCCCTGCGCAGGGGTGATCAGCGCCACGGTCGCGGTATCCACTTCCGGAGCGAAGAGGCGGCTGCCCAGCGCCTTCCAGGCGATCAGCGCGAGACCGGCAAGGGCGAGCACCACCACCGCCGGCAACAGCCAGCGCGGCACGCCCCGCTTCTCGGGTGCGCGATCGATCCGGAGGCTCTTCAGCTCCTCCGCGAGCGACGGGTTCGGGGCCGCCATCCCGCGCGGTCTATCACAGGGAGCGCGGGGAGGAACGTCCCGCGATTCGCACGCCCCGGCTCAGCCCTGCCGGGCGCGCGCACCAGCGCAGCGCCCTGGGACAGTCGCCGTTGCCGTTTTCGGCAACGGCGTCCTAGGCTAGTGGAGCGTTTCCAGGTGGGAGGCCCGCAGCGGGTAAGTCTTGCGGGCGAGAAGCAGGTCGAGGAACGCCTTCGCCCCCAGCGCACGCGAGAACCAGTATCCCTGCGCCGAATTGACCTGGAGGTCCCGCAGCTGCTGCGCCTGCGCGGCGTTCTCCACCCCTTCGGCGACCACCTCCATCTGCAGCGCGCGCGCCAGGCTGACGATGGTGCGGACGATCTCCACCTCCTTCGCCGAGGTCTCCAGCCGGGCCACGAAGCTGCGGTCGATCTTCAGCGTGTCGAACCGGAAGTTGTGCAGGTAGCTGAGCGAGGAATAGCCGGTGCCGAAATCGTCGAGCAGCAGGCCCACCGAGAGCGCCTTGAGCTGGGTGAGGAGCAGGGCGGCAGGCCCGGCGTGCTCCATGATCACGCTCTCGGTCACTTCCAGCCGCAGCCGCCGGGCGGCGAGGCCGCTGCGGGCGAGCGCGCCGCGCACGTCGTCGAGCAGCTCCGGGCGGAGGAGCTGGCGGGCGCTGAGGTTGACGCTGACGGAAACGCCTGCTCCGTCCGGCAGCGCGTCGTTCCACGCCCGTGCATCCAGGCAGGCCTGCGTCATCGCCCAGCGCCCGATGGGAACGATCAGGCCCGTCTCCTCGGCGGCGGGGATGAAGTCGCCCGGCGGGATCTCTCCGCGGGCGGGGTGCTCCCAGAAGATCAGCGCCTCGCAGCCGCAGATCTGGCCCGTTGCGAGCGAGACCACCGGCTGGTACCGGAGCCGCAGCTCCTCGCGCTCGATGGCGCGGCGCAGGTCGGTGTCCAGCTGCAGCTGCGCCTGCGCGTGCGCGTGCATCGAGGGATCGAAGACCGCGTGTCGCGCCCGCCCCAGGTCCTTGGCGCGGTACATGGCGGCGTCGGCGTCGCGGAGCAGCTCTTCCGGGTGCGAGTACGCGCGCGACCCCGCGGCCACGCCGATCGAAGCGCTGGCGAACACCTCCGTGCCGTTCAGGTCGTAGGGCGCGGAGAGGGCATCCTGTGCGCGCCCCGCGGTGCGCACCGGCTCTTCGGGATCCGAGAAGTCCTCCAGGAGCACGGCGAACTCGTCGCCGCCGAGCCGCGCCACCGTGTCGCCGGGCCGGGCGATTCCGCTCAGGCGCTGGGCCACCTGCACCAGCAGCGCGTCGCCCTGCGTGTGCCCCAGGCTCTCGTTGACGGTCTTGAAGCGATCGACGTCGAGGAGCAGCACCGCGAATCGGTAGTCCTCCCGGCGGCGGCGGAACGCCAGCGCCTGCCCCAGCCGGTCCATGAACAGCGAGCGGTTCGGCAGCCCGGTGAGGCCGTCGTGGAGCGCGTCGTAGATCAGCTTCTCCTCCGCCAGCTTGCGCGCCGTGATGTCGGTCTGCGACCCGGCCACCCGGTACGCCTTGCCCGCGGAGTCGCGCACCGCCGCCCCGCGCGCCAGCATCCAGCGCCAGCTCCCGTCGAAGTGGCGCACCCGGTGCTCGACTTCCACGTGAGGGGTGCGGCCCTCGAGGTGCAGCGCGAGCTCGCTGAACAGCCGCTCGCGATCGTCGGGGTGCACCCGGTCGAACCACTGATCCGGGTCGTCTCCGATCTCCGCGTCCTTCGCCCCCAGCTGCTCCTTCCAGCGCGCGCTGAAGAAGACCCGGTTGCGCCGGAGGTCCCAGTCCCAGAGGCCGTCGTTGCTGCCCAGCGCGGCGAGCGCGTACCGCTCCTCGCTCTCGCGCATCGCCTCCGCCGCCTGCCGGCGCTCGGTTACGTCGCGCGCGATCCCCTGCACCGCCACCGGCATCTGCCCGCGGTGGACGAGCCGGCTCTTCAGCTCCAGGGGGATGCGCCGGCCGTCCTTCGCCACCAGCTCGACGTCGAAGGTCTGCATCTCCGTCGAGACGCCCTTCTCCATGGCGGCGCGGTACTCCGGGGCCACCAGATCCCAGATGCGCATGCGGAGGATCTCGTCGCGCGTGTAGCCGGTCATCCGCTCGCAAGCCCGGTTCACCCAGATGAACCGGCCCTCGAGATCGTGCGCGTAGATGATGTCGCTGGCGTTCTCCACCAGCTCCCGATAGGTCGCTTCCTCCACCGCCTTGATGGTAGCGACGGTGGGGCGCGCCGGAAAGCAAAGGATGGTACACAGCGCTGAAGGTGAACAGCCGGCGGCGCTTCGCATGATGAAGGAGTGGCTCAGCTTCAGCCTGCTCTCCCTCTCGGCGATCTTCTTCGTGGTCGACCCGATGGGGGCCATCCCGGTCTTCATGGCGATGACCCGCGGCGATCCGCAGGAGAAGCGGCGGAACATGGCGCGGCGCGCCTCCATCGCCGCCTTCTTGGTCCTCACCACCTTCGCCGTGGCCGGCACGCTGATCTTCAAGGTGTTCGGAATCACCCTCGGGGCCTTCAAGGTGGCGGGCGGCATCCTGCTCCTCCTCACCTCCATCGAGATGCTGCGGGCGCAACCGCAGCGCACGCGCATGACGCCGGAGGAGGAGCGGGAAGGGGCGGAGAAGGAAGACGTCGCCATCTTCCCCCTCGCCATCCCTCTGCTCGCCGGACCCGGCTCCATCGCCACCGTCATCACGCTGATGGCGAAGGCCGGGCGGAAGGCGTTCGCGGTGCCCGTGATCCTCTCCATCGCCCTCACCTGCATCGCCAGCTACCTGATGCTGGTCGCCGCCGACCGGATCTCGCGCCTGCTCGGCGTCACCGGCCTGAGCGTGATGAACCGGGTGATCGGCCTGATCATCGGGGCCATCGCCGTGCAGTTCATGTTCGACGGGCTGCGCGACGCCTTTCCGGGGCTCTCCGCGTGAAGCGCGCGCTGCTGGCGCTCTTCTGCTCCGGGTGCGCGCTGCCGGTGGTGAGCGCGGGGACCTTCCTGCCCGCGGGCGACCTGGGGAAGGGCGATCTCCACGCCAGCATCTCGCTGGAGACCGGGCGCGTGCTGGCCGGTCCGAGCGATCTGCGCGATCTCCCCCAGACCCCGCCGGAAGCGCAGCAGTACGAGGTCTCCACCTGGGTCGCCTCCGACGTGACGGTGCGCTGGCAGGCCACCTCCCGGCTGGCGCTGGAAGGCCAGTTGAAGTTGACGAACCCGGTGGTCCCGTTCACGCCCATGCTGGTCGGCGGCGCGGTGGGCACGCGGGTGCGCCTGCGCGAGCTTCCGCCGGGCGGGGGGCTCGCCATCGAGATCGGCGCCCGCGCCGTGGGAGTCACCGCGGAGCAGCGGATCGATCGGTCCGCCGACGGACGCTCGCAGACCGACATCTGGAACTACCGCGCCCTGGGACTGGAGGTGCCGCTGATCGCGACGTACCGGGTGAACCCCCTGTTCGCGATCACCGCATCGCCGTTCCTGCGCGCGTACTGGATCCGCGCCTGGCACGACAAGGTCGTCGGGCTCACCACCTCGGAGGCGCTGTTGCAGTGGTCTCCCGTTCTCTCGGCGGGCCTGGGCGCCGCGGCGGCGTTCGACTTCGGGCCGGTGCAGCTTTCGCCGGGCGCCGCCATCGAGCTCGCCACCAGGCCGGGCCCGAATACCGCCACGCACTTCCTCTTCGAGCCCGGCATCGCGATCGGGACGCGCTTTTGACCTGGGCAGCGATCGCCGCCGAGTACGTGATCTTCTGGCTCCTCTTGCCGTTCCTCCTCCTCCATCCGCGCGTGCGCCAGGGGATCCGCCTGCGGCTCGGGCTCTACCAAGGCATCGCGCTTCCGCCGCCCGGCCCGACGGTGTGGTTCCACGGAGCGTCCGCGGGCGACGTGCTCGGGCTGGTTCCCATCGTCCGCGAGCTGAAGGCGCTGCGGCCCGATGCGCGGGTGATCATCTCGTCGGTGACCGACTCCGGGGCGTCGATGGCGCGGCAGAGGCTCGTTCCCGAGTCGCTGGCCGGGCTGGTGACCTTTCTGCCGTACGATCTGCCGGGCGCGTGCCGGCGCGCGATCGCGGCGCTGCGGCCGGACGTGCTGGTGCTGGAGTACACGGAGCTGTGGCCGCAGCTCATCGACGCGGCCGCCGCCGCCGGCGTGAAGCTGGCGCTCACCAACGGGCGGCTGCGCCCCCGCAACGTGCCGCGATACCGGTGGCTCTTCCGGCTGGTGGGAAATCTCCTGGAGAAGTTCGACGTGCTGATGATGCGCGCGGACGACGAGGCGGAGCGGGCGCTGTTGCTGGGAGCGCCGCGCGACCGCGTCCACGTCACCGGGAACACGAAGTTCGACGCGCTGGCGGTGAGCGTCCCCCTCGCGGAGGACGCGTCGCTCCGCCAGGCGCTCGCGCTGGAAACCGGGCGGCTGTGGGTGTGCGGCTCCACCCACGAAGGCGAGGAAGCGGGATTGCTGCAGGTCTTCTCCGAGCTCCGGCGCGAGCACGGCGACCTGCGATTGCTGATCGCGCCGCGGTACATCGAGCGCGCGCCGCGGGTGCTCGCCCTGGCGCGCGGCGCCGGGCTTCGCGCCCGCCTGCGTTCCCAGCCGGGAGGGCCGGACCCGGTGATCGTGCTCGACACCATCGGCGAGCTGGTGCGCGCCTACCAGCTGGCGACCGTCGTGTTCGTGGGCGGCAGCTTCGGGCGCCGCGGGGGGCAGAACATCCTCGAGCCCGCCGCCTGCGGCAAGCCGGTGCTGTTCGGGCCGCGAATGGAGAACTTCCAGGACAGCGTGCAGGTGCTGGTCGGGCGGGGCGGGCTCCAGGTCAAGGATCCGGCGGCGCTCCTCCGGCTGATGCGCGATCTGCTGGCGCGTCCCGACGAGCTGCGCAAGCTGGGAGAGCTCGCCCGCGAGGCGGTCTCTTCGGTGCGCGGCGCCTCGGCGCGCGACGCGCGCCTGATCGCGGAGCTGCTGCCGTGAACTTCTGGTGGCGCCCGCAGCCGCCGCTCTGGTCGGCGCCCTTGCTCGCGCTGTCCGCGGCCTGGCGCGCCGGGGCCGCGATCCAGCGCGCCGCCGCCCGCCCCGTGAAGCTGCCGGTGCCGGTCATCTCCGTGGGCAACCTCACGGTCGGCGGCGCGGGGAAGACGCCGGTGACGCTGGAGCTGGCGGCGCGGCTCTCGGCGCGGGGAAGGAAGCCCGCGGTGCTGAGCCGCGGTTACGGCAGGCGATCCCGCGAGGCGCTGGAAGTGTCCGCGGACACCCCGGCGGAGCTGGCGGGCGACGAGCCCGTGCTGCTCGCGCGCCGCGGCTGCAAGGTGTTCGTCGGCCCGCGGCGGGCGGAGCTGGCCTCGCTCGCGCTGCGGCAGGGAGCGGACGTGCTCCTCCTCGACGACGGCCTGCAGCACCACGGCCTCGCCCGCGACCTCGACGTGATCGTGGCGGACGCTTCGAATCCGTTCGGCAACGGTCGCCTGCTCCCCGCGGGCCCTCTGCGCGAGCCTGCGTCCGCGCTCCGGCGGGTGCGACGCGGCCTGGTCTGGCTCACCTGGTGCGACCGCACCCGCGATCCCCGCACCGCCGCGCTGGGCGGATTTCCCACCGTGGAGAGCGCGTACACGGCGCAGCCCGACCTCCGCGGGAAACGCGTGTTCCTCTTCGCGGGCATCGCCCGGCCCGACCGCTTCGCCGCCACCGTGCGCGACCTCGGCGCGGAGATCGCGGGGACGCGGTGGTTCCCCGACCACCACCCGTTCACCGCGCGCGAGCTGGCGCAGGTGCGCGGGTCGGGAGCGCTGCCGGTGACGACGGAGAAGGACCTGGCCCGGATCGCGCGGCCGGAGGGGATCGTCGCCGTGCGCCTGACGATGCGCATCCTGCGCGGCGAGGACGCGCTGCGGAGCGCGCTGGAGACCCTCCCGTGAGGGGCGTGGCGCTCCGCGCCGGCGAGTGGCTCGGCGCCGTGGCGTGGCTGCTCGGCGTCCGCCGCCGCGTCGCCCTCGATGGGCTGCGGCGCGCGTTCCCTGCGCTCTCCGAAGCGGAGCGCAGGAAGATCGGCCACGCCGCGTACCGCCAGCTCGGGCGCAGCTTCGCGGAGGTGCTGTTCCCGCCGCCCGCCCTCGAGCTCGAGCGCGCCGTCCGGTTCGAGGGATGGGACCTCTACGAGGCCGCTCTGGCCCAGGGCCACGGCGTGGTCTGCGCGGTGGCGCACTTCGGCAACTTCGAGCTGCTCGTGCGGGTCGCGCCCGGGCGCGGCATGAAGCTGTCGATCATCGTCCGGAGCCTCGGCGACGCCTTCAGCCGCTGGTTGTTCCAGAGCCGGCTGCGCAGCGGCGTCCGCCACCTTCCAGATCGCGGGTCGAGCACGGACGCGCTCGCCGTCCTGCGCCGCGGCGAGGTCCTCGCCATCGCCATCGATCAGAACATGCGGCCAAGCCGGGGGATCTTCGTCGACTTCTTCGGGGACAAGGCCTGCACCACGCCGGCCGCCGCGGTCTTCGCCTTGCGCGCGGGCGCGCCGCTCTTGACCGTCTTTCCCATCCGCCAGCCCGACGGCACGCACCTCGTCCGCATGCGCGGGCCCTACACCACGGCCCTCTCGGGGCGCGCCGCGGTCGAGGATCTGACCCAGCAGATCACCTCCGCCCTCGAGCAGGAGGTGCGCGCGCACCCCGACCACTGGTTCTGGGTGCACCGCCGCTGGAAGACGCGCCCGGAGTAGACTGCGGCCATGAACGAAGATCTCGCGCAGCTGCTCGGACGGTTCTCGCGCGCGCGCATCGCCGCGGTCGGCGACCTGGTCGCCGACGAGTTCGTCTACGGCGAGACCGACCGGATCAGCCGCGAGGCCCCGGTGCTGATCGTGCGCTACGAATCGGCGGAACTGAAGCCGGGCGCGGGGGCAAACGCGATCATGAACCTCTGCGCCCTGGGCGCGCGCGTGCAGGCCTTCGGACTTCTCGGCGAGGACGAGACCGGCGGCCGGCTCCGGGCCTTGCTGCGCGACGCGGGCGCGGACGACGCGGGCGTCTTTTCCGTCGACGGCCCGACCTCGACGAAGACCCGCGTACTGGCGGGTGGCAAGAACACCCGCCGCCAGCAGATGCTGCGCATCGATCGCGACGGGCCGCGCCCGCCGGGCCCGGCGCTGGCGCAGAAGCTGGTCAAGGCGCTGGCGCAGGCCGCGGCGAAATGCGACGCGATCCTGGTGTCCGATTATGGCCTCGGCCTGCTGGCGCCGCCGCTGGTCGAGGCGATCCGCTCGCTGGCCGCGCAGGGACGCACCGTCTGCGTCGACGCGCGCTCCGGGATCGCCCGGTACCGGGGGGTGACCGTCGCCAAGCCCAACGAGGTGGAGCTGGAGCAGGCCGTCGGACGATCGCTCGGCGGCGATCCCCTGGCGCTGGAAGATGCCGGGCGCGAGCTGCTGAAGGCGATGGGCGCCCAGGCGCTCCTGGTGACGCGCGGCCGCAACGGGATGGCGCTGCTCCGTCCCGGAGCGCCCACCGCGGTGATCCCGGTGCATGGCTCCGCCGACGCCGTGGACGTCACCGGCGCGGGCGACACGGTGACGGCCGCGACCACCGCCGCGATGGCCGCGGGCGGCGACCCGGTGCAGGCGATGCGCATCGCGAACGTCGCCGGATCGCTCAAGGTGCAGAAGCCCGGCACGGTCCCCGTGTCCGCCGCGGAGCTGCGCCTGGAGCTGAAGCGCGCCGAGGTGGCGCAGCCCACGTTGCTCGCGCAACCGCGCGCGGCCTCCCGGGGGCGCAGGTGATCTGCACCCTCGCCGAGGCGCAGGCGTTCCGCGAGGAGGCGCGCCGGCGCGGCGCCCTGGTGGCGGTGGCGAACGGCGCGTTCGACCTGCTCCACGTCGGACACGTCCGGTATCTGGAGGCCGCGAAGCGCGCCGCGCAAGGCGGGTTCCTGATCGTCGGCGTGAACACCGACGCTTCCGTTCGCGCCTCGAAGGGCGAGGGGCGCCCGATCGTGCCCGAGGCGGAGCGCGCGGAGCTGGTCGATGCGCTCCGCTGCGTCGATCGGGTGGTGCTCTTCGCGGAGCCGGGGGCCGGCGCGCTGCTCGCGGCCTTGCGGCCGGATCTGCACGTGAAAGGGACCGACTACACGCCCGGGTCGGTGCCCGAGCGCGAGCTGGTGGCGAGCTTCGGCGGCCGGACCCTGGTGGCCGGCGATCCCAAGGACCACTCGACGACCGACCTGATCGCGCGGCTGAAGACGCTCCTGTGACCCGGCTCTCCGCAACCATCGTCGCCCAGGACGAGGAGCGGGATCTGCCCGCCTGCATCGCCTCGCTGGAAGGGTTCTGCGACGAGATCCTGGTGGTCGACGGCGGCTCGCGCGACCGCACCCGCGAGCTTGCCGCGGAACGCGGAGCGCGCGTGCTGGAGCGCCCGTTCGACGACTTCGCCCGCCAGCACGAATACGCTCGCACGCAGGCGCGCGGCGAGTGGGTCCTCTCCATCGACGCCGACGAGCGCGCCTCGCCGGAGCTGCGCGCCGCTTCCTTCGGCGAGCAGGCCGCCTACTCGCTGCCGTTCAGGAACCATTTCCGCGGCGTCTGGCTGCGCCACGGCGGGTTCTGGCCCGACCGCCACGTCCGCCTCTTCCGCCGCGAGGCCTGCCGCTACGATCCGCGCCGGACGGTGCACGAGAAGCTGATCGTGGAGGGGCCGGTCGGACGCCTCGACGCGCCGATCCTCCATTTCACGTACGACTCGCTCCAGGACTGCCTGGCGAAGATGGACCGGTACGGCGAGCAGGCCGCCCGCATGCTCCACGGGCAGGGCGTCCGCGCCTCGGCCTGGGAGATCGCCCTGCGGCCGCTCTGGCGTTTCCTGCGCGGCTACGTGCTGCGGCTCGGGTTCCTCGACGGAGCGCCGGGAGCGGCGATGGCGTGGGCGCGGGCGTACGAGGCGTTCCGCCGTTACGCTCGCCTCTGGGAGCTCTCGCATTTTTCGTGATAGGAGGCCGTGATGGCGATCGCGCAGGAGCTCAAGGAGATCCTCGCCTGCCCGAAGTGCAAGGGCGAGCTCGAGTTCCGCGAGGAGAAGAAGGAGATCGTCTGCAGGACGTGCAAGCTGGTGTATCGCATCGAGGACGACATCCCCGTCATGCTGGTGGACGAGGCGAAGCCGCTGCAGACGTGAAGCTCGCGGAGAAGCTCTCCGCGCGGCCGCCCGCGCGCGTCCTGATCGTTCAGACCGCGTACATCGGCGACACCGTCTTCACTTCCGCGCTGGTGCGCGCCCTCGCGCGCCGGTTCCCCGCAGCCGAGGTGGACGTCTGTGTTGCGCCGCGCGGCCGCGACGTGGCGCTGGCGTTCCCCGGGGTGGGGCAGGTCCACGTCTACGACAAGCGCGGAGCGGACCGGGGGCTCTCGGGCCTGCGCCGCCTCGCCGCCCGGCTGGCGACGCGCCAGTACCCGCTGGCGGTGCTCCCGCACCGATCGATCCGCACCGCGCTCCTGGCGCGGCTGGCGGGAATTCCCGAGCGCGCCGGGTTCGCGGGGGCGCCCGGCTCCTTCCTCTATACCGAGCGCGTGCGCACCACGGAGCGCGCGTTCCTGCGCCGCGAGGCAGCGCTGGCCGCGGCGCTCGGGGCGGGCCCGGAGAACATGCAGCTGGTTCCCCGCGCCGAGTGGATCGGCGCGGCGCGCACCGCGCTGGCGGCGGCCGACGGCGAGAAGCTCGCCGCGGTCTGCCTCGGCTCCGAGTGGCCGACGAAGATCTGGCCGGCGCGCCACGTCGCCGCCCTGACGCGGCTCCTGGCGGCGAGCGGGCTGCGGCCGGTGCTGCTCGGCGGCGCTCGCGAGCGGGCGCTGGCGCAGGAGATCGGCGGCGCGGGCGGGTGCATCGACACCACCGGGAATTCCGTCGGCGAGGCGATCGCGATCCTCGCGCGCTCCGCCCTGGCGGTGGGCGGGGACAGCGGTTTGGTCCACGCCGCGCGGGCCCTGGGCATCCCCACCGTGGCGGTGTTCGGGCCCACCCCTTCCGACGTGCACCTGTTCGGCGCGCGCGAGCGGCCGGTCACGCTCGGCCTCTCCTGTTCCCCCTGCAGCGTGCACGGCTCGATGCGCTGTCCCCTGGGCCACCACCGCTGCCTCGCGGACCTCGACCCGGAGCGGGTGGCGGTCGCCTGCAGGGAAGTCCTCTCCTGATGGATCCGCGTCTGGACCCGCCGCCCGGACCGGCCGCCCGGATCCTGGCGCGCGCCGCGCGGCTCCTTCTTCCGCTCCCCGCGAAGCCGCCGCCGCCCGAGGAGATCCGGACCGTGCTGGTGGTGCGGACGGATGACCGGGTGGGGAACGCGCTGCTCGCCATTCCCCTGGTCCGGGCGCTGCAGCGCGCGTTGCCGAAGGCGCGCGTGGACGTTCTCCTCGCGGCGCGGCGGGCGTGCGTCGCCGAAGGACTGCCGGATCTCCACGTGGTCCTCTTCGACAAGGGGGCCGGGCCGCTCCGGTACCTGCGCTTCCTCCGCGATCTGCGGGGCCGGTACGACGTTGCGATCGATGCCGCCCACTGGCACGCGTTCTCGCTCACCTCGGCGCTCCTCTCCCGCTGGGCCGCGCGGCGCTGGGTGATCGGCGCCGATCGCGGACCGGCCCGGGTGGCGTACGCCGGCATCGCGCCGCTTCCGGCGCCCGGGACGCCGGACGTGGCGGCGAAGCTCCTGCTGGCGGTCCCGCTCGGGCTGCGGCTCTCGCCCTCCCCGATGGAGACGTCGCTCGGCCGCGGCACTCCCCCGGTGAGCGGCAGGTTCGCAGCCCTCAATCCCGGCGCGCGCAAGGGCGACCATCGCTGGCCCGCAGCGCGGTTCGGCGCGCTGGCGAAGAAGCTGCAGCAGCAGCACGCCTTGCGCTCCGTCGTCTTCTGGGGCCCCGGCGAGGAGGCGCTGGCCCTGGAGGTGGTCGGCGCCTCCGGCGGCGCAGCCGAGCTGGCGCCCCCGACCGACCTCGATCAGCTCGCCGCCGCCTTCCGCGCCGCGGCGCTGGTGGTCACCAACGACACCGGCCCTCTGCACCTCGCGGTCGCCTGCGGAGCCCCGGTCGCCGCGGTGTTCCTCGACGAGGCCGGCCTGCGCTGGGCGCACCCGGGCTCGCGCTTCGCGGCCGTCGTGGCGCCGCCCGACGAGGGTGCGGTGGTCGCCGCGGCGGCGCGGATTCTTGACACCGCGCCCTCTGCGGCACAACCTGCCCCCACTCGGGAGGGCCCTGCGTGATCCGCTCCATGACGGGCTTCGGGGCGGGACGCGGCGAAGCCGGCGGCGAGACCGTCTCGGTCGAGCTGCGGGCCGTCAACGCCAAGTTCTGCGAGGTCAAGCCGCGCCTGCCGCGCGAGCTCGCCGCGCTGGAGACCGAGACGGTGAAGAGCATCAAGGGGCGCGTCCACCGCGGGGTGGTCGACGCCTTCGTCCGCAGGGAGAGCGGGGGAGCGCGGGGATCGACGCCGCGCGCCGACCTCGCCCTCGCCGCCGGGTACGCGAAGGCCTTGCGCGAGCTGAAGGACTCGCTCGGCCTCGCCGGCGACGCCACCGTGCAGGACCTCGCCGCGATGGAGGGCGTGATCTCGCTCGGCGAAGCGGCGCCGGACCTGGAAGCGGCGGCGGTGGCGCTGCGGGGCGCGCTCTCCGCCGGGCTCGATGCGCTCGACGGGATGCGCCGCCGGGAAGGCGAGGCGCTGGCCCGGGATCTCTCCGCCCGGCTGGACGCGATCGAGAAAGGCGCGAAGGACCTCTCACGGCTGGCGCCGCTGCAGGTCGACGCGGTGCGCGAGCGGCTCTCCACCCGGATCGCGGAGCTGACCCGCGGCGTCCCGCTCGATCCCAACCGCCTGGCGCAGGAGGTGGCGCTGTTCGCCGACCGCACCGACGTCTCCGAGGAGCTGACCCGGCTCGCCAGCCACCTGGCGCAAGCCCGCGGCCTGATCCGTTCGGAAGCCCCGGCGGGGCGCAAGCTCGAGTTCCTGGTCCAGGAGCTGAACCGCGAGATCAACACCATCGGCTCCAAGTCGCAGCACGCGGGGATCGCCTCGACGGTGGTGGATCTGAAGGCGGAGCTCGAGCGTATTCGCGAGCAGGTGCAGAACGTCGAATGAAGCCGCTCCTGCTCATCCTCAGCGCACCGTCGGGCACCGGGAAGACCACGCTCGCGCGCAGGCTGGTCGCGGCCCATCCGCGAGCGACCTTCTCCGTCAGCTACACCACCCGCGCGCCGCGCGGCGACGAGAAGGAAGGCGACGACTACCACTTCGTCACCGCCGAGAAGTTCCGGGAGATGATCGCGCAGGGCGCCTTCGTCGAGTGGGCGCAGGTGCACGGGCACCAGTACGGGACTCCGCGCAGCGCCATCGACCCCAAGGCCAGCCTGGTGGTGTTCGACATCGACGTGCAGGGCGGGGAGACGATCAAGAAGCAGCACCCCGACGCGGTCCGGGCGCTGATCCTGCCGCCCTCGCTCGCGGAGCTGGAGCGGCGGCTGCGGGCGCGATCGACGGACGACGACGCCACCGTGCGCCGCCGGCTGCACGCGGCGCAGATCGAGATCCGCCTCGCCCGCTCCGCCGGCTACGAGTACTGGGTGGTCAACGACGATCTGGAGCGCGCCTACGGCGACCTGGAAGCGATCGTGCGCGCCGAGGGCTGCCGCGCGGGCCGCCGCCCCCTGGCCCCCGACCTCGGGTTGCCCTAGCTGCCGTTTCTCTCGAGGTTGCATGGGCGCAGCCTGCCACGCCCTGCTAATGTCCGCACCGTGCCGCGCATCCACCTGCTCGACGCCACCCTCGCGAACCAGATCGCCGCCGGCGAGGTGATCGAGCGGCCCGCCGCGGTGGTGAAGGAGCTGGTCGAGAA
>JBGQLA010000081.1:0-14483 GCA_041499865.1 Deltaproteobacteria bacterium
CGGGCCGCTGAACATCCTCGCCAGCCCCGCCTCGCCGCCGCTCGGCGATCTCGAGCGGATCGGCGTGCGCCGGGTCAGCGTCGGATCGACGATCGCCCGCGCCGCCTATGGCCTGGCGCGGAGCAGCGCCGTCGAGCTGCTCCGCGGCAGGTACCCGGACTTCGCCTCCGCGATCCCCTACGCCGAGCTGCAGGCGCTTCTCGCCTCCCGGCGTTGAGGGTCGCAGAGGGTCCGCTCAGAGCGTCCCGAGGAACGCCAGCAGCGCTTCCTTCGCCTTCGCGTCCAGGGCCACGAAGCCGTTCCGCGATCTTCGGCCCTGTCCATCGATTATCGGACTTTGCAACCCGCAACGGACCGGCGGTCCGCACCCTCCGACCTTCGCCTTCCCTTGCTGGTGTCGATCGGTGAACGGACCGCGGACGGCCCGGTTCCGGAGCGGTTATCGCGTACCTAACTCACACCGGCGATGGCGCTGAAGCCGATGTCGTATCCGCTGGAAGGGGACGCGGGCTCGGAGAACCCGGCCCTCTTCGCGCCCCGCGTGCTCGAGCCGCTCGTTCGACGCCTCGCGGGGAACGGGCCCGTCAACCTCTTCCGCGCCAAGGCCGAAGTGGACGCCGCGCTCTGGTCGGGAGCGGGAGCGCTGCCGGAAGCGCCACCGTCATTCGACGCGCTGCCGTCGTCGGCGGTCCCCTCGGTGGCCAGCGGCTCCGCGGAAGACCGACTGCTCGCGGAGATCGATCAGGACGGATTCGCCTTTGCCAGGGACCCCGCCGACGCTCCGTTCTTCAACCGGCGCCCGCGGCGTTCGCACCGCCAGCAGAACCTGATCGACATCGCGCTGGTGGACGGCCGGGTCTGCATCCGCAAGCGGGTCCGGGGCCTGCGCCTCGGCGCGCGTCTCTGGGGCGACCGTCCCGTGCCGGCGCGCGACTGGATGCACCGCGGCCTCTGGGCCTCGCTCGGGCTCTATCTCTACAGTGAGGCGGCGGCGCTCCTGCGCCTGCGGGACCTGCCGTTCGTTCCCCGCCTGCGCAAGATCGACTTCGCCGAGCGCGCCCTCTACATCGACTACGTCCAGGGCGAGAACCTGCGCAACCAGGCCGCCCGGGCCGGCGCGGCCGTGCACGACGAGGACGTCCGGCGCGACCCGGGCCTCAGCCAGCTCTCCGCGCACGACCTCGAGTGCCGCGAGGTGCGCCTGCTCGACCGCCTCGGCGGCGGTGACTTCCGCCGGGAGATCTCCGGGATGGCCCGGGAGATCACCGCCAGGGGAGTGGCGCCGCTCGACGTCAAGCTGGGGAACTTCATCCGCGGGGCCCGGAGCGGGCGGCTCTACTGGATCGACTTCGAGGTCTCGCGCTTGCGCTCACAGCCGCGGTGGGAGGCGGATCTCGCCCTCCACCGGCGGCTGCTCGAGGAGCTGTTCGAGCTCTCCGCGCACGGCCACACCGTCACCTCCCCGATCAAGGGAAGCTGCGGAAGAGATCGCTGAGGTTGACCGCGTTCGCCGCGTCGCCGAGCAAGGGCGTGACGCCGAAGATCTCCTGCACGCTGCGGAGCATGGAGCTGTGCGTGTAATAGAGCTGGTTGCCATGGCCGGGCTTGGCCAGCGGCGAGAGGGCGATGAAGCCGATCGGCACGTCCGATCCCGCGCTCTCGTCGAAGGTGACGAACACCGCTCCGCCCCGCTTGTAGGCGCGCGAGGCGAGGATCTTCGGGACCTCGCGGGAAAGCCACCCATCGCCCGTCCCGATCCCGCAGTCGTGCATGTCGTTGCACAGGTTGGGGGTGATGAAGCTGTAGGCGGGGACGGTATCCACCTCCAGATCGCGCGCGAGCTCCGGGTAGGGCCGGACGTGAGCGATGCACTCGCTCGACTTGCTGTCCACGCCGCCATTGACGTCGGTGAAGTAGATCATCGGGTTGTGCTTCGGCGCGTACTGGTTCACGTAGCCGAGCGGGCAGTCCGTGCCGGAAATGTCCTCCTGGTAGGCCTTCCAGGTCACTCCCGCGCTGCGCAGTTGCGCGACCAGATGCGGCCCGCTGAGCCGGTGGTTGGCGGGAACGTCGTCGTCTTTGATGCCCAGGTTGCTCCCCGCCTCCATCCAGAGGTAGTTCGGCAGGCTGGGGTGCAGGCCGGGGACGTTCATGTACTTGTCGGCGTGCGCGCCCTGCGCCAGGAGGACCTTGTTGATGTACGGCGCCGCCGCGTTCCCCTTCACGCTCGACCAGTCGGTGTTCTCGAAGACGATCACGAACACGTTCCGGATGTGGTTGCTGACGGTGACCTGGATGGGGGAGGACGCGAGCGCCGCGCCGCTTGCGTCGATCGCGCGGGCGGCCAGCGCGTGCGCGCCGTTCGCCACCGAGAAGCTGTCCCAGCTGGCGGTGAACGGCGCCGCAGGGGCGGTCGCCACCAGCACGCCGTCGACCTGGAACTCCACCTTGCCGGTGTTGGCCGGCGCGGTCGCCGAGAGATCCACCGGCCCCGCGATCACGGCGCCGTTCGCCAGCTTGTCGAAGGCCACCGCGGGCGGAGTTTCCGGCGTTCCGGAATCGAGCGGCGTTCCGGAATCGGGCAGGAGCGTTCCAGAGTCGGGCGGCGTCGCGGGATCGCCCGGGTTGGAGCCCGTCGGATCGGAAGTCGTCGTGCTGGTCCCGCTCCCGCAGGCGAACGCGGCAAGGACCGTCAGGGTCAGCCTGAAGGCTGCGGAGTGGCGGTTCGGGCAAGGTCGCACGGACGGCTCCGGGAGGAAGAGGGATCGAGCTTTCCACTTCCGAACAGAAACCGCACCGCCGCTATTCACCCGGTCTCGCCTTTCTTCTCCCACCTGGAGCGATGCCGGCGTACACCGCCTCCGGTCCGCGCACCGGGAGCCGTGATGCCGGATGCGCGCGAAATCCTGGCGCGGCTGCTCTGGAGCCGCACCGGCGCGCGGCGGCTCCCCGGCACCGCCGCGCTCGACGCCGCGCTCTCCCGGCTCCGGCGCGGAGAGCTGTTCCGGATCTGCGAGTTCGATCCCCGCGGGCCGCTCTACCTGCTCCCGACGCGCGAATTCGTCCGCGCGCTCGCCGCGCGGGTCCGCGCTACCGGGGCGCGGCGCGTGCTGGAGGTCGCGGCCGGGGACGGCTTCCTTTCCAGCCTGCTGCGCAAGGCGCTCCCCGAGGTCCAGGTGATCGCGAGCGACTCCGGCGCCTGGATCGATCCGTGCGCGCGGATGAACGCGCGCGAGAAGCGCGAGCTCCTCGGGAAACCCGTGCCCGGCGTGCGGCCCGGGCGCGAGGTCCTGCGGCTCGACGCGCTGGCAGCGATCCGCCGCACGCGCCCGCACCTGGTGCTCGCCTGCTGGCTTCCTCCGGGAAGCCTCCTCGAGCGCCTGATCCGCGCGCCGGTCCGCCACGTGCTGGAGATCGGCGCGAAGGACGGCGTCACGCCCGGCGCCTGGAGCTGGCGCTACGCGCACGAGTTCTGCGAGGAGGTGGAGGAGAGCGCGCGCTGCAGGCTGGACGAGCGCCCAGGCCGCGAGCTGCATTCCCGCGTCACGCTCTATTACGGCCGAGACCACCCGGAGCACGCCTGCGAGCGCGTCCGGCGCGGGCACTGGCTCTGGCAATTCCGCCCTCGCCGCCGCTGAGCGCAGACGTGGAAAAGCAGACGCTCGCCATTTCTTTCCATTGGAATACAGGTTGCGTGTTCCTCCTGATTGACCACCGGCGACCCGGAGAGCAGCGTGACAGGTGGCGGGGCAGCAGTGCAGGTGAAGTCATGCGACACGTCTTCGCATCGAAGCCCAGGTTCTGCGTCGGACTCAAGCCCGGGCTGATCCGGGTGCGTTGCGCCAAATGCGGCGAGCCGCATTTCGAATACCTCGGCCCGAAGGACCGCGACGAGGTCCGCGCCGAGCTCGAGCTGCTGCGCCGCGAGCTGGCGAGGGCCTTCGCGATCCTGGCGTTGCGCAGAAACCCGGCACCGAAGCCATCAAGGAAGCAGGCAGCTGGTCGGCGGCGCTCGATCTCACGAAGGCGCAAGTAGCCGCAGCCCGGCCGACCCAGTCCACGCCGCCTGTCTTGCGTTTGACGCAATCTCTGCTCTGCGCACGCAGCGCTTGCGCTGAGGACGCCCGCTCCCCCCGCCGCGGGGCGAAACAAAGCCCCGCCCAAGGCGCATCCCCGTGTTGGCACGGCTGTGGCACTCAGCCGCAACCAGAAGCTGCCGCCGAACCGGAGAGCACGCCGCCATGTCGATCCAGGGCCTGATCACCACCAGCGACATCCTGCGGCACCCGGGACGGATCGTCGGCAACTTCGGCGTCGCGGTCTACTGGCGCTGCTGCAAGGCGATCCTCTTCCGCCGCCGGACCACCTTCCTCGAGTGCGCCTGGCGCTGACGCTCACTTGATCAGCTCGTTCGCCAGATGGGCGCCGAGGGCGCGCAGCCCGTCTTCGAGGAGCGCCTTCCCTTTCGGGTTCCCGAGGGCGCCGCGCATCATCTCCGGCGCGTAGCCCAGCTCGAGGTTGAGCATCACCATCACCGCCGAGACCGCAGGCGTGAGGGTTGCCGCCTTCACCCGCGAGCGCCGCTTCTGCACCCCGGCGGAGAGCTCGTCGATCAGCGCGTCCTCGGTCGTGCGCGGCCCCTTCCGCTCGCCCAGCGCCGCGGAGAGCCCGGCGTACAGCTGGTCCAGGATCCGCTGGCTGCCGACGGCGCGCTCCATGCGCTCGTGCGCCTCGTCGAAGTCGACGTTCGCCGACGCCGCATAGGTGGGCGCGATCAGGAGCGCGAGGTCCTTGCGGGTCACCACGTGGAGCAGGCGGCGGGAAAACACGGCCCACCCTCGCACGGCCGCACGCCGGTGACGAGCGGGCAGCGCGTGCTACCGTCCGCGCATGGGCATCGGCCACCTGGCGGTCGGGTTCGCGGCGAAACGCGCCGCTCCCTCCGTGCCGCTCGCGATTCTCCTGCTGGCGGCGACGCTGCTCGACGTTCTCTGGGGCTCGTTCGTCCTCGCCGGTCTCGAGCACGCCCGCGTCGTGCCCGGGATCACCGCTGCGTCGCCGCTCGATTTCTACGACTACCCGGTGTCGCATTCCTTGCTCGCCGCGGCCCTGTGGACGGCGCTGTGCGGCGCCGCGTTCCTTGCGTTGCGCCGCGACCGAGTCGGCGCGATCGCCGTCGGCGCTTGCGTGCTCAGCCACTGGGTCCTCGACGTGATCTCGCACCGGCCCGACGTCCCCGTCGGCTGGCACGGCCCGTACCTGGGCCTCGGGCTGTGGAACTCGGTCCCGGCCAGCATCGCCGTCGAGGAGCTGATGCTCGCGGCGGGTCTCCTCCTGTACCTGCGGGCCACGCGCGCGCGAAGCCGCGGCGGAACCTGGGGCCTGGCCGCGCTCACCGCCGTGATCGCCAGCCTCGGCGCAGCCGGGTACCTCAGCGCCCCACCGCCCGGGATCCTGCCGGTCGCCGCGAGCAACCTCGCCGGCGCGGTGCTCGTGTTGGTCGTGCATGCGATCGATCGGCAACGTCCGCCGGTCTGAAGCCTGGCGCTCTTGCGACGCAGGCAGACTTCTGTCCTACTAGCGCGCCCGGAGGTGACCAACCATGACGCTTTCCCGCCGCGCCCTCCTCGGCGCTGCCGCCTGCTCCAGCCTGCTTCCCCGCCGCCTCTTCGCCGCAGGCCCGGCGAAGCTCCGCATCGGGTTGTTGCTTCCCTACTCGGGGACCTACGCCGCCCTCGGCCACAACATCACCGACGCGATGAAGCTCGCGGCCACCGAGCACGGCGGCAAGCTGGGCGGGCGCGAGGTGGAGTGGGTGGCGGTGGACGACGAGTCGGACCCCGCCAAGGCGCCGGCGAACGTCAACAAGCTGATCGCGGGCGAGAAGGTCGACATCCTCACGGGGCCGGTCCACTCCGGCGTGGCGATGGCGATGATGCAGATCGTCCGCCAGGAGGAAGTGCTCACCATCGTCACCAACGCCGGCGCACAGGCCGTGACGGGCGCCCTCTGCGCGCCGCACGTCTTCCGCACCTCCTTCTCCAACTGGCAGACCTCGTATCCGTGCGCGGACGTGCTCCTCAAGGCCGGCCAGAAGAAGGTGGTCCTGATGTTCTGGAACTACTCCTTCGGGCAGGAGTCGATGGCGGCGTTCAAGGAGGGCTACGCCAAGGGCGGGGGCACCATCGTCAAGGAGATCGCCGTCCCCTTCCCCAGCACCGAGTTCCAGGCCAACCTCTCCGAGATCGCCTCGCTCAAGCCCGACGCCGTGTTCGTCTTCTTCGCCGGCGCGGGCGCCGCCAAGTTCGTCAAGGACTACGCGGCCGCCGGCCTGAAGGAGAAGGTCCCGCTCTACGGCTCCGGGTTCCTCACCGAGGGCGTGCTCGGCGCGCAAGGCGCCGCCGCCGAAGGGATCAAGACCACGCTGCACTACGCCGACGGCCTGGACAACGCCGCGAACAAGAAGTTCCGCGCGGCGTTCAAGAAGACCACCGGCCGCGACGCCGACGTCTACGCGGTCGCGGGCTACGACACGGTGAACGTCCTCGCGCAGGCGCTGCAGAAAGTGAAGGGAGACACCGGTGCGCGCAAGGAGCTGATCGCGGCGCTGGAGTCGACGCGCATCGACAGCCCGCGCGGCCCTTTCCGTTTCTCCAAGGCCCACAACCCCATCCAGGACATCTACCTGCGGCAGGTCAAAGGCGGGCAGGAAGCGGTGCTGGGAGTGGCGATGAAGGACGCGGAGGACCCCGCCGCCGGCTGCAAGATGGAGAAATGAGCCTTTCGCTCTTCCTGGTGCAGCTGGTCAACGGCGTCGAATACGGCCTCTTGCTCTTCCTCGTCGCCAGCGGGCTGACGCTGGTGTTCGGGGTGCTCGGGGTGCTGAACTTCGCCCACGGCTCCTTCTACATGCTCGGCGCCTACCTGGCATGGTGGCTGTCGGCGCGCACCGGGAGCCTCTTGCTGGGCGTCCTGATCGGCGTTCCGGCGATGGTGCTGATCGGGCTCGTCGTCGAGCGGCTGGCGATCGCGCGCCTCTACTCCCGCGATCACCTCTCGCAAGTCCTGCTCACCTACGGCCTGGTGCTGCTCTTCAACGAGCTGCAGAGCGTGCTCTGGGGGAACGACGTGCACGGCGTGAACACGCCGGCGGCGCTCTCCTGGACGATGCGCCTGGGCGAGACGCAGACCTGGCCGGCCTGGCGCGCCTTCACCTCCTTCGCCTGCATCTGCATCGCCATCGCCATGCGGCAGGTCGTGCTCAAGACGCGGTTCGGGATGCGCGTCCGCGCCGGCGCCTCGAACGCGGAGATGGTGGAAGCGCTGGGCATCGACGTGCGCCGCCTCTTCTCCACCCTCTTCGCCGCCGGCACCGCGCTCGCCGGCCTGGCCGGCATGCTGGCCGCGCCGCTCACCACCGTGTACCCGGGGATGGGCGAGAACGTGCTCATCCTCTCCTTCGTGGTGGTGGTGATCGGCGGGATCGGCTCGATCAAGGGCGCGTTCTTCGGCGCCCTGCTGGTGGGGCTCGCCGACACCTTCGGCAAGGTGCTGCTGCCCGGCTTCGCCAGCGCGATGGTCTACGCGGTGATGGCCGCGATTCTGCTCTGGCGGCCACGCGGGCTGCTCGGCGCAGCCGCCGAGGGCCGATGAGGCGGCAGGTCCTGCTCCTCGCGGCGGCCGTCGCGCTCGCGGCCGTGGCCTTCAGCGGCGACCGGTTCTGGCTCCAGTTCCTCGGCAAGGCGATGATCGGCTGCATCCTCGCCATCGGCCTCGATCTGCTGGTGGGCTTCACCGGCATGGTCAGCCTCGCCCATTCCGCCTTCTTCGGCCTCGCCGCCTACGCGCTGGCCCTGCTCACCAACCGCCTCGGCCTGGTCAGCCCGCTCGTCACCCTGCCCCTCTGCATCGCCTTCGCCGCCGCGGCGGCGCTGGTGATCGGCTGGCTCAGCCTCCGCGCCACCGGCGTGTACTTCATCATGGTGACGCTGGCCTTCACGCAGATGCTCTTCTTCCTCTTCAACGACTCGCCGGCCCTGGGGGGCTCGGACGGCCTGTACGTGCAGGCGCGCCCGGTGAACAGCCGTCTCGCCGCCTACGTCGTCATCTGGGTGGCGCTGATCGCCGTGTACCTGCTGCTCTCGCGCGTGCTGCGCGCCCCCTATGGACGGGTGCTGGAGGGGATCCGCGGCAACGAGCAGCGGATGCGCTCGCTCGGCTATCCCACCCGGCGCTACAAGCTGGTGGCGTTCGTGATCGCCGGGGCGACCGCCGGCGTCGCCGGCTATCTCGACGCCACGCTGTACGGGTTCGTCAATCCCGCGCAGCTCGGGTGGCGGCAATCGGGGCTGATCCTCGTCACCGTGCTGCTCGGGGGAAAAGGAACGCTCTACGGCCCCGCGTTCGGCGCGCTCCTGCTGGCGTTCATCGAGCATTACGGCGAGCAGGTGACCGAGCACTGGAACGCGCTGATCGCGGCCCTGGTGATCGCCGTGGTCCTCTTCCTTCCCCGCGGACTCGCGGGCCTGCTCCACGGGAACCCGCGTGGCTGAGGCGTTGATCGAAACCGAGGGCCTCACCCGCCGCTTCGGCGCCCTCGCGGCGGTGAACGGCGTTTCGCTCGCATTCGAGAAGGGGCGCGTGCACGCCGTGATCGGCCCCAACGGCGCCGGCAAGTCGACCTTCCTCAACCTCCTCTCCGGGGAGCTGCGGGCCACCTCGGGCCGCGTCCTCCTCGGGGGGGAGGACGTCACCCGCGCCTCGCCCGACCGGCTCTCCAGGCTGGGCGTTGGCCGCGCGTACCAGACGGCGAACCTCTTCCCGGATCTCTCTTGCGGCGACTGCGTCTGGCTCGCCGCGCAGTCCCGCCTCCCTTCCTCGATGCTCTTCTTCCGGCCCGCCGATCGGTACCCGCAGGTTGGCGTCCGGGCCGCGCGCGCCCTGGAAGCCTGCGGCCTCTCGCAACGGCGCTCCGCGATCGCCGGGCAGCTCAGCTACGGCGAGCAGCGGCAGCTGGAGATCGCGATGGTGCTCGCGACCGAGCCTTCGCTGCTCCTTCTCGACGAGCCGCTGGCCGGGCTGGGGCACGACGAGGCGCTGCGCATCGTCGCGTTGATGCGCGAGGTGGCCAAGGGCCGCACCGTGATCCTGGTGGAGCACGACATGGACGCGGTCTTCAGCATCTCGGACAGCGTCACCGTCCTGGTGGACGGGCGCGTGCTGGTCACCGGCGCGCCGGAAGAGATCCGCCGGAGCGCAGCCGTGCGCGACGCGTACCTGGGAGGGGAAGTCGTATGACCCCGCTGCTGGAAGCGGTGGACCTGCACACCTTCTATGGCGCGAGCCACATCCTGCACGGCGTCAGCTTCTCGGTCGCCGCCGGCGAGACCGTCACCCTGATGGGGCGCAACGGGATGGGCAAGACCACCACCATCCGCAGCGTGCTGGGCCTGACGCCGCCGCGCTCGGGGGAAGTGCGCGTCCGGGGAAAGGCGGTGACCCGCTGGGCGACGCACCGCATCGCCGGCGAAGGAATCGCGCTGGTCCCCGAAGGGCGCGGGATCTTTCCCACCCTGACGGTGCGCGAGAACCTCCAGGTCGCCCAGAAGCCCGGGCCGTGGTCCGAGGAGCGCGCGCTCTCCCTCTTTCCCCGTCTGGGCGAGCGGCTCGCGCACCTCGGTTCGCAGCTCTCGGGCGGCGAGCAGCAGATGCTGGCGATCGCGCGCGCTCTCCTCACCAATCCGGCCTTGATGATCCTCGACGGCGCAACCGAAGGGCTGGCGCCGCTGATCCGGCAGGAGATCTGGGCGGCCGTCCGGCGCTTCCGCGCCGAGGGAATCGCCTCGCTGATCGTGGACAAGGAGGTGAAGACCCTGCTCGAGATCGGGGATCGGCACCTGATCGTCCTCAAAGGGCGGATCGTGTTCTCCGGCGACACCGCCGCGTTCCGCGCGCGTGCGGAGGAGAACCTCGCGCTCCTCCGCGCCTGAGGCCCTGGAATCTGGCGTGGGAGATCCGCGCTCCGGAGCGCACCAGGCTCCCGGACGCCGCACAGCGGCTCCAGCCCGCAACCGCGTGATCGCGGGCGAATTCCGGGGCCAGCGCGCTGGCTGCGGGAGCTCGATCGCGGGCCGTTGCGCGCCCCGGGCGATCCCTGCGAGGCTCCCGCGAGGAGGCGAACGATGGCGGTGGCGAATCGCACGGTGGATGCGGCCCTTCCGGTCCCGGAGTCCGAACCGCGCACGTATCTCGGCTCGGCGCTGCGGATCACCGTCGCGTTCCTCCGCGAGCGGGGCTGTCTGGCCCTGGTCCGGCAGAAGGTCTCGCCGGCGACGGCAGCGCTGATCGACAAGCCGCCCTTTCCCTTCGCCTGGATCCCTGCCGCCGCGATGGACGAGCTGGAGTCGGCGCTGCTGGCCATCGCCGGGCAGCAGGCCTGCGCGGACCTGGGGAGCACCGCGGCGCGGAAGCTGGGCGGATCGGTGATCGCCCCCGTGCTGCGCATGGCCAGCGCGCTGTTCGGAAACACGCCGGCCACGCTGCTGGGAAACCTGGACCGGTTCTACCCGATGGTGCTGAAGGGGATGAGCTTCAAGTACGAGGCCCTCGGCGATCGCGAGGGCCTCGTCCGCGCGTCGGCCGGCGGGCCGGACGTGCCGGCCGCGCTCTTCCACGTGACGCGCGGGAACCTGCTGTTCATCTTCGAGCTCTGCGGCGTCAGCGGCACCGTCGGCGCGCCCGAAGACATCCGCTGCGATGCGCGGATGGGCGAGGCGGTCTACCGGGTCCGGTGGAGCTGACGCCGCCGCTCGATCGGCCGCTCAGAACTCGTAGCCGATCAGCGACCGCTGTCGCTGTTCGCTTTCAAGCCCCTCGGGGAGGCGGCCCGGCGTGACGCGCGCCGTCGATCGGCCAAGTGGCTGAACGAACGGTGCTCCCGACGATTGCGCCGGACTGTTGCGGACCATGAAAAGGGGCCGGCTGCGTAGCCGCCCGCATGCGCGGGCCGCCCGCGATCGGCATAGAAAGCGCCTGCGCCGATCTGGCGCGTGGGAGGAGCGATGGCACAACCGAGCAGGCCGGTGTGGCGGCTGAAGGTCGGCGAAGAGGCGCCGGAGTTCGAGCTGATCGCGACCGGAGAGGGAGCCGGCAAAGGCGGCCCGCGCAAGAACGTCCGCCTGGGCGACTACCGCGGGAAGAAGAACGTGGTGATCGCCTTCTACCCCGCCGCCTTCACCCCCGTCTGAACCGTGCAGATGCCCTCGTACGAGGAGGATCTCTCCGAGTTCGAGCGGCGCAATGCCCAGGTCCTGGGCATCTCGACCGACCAGGTGTTCAGCAACGAGGCATGGGCGAAGTCGATGGGCGGGCTCTCGTACCCTTTGCTCAGCGACAACTGGCCCTACGGATTCGTCTGCGCGCAATATGGCGTGCTGCGCGGCGAAGGGCGCGCCGAGCGGGCCATCTTCGTCGTCGACCGGCAGGGCGTGCTCCGCTACATCGACATCCATGACATCGGCGAGCAGCCGCCCACCGACCGGGTCATGGAGGCGCTCGACAAGCTGAGGTGACATGGAGAAGCCGCTCGAGCTGTCCCGCTACTGCGTCCCGTTCACCCCGTTCACCAAGGCGCTCCCGGAGTCGCTGATCTGCCTCGTCACCACCGCCGCGGTGCGGGCGAAGACGGACGCGCCCTTCAACGTCGAGGGCGACACCTCCTTCCGGCGGATCGACGGGAGCCTGACGACCGCGGACCTGGCGTACGACGACGCGCACTACGATCACGCCTGCGTCGACCGCGATCTCAACTGCGTGTTCCCCGTCGACCGCCTCGCTGCGCTCGCCCGCGAGGGGCGGATCGCCGGGATGACGGCCGAGCACTTCTCGATGGGCTACTCGCAGGCGCTGCGCGAGCTGCGCGAGACCACGGTCCCGCAGATCGCGCGCGCCGTTTCCGCCGCGCGCCCGGACGCCGTCCTCCTCACCGGCGGCTGACGCCTCTGCCACCGCACCGTGGTCACGGTGCAACGGGCGATCGAGATGCTCGGCGTTCCCACGGTGCTGATCACCGTCGAGCCCGAGGAGAGCGCGCAGGCGCGCCCGCCGCGCGCGCTCTGCCCGCGCGGGTTCATCGCCGGGCACTCGCTGGGGCGGCCGGAGGACGACGCGCTGCAGAAGCGGATCGTGATGGACGCGCTGGGGCTCCTGCGCGACACGCCTCGCCCCGGCGAGGTGATCCAGCGCGATTACACGTGACGCTGCGTTCGCGATAGGGTCCGCGCCCCTGTGGAAGCGAACGAGGTTCCGCGCGGCATGCAAGGGGTGGTGTTCGCGCTCGTCGCCGGCACCTTCATGACCGTGTACATTCCGCAGCCCGTCCTCCCCATCCTCACCCGGGAGTTCGGGGTGACGCCCGGCGTCGCCTCCCTGACCGTCTCGGCGACGGTGTTCGGGATCGCGCTCTCGAACCTTCCCTTCGGGATCCTCGCCGACCGCTTCGCCATCCGTCCGCTGGTGCTCGGCGGCGGCGCGATCGTGGCACTGGCCAGCGTCGCCTGCGCGCTCACCCACGAGATCGGGGTGCTGATCGCCGTCCGGTTCGTCCAGGGGCTGTTCATCCCCGCGATGAGCACTTGCCTCGCCGCGTATCTCTCGCGGGCGCTCCCGCCGCACCGCCTCACGGTAGTGATGGGCTGGTACGTCTCGGCCACCGTCACCGGCGGCCTGGGCGGGCGCCTGCTCGGCGGCTTCGTCTTCCCGCCGGAGCACTGGAGGTACGCCTTCGTCGCCGCGGCCGCGCTGGTGCTGGCCGCGGGAGCCGCCGCCCTGCGCTGGCTCCCGCGAGATCCCCCGCGCGCTCCTTCCGCCGAGACCGGGGAAGGGTTCCTCCGCCTTCTCGCCAGACCGGAGCTCTTGCGGATGTTCGCGGTCGGGTTCTTCGCCTTCGCCGTGTTCTCGGCGATGTTCAACTACGTCCCCTTCTACCTCTCGGGACCGCCGCTGCACGCCCCGGTGCGCCTGATCACCCTGCTCTATCTCGGGTACGTCGTCGGGATCGCCGCGGGCCCGCTCTCGGGGAAGATGGCGATGCGGTTCGGCACCGGCCTCACCATCGTGCTCGGCTGCATCGTGTTCGCGCTCGCCATCGCGCTGACGCTGGTCCCCTCGCTCCCGATCATCGCCGCCAGCCTCGCCGGCGTCTGCGGCGGGTTCTTCGCCATGCACGCGGCGGCGGTAGGCGCGGTGAACCGGCGGCTGACCGGAAGCCGCGGCCGCGCGAACTCGATGTACGTGCTGCTCTACTACCTGGGCGGGGCCGCGGGGATCAGCGCCGCCGGCGCCGCCTTCGCCCGCTGGGGCTGGCAGGGCGCCGCCGGGCTGATGGGCGCCGCCCTGATCGTGCCGCTGACGATAGGAATCGCCGAGACTCTCCACGATCGGGGCCGCCCGGTTGGTGCTAGAAAATTACATATGCCTACTCGGACTCCTTGACGCGCTCCCCGGGCGAGAGGGTTACTCCTGCGCCAGGAGCTACCCATGCGACTCCTCTCGATTCCACTGTCCGCTCTTGCGGTTGCCCTGCTCGCGTCCCCTTCGGCGCGCGCCGACGCCTGCAGGGAGATCGACGCGCCGATCGTGACCACCTATACGTCCGGGTGCGACAGCCCGGTGGGAGTCTGCACCGAAGGAACGGTGCCCCTCGGGCGGCTCCTCGCGACCACCCGCTTCCGCGCCCTGACGCTCCGGCCCGGAGCGACGCCGGAGATCCTGCTCTACACCGGCGAGCTGGTGCTCACCACCAGCGAGGGCTCCCTCACCATCCACGACGCCGGAGTGCTGAACGCCGCGACCGGCCATTTCTTCGAGCTGGAACGGGTGGTCGGGGGCACGCGGAAGTACAAGCACGCGACCGGCTTCCTCACTTCGCGCGGGACGGCGACCGCCACCGGGTTCGCCGGCACGCTCACCGGCGCGATCTGCCACGTCGACGGCGAGGGTCACGGCAAGTAAGCTCCCGCGGTGCGCACGCTGCGGGGGAAGACCGCCGTCATCACCGGGGCGGCGAGCGGCATCGGCCGCGCGCTGGCCCAGCGCCTCGCCCGCGAGCGGATGCAGCTCGTGCTTGCCGACGTCGATGCCCGCCGGCTGCGGGAGGTCGCCTCCGCGCTCCCCGGCGCGCTCGCGGTCCGCGCCGACGTCTCCCGGATGCGCGACGTGGAGGCGCTGGCGGCGAAGGCCTGGGCGCGCTTCGGCGCCGTGCACCTGCTCTGCAACAACGCCGGCATCGCCGAGCATGGCGCGGTCTGGGAAGTGCCGCTCCGCCGCTGGCAGCAGGTGGTCGGGGTCAACCTCTGGGGAGCGATCCACGGCTGCCTGGCGTTCGTGCCCCGGATGATCGCGCAGGGCGGACCCGCGCACGTCGTCAATACCGCCTCGATGGCCGGACTGGTCACGGCGCCGCTCTCCGGCCCGTACGGCGTCAC
>JBGQLA010000082.1:0-14468 GCA_041499865.1 Deltaproteobacteria bacterium
CTTCGTGGAAGGCGCCGTGGGACGCGCCGAAGCGGAAGGCGGAGGGGACTCCTTGCGCGGCAGCAGCCGCGGATCGCGCGGGCGGCCCAGCGCCACCATGTGGGCGATGATCGGCTTGCGCGGCGGCTTCGTCCGGTCGAACAGGCGCGGCAGCCAGAGCGCCGCCGCGAACACGGCGACGTGCAGCAGCACCGCCAGGCCCAGCGCGGGGAGCGCGGGCATCCGGGCCTCGGGCGCGAGCAGGCTCCGCGGCGCGCTGCTGTTCAAGGCCTTCTCAGCTCCTTGTCGGGCTCGGTGATCATCCCCAGCGATTCCACGCCGGCGCGCCGGGCGACCGCCATGATCTCCACCACCTGCCCGTACGGCAGCGATCGATCGGCGTGCAGGTACAGCTCCTTGTCCTTCTGGATGCGCGCGTTCGCCGACAGCTTGCGCTCCAGCTCCGCCGGAGGAATCTCGGTGGTTCCGAGGAACAGGCGGCGGTCGCGGGTGATGGTCAGCACCAGCTTCTCCTCCTGGTGCTCCATCTGCTGGGCGGAGGCGCGCGGCAGGTCCACCTTCACCCCGCTCTGGATCAGCGGCGCGGTCACCATGAAGATGATCAGCAGCACCAGCATGACGTCGACCAGCGGCGTCACGTTGATGTCGGTCATCGCCCGCCGCGGTCCCGATTCTCCGGAGCCGAATGCCATCAGGCGGCCTTCTTGAAGATGTGCCGCTTGATGATGTTGAGGAAGTCGGCGCTGAAGTTGCGCATCTCGTTGTCCAGCACCCGGATGCGCGAGTTGAAGGCGTTGTACGCGACCAGGGCGGGAATGGCGGCGAAGAGCCCGACCGCGGTGGCGACCAGCGCCTCGGAGATGGGGCGGGCCACGGTGGCGAGGTTCGCGTTCCCGGCCGCGTAGATGTCGCGGAAGGCGCCCATGATCCCCCAGACGGTGCCGAAGAGGCCCACGAAGGGGGCGGCGGCGGCGGTGGTGCCGAGGAAGGGGATGCTCTGCTCCAGCGTGGTCAGCTCGGAGTTGGCCGCCCGGGCCAGCGCGCGCTCGACGTTCTCGAACCCGCCCAGCTGATCGTGCAGCGATCCCTCCTCGGGGGCCGGCCGCGCCTGCGTCACCTTCGAGAGCTCTACGTACCCGGCGCGAAAGACCTGCGCGACCGGGCTCACCGGCATCTGCTCGCTGGCCGTGTAGATGGAGTCCAGCCGCTTGCTTCTCCAGAATGTCTCCAGGAACTGGAGGCTCTCCGCCTGGGCGCGGCGCAGGTGCAGGACCTTCCTGAAGATGATCGTCCAGCTGGCGAGCGAGGAGAGGACGAGGATCAGCAGCACGCCGCTCACCACCGGCCCGCCGTGCGTGATCAACTCCAGATAGTTGAGGCTGCCGTTCATGGCGGGCGCGGTTGTCCCTCGCACAATGAGTACTGTCAACGCAGGAAGAGGGCGATCCGATCCCTCGCGGGTGTGACCTCGGAGCACCTGTGGCGGTCTGAATGCCAGGGCAGCAAAGACGTCTCATCGGCAAGGAGGCCTGCATGCGCCGGATCCTGATGCTCCCGCTGGTCGCCGCCGCCGTCGCGTGCGGGCCGTCCCGGTCGGAGGTGGTGGTGTACTGGACCTTCGGCGGCGTCTCCTGCGCCAACGCGGGCGTCGCGACCATCCAGGTGGACATCGCGGGCGAGGTGCTCACCCCGAACCAGTTCACCTGCGCCCAGGCCGGCCAAGGCGCGAGCCTCGGGGTCTACCTGGACGGCAACTACCAGCTCACCGTCAGCGGCTTCGACGCCAACGCCGGGCTCGCGTACCAGTGGACACAGACCCTTGCGGTGCGCGGCGGCAGGGACAACACCCTCACGATCGACGTGCCGCGCGTCGCCGGCACTTCCGGCGACGTGACGCTGCACTGGACGTTCAGCGGCAAGAGCTGCGCCCAGGCCGGCATCACCGTCGTGCACGCCAGCGTCGACGGCATCGTGCTCACGGACGCGAGCGACAACCCCAACCTGCCCTGCTCGCAATCCGGCGTCGACGGCACCACCGTCTCTCCGCTCTCCCCCGGCCAGCACAGCTTCGATCTGGTCGGCGTCGATGCCGGGGGGACCGCGCGCTACGCGCTCAACGGCTACGCCGTGACGGCCGTGGCCGGGCAGAACGCCGTCTACAACCCCAATCTCGCTCCGGCGTCGCCCACCACCGCCAGCGCGAATCTCACCTGGAGCTTCGACGGCAAGAGCTGCGCCGCCGCCACCGTCGACCACGTCACCATCCTGGTGGATCCGGACGCGGGCGGAAACGGCGGCGTCAACGCCGGAACGGTGGCCTGCAACACCTCTGGCGTCGAGGGCGCGAGCGTCGATGGCCTGACCGAGGGCACGCACCGTTTCGCCATCCTCGGCATCCGCACGCTCTCCGACGGCCCGCATCTCCTCTACCGGACGCACAACCCGCCCTCGCGCAACTTCGCCGTCGGCCTGATCACCGACGTCTTCGTCAGCGCGGAATCGCCTCCATGATACAGACGGGCGGGTGAACGCCGACGCGCCCATCGGGGTGTTCGACAGCGGCGTGGGCGGGCTGACGGTGCTGCGGGCGCTCACCGCGCGGCTGCCCGAAGAAAACACCATCTATCTCGGCGACACCGCGCGGGTCCCATACGGGACCCGGTCGGGCGAGGTGGTGACGCGCTACGCGCTGATGTCCGCGCGCCATCTCGCGCAGCACGGGATCAAGCTGCTGGTGGTCGCCTGCAATACGGTTTCGGCCCACAGCCTCCCCGCGCTCGCCGACGCGCTGCCGATCCCGGTGCTGGGAGTGATCGAGCCTGGCGCGCAGCTGGCGGCGGCGCGCAACCGCGGCGGCGCCATCGCGGTCCTCGGCACCCCGGCGACGGTGGCGTCGGGGGCGTACCAGGCCGCGCTGCGGCGCCTGGCGCCGCTGGCGCCGGTGATCGCCCGCGCCTGTCCGCTGTTCGTGCCCCTCGCCGAGGAAGGATGGACGGAGGGGGAGGTCCCGCGGCTCGTGGCGGAGCGCTATCTCTCCGATCTGCGCCGCTCCGGAGTGGACACCGCGGTGCTCGGGTGCACGCATTACCCGCTGCTCGCGCGCACCATCGCGGAAGTGCTCGGCCCCAACGTTTCCATCATCGACAGCGCAGAGGCGATAACGCAGAGCGTTATGGCCGTTTTGGCCACCCGTGGTCTGCTGCGCGCCGCCGGATCTAGCGCAGCGCGTCACCGGACGCTTTGCACCGACGTTCCCGGGCGTTTCAGGGACGTTGCGGAGCGCTTCCTGGGCCGGCCTGTCGACCGCGTCGAGCTGGTCGATCTGGCCCCTTGAGGGGAGGACTTTCCTTGTGCGCCCGCCTGTTCTGCAAGCTGGCGGAGCCTCGAACCTTCTGCTATTTCTTGAGCTTAGGCAAATGGCGACCCCGAAAGCCGGCGCCCCCGTCGTGGGGTTCAACCACAACGTAAAGTACGGCCCGCGCGTGTACCATGTGCAGACCGAGGATTCCGGCCTGCCGCACGCCCACTACATCACGCACCTGTTCGTGGGCGGCAACATCGTCGCCAGCATGAAGACGAGCTACGCGGAGCATGCCGGCGAGCCGGAGCTGCAGAAGGTCGTCCGCGGGCTGATGGAGAACCAGCACAAGGCGATGCTCAAGCGGCTCGTCTCGGGCGAGTTCGAGGAGATGGCCGAGCGCCTCGCCGCGACCCATTACGAGCCGGGGGTCCTCGCCGACGGGACCAACACGGCGTCCTATGTGAACGCGCATCCCGCGCCCGCCCGCGCCCACCCGAAAGCCGTTCCGAGGCCCGTGGCGCGGCCGGCGCCGGTGCGGCCCGTGCCGAAGCCTGCCGCTCCCGTCGCCACGCCGCCTCCCGCGGTCTGGCGTCCGTCGCCGCCTTCCGCGTCGCCGCCGCCCCGCGCCCCTGGCGCTCCGCTCCCGCACGTCACCCGCCAGCCGGCGCATCCGAGCCGTCCAACCAGCCCGCCGCGGATGGCGCCCGTGGTCGCTCCCCTCCGCCCTGCCGCGGCGAAGCCCGCCGCGTCTGCGCCGACCTTCTTCAGCGAGAGCCCGGTGGAGACGCCGAGCGACGACTTGCCCACCCTCTTCGCCGAGGAGCTGATCAGCGAGAAGAGCCTCGACGAGGTGATCCTCGCTTTTCTTTCCGCGGACCTCGAGCCGCCAAAGTAGGCCGTCATGAGAAACCTTGCCGCCACGTTTGCGCTCGCCCTGCTCTGCGCCTGCGCTGGATACACCAACGGCTCCGAAACCGGCGGCGGGATCGACGCGAGCCTCGGTGTGGACTCCGGAACCGACGGCGGCGCGGATGGCGGCGACGGCGGCCAGGATGGCGGACCCGACGCCGGCTGCGTTCCCTTGTCCCTCAACGTGGCCGCAATCGACAGTTGTGCCTTCATCACACCGACGACGACCAACGCCAGCGTGTCCGTTCTCGGCCCTGCGCAAGGCTGCTTCGTCACCATCAACCTGGCGACTGGCACCAGCCCCTGCACCGGGGTCGCCAGCCACGGAACCCTCGACGCCTTCGACGGCGGGTGCACCGGTCTGCCCTCCTGCACTTCGCCTTCGCTGCCCGGCACGCTGACCTGCACCACCTCGACGGGCACCTGCACCATCCGGATCTGCGACGCCGGAGTGTGCAGCCCGTGATCCAGCTCTTCCACGTCAAGAAGTCCTACCCCGGCGACCCGCCGGTGCTGGACGACATCACCCTGAAGATCGACAAGGGCGAGTTCGTCTGGCTCACCGGTCCTTCGGGCGCAGGGAAGAGCACGCTCTTGCGGCTGCTCTTCTGCGCGGAGCAGCCGACCAGCGGGCAGATCCTTGTGGGCGGGAAGAACATCGGCCGCCTCAGCCAGACCGGCATCCCCTACCTGCGGCGCAACATCGGAGTCGTCTTCCAGGACTTCAAGCTGCTGGAGAACCGCACCGTCCTGGAGAACGTCGGGTACGCGCTGGAAGTGCTGGGCGCCGCGGATTCGGAAATCCGGGAGCGCTCGCGCCGGCGGCTGAACCAGGTGGGCCTCTCGCACAAGGCGTTGAGCCTGCCGCGCCGGCTCTCCGGAGGCGAGCAGCAGCGCGTGGCCATCGCCCGGGCGCTGGTGAACGAGCCCACCATCCTCCTCGCGGACGAGCCGACCGGCAACCTCGATCCCTCGCTGACCGACAGCATCCTCCAGCTCCTCTTCGACGCGAACGCGCGGGGCACCACGGTGATCGTCGCCACCCACGATCGGGGCCTGCTCCACCGCTGGCACCGCCGCACCATCGGGCTGGAGAAGGGCAAGCTGGTGTTCGACGCATGATCGCCCACGTCTTCTTCCGGCTCTCGCGGCGCGCCGCGCTCAACCTCTGGCGGGCGCCGCTGCCCTCGCTGGTCTCGGTCCTGACCATCGGGCTGGCGCTGTTCATCGGCGCCTCGTTCGTGCTCGGGCTGTTCACCGCGCGCGCGCTGCTCACCTCCTGGGGCGCGCAGGCGAGCATGACGCTGTACCTGGACCCGGCCACCCCCGACGCCGACGCCCGGGCGCTGGCGCAGGAGCTCCGCTCCCGCGGGGACGTGCTGGTGCGCTACGTCGATCCGCCGATGGCGCTGAAGCGCCTGCGGGTGGACCTCGGGGAGCTGGCCACGGCGCTCGACGGCCTCTCGCACAACCCGCTGCCTCCTTCGCTGGAAGTGACTCCCCGCGAGGCGTTGCCGGGGCCGGCGCTGCGCGTGCTCGCCGCCGAGATGGGACAGCTGCGCGGCGTGCGCGACGTGGAGTACGGGCGCGAGTGGCTGGACAAGCTGGAGGCGCTCGGGCGCGGGCTGCGGGCGTTCGCCGCCGGCGCGCTCCTGGCGGTGCTCGGGGCCGCTTTGCTGGTGGTGGCGAACACCATCCGCCTCGCGGTGTACGCGCGCCGCGACGAGATCGAGATCATGAAGCTGGTCGGCGCGACCGACGGATACGTGCGCGCGCCGTTCCTGCTGGAAGGAGCCCTGCAGGGCCTGCTCGGGGCCGGAGTGGCGGTCGCGGCGGTGCTCTCCGCGCAGCACTGGCTGCTCCCGTACGCCACGCAGGCCTTCGCCTTCGCGGCGGGCGTCGGCGCTCCGCACCTCCTGGCGCGGCATGCGGCGGCGATCCTCGCCGCCGGCGGCCTGGTCGGGTTCGCGGGGAGCTGGATCGCCGTCGCGCGGTTCCTCAAGACATGATCGCCCTGCTGGTCGCCGCCGCGCTCGCGCAGTCGCTGCCCGAGTTGCAGCAGCGGCTCGCCACGGAGCGCGAGGCGGCGCAAAAGCTCGCCGGCCGCGAGGCCTCGGTGCTCGGCCGGCTGGCGGATCTGGAGCGGCAGATCGAGATGGAGTCGCGCGCCCTCCGGGCCGCGCAGGTCCGGCTCCGGGCGGCGACGCAGCGCCTCTCGGTGGCGGAGCAGCGCTCGCAGAAGGCGCAGGGAGAGCTGGACGCGGCGACCGCGATCGTCGAGCCGCGCCTGGTCGCGCGCTACCGCCTGGGGCGGGAGGGGTATGTGCGCTTCCTGCTCGGGTCCAAGAGCATCGCCGACCTCCTGCAGCGGCGCCGCTTCTTCAACGCGCTCCTGCAGGACGACCTGGACGCGCTCGCGCTGCTCCGCACGCACGCGCAGGCCGCGAAGGCCGCCCGCGACGAGGTGGCCGACGCCCACGCCGAGCAGGACCAGAGCGTGAAGACGGAGGCCGAGCGGCGCGCGTCGCTCCACGAGAAGGTCGAGCAGCAGCGGACGTTGCTCGCTTCCGTCCAGCGGGAGAAGGCGCTGCACGAGCAGGCCGTGCGCGAGCTGGAGGACGCGGAGAAGCAGCTGACGCACAAGCTGGCCGAGATCCGCCGGTCGCACCCGACGCTGGTGGCGCCGGAGATCCTGCTCAAGGCCTCCATCCGCAAGGCGCGCGGCAGGCTGCCGTTCCCGGTGGAGCGGGGCAAGATCGAGGTGCCCTTCGGGCGCGCGGTGGATCCGCGCTTCGGGACCGTCACCCTGCAGACGGGGATCGACGTGCGGGCCCCTACCGGGACGCCGGTGCGCGCAGTGTGGGACGGCAAGGTGGCGCACGCGGGCTGGTTCAAGGGATTCGGCAACCTCCTGATCGTCGATCACGGCGACGGCGTCTTCTCGCTGATGGCCCACCTCGACCAGCTGCAGAAGGCGCTCGGGGACACCGTGCGCGCCGGCGAGGAGGTCGGGACCGTGGGCGAGACGGGATCCCTGAAGGGTCCGTACCTGTATTTCGAGCTGCGCGACGGCCAGAAGCCGCTCGATCCCGAGCGCTGGCTGACGCGCAAGCGTGCACGGAAGGCGTCCCTGCTCGCCGGCGCCAAAGGAGGAGCGGCGAAATGAAGAGGTTTCTCCTGCTCTGCGCCTGCGCCACGCTGGGCGGCTTCCTCGCGGTGCACGTCGCGGAGGCGGCGCGCGATCCCGCCGGCCCCTACCGCAAGCTGGACGTCTTCAGCCACGTGCTCTCGCTGATCGAGAACAACTACGTGGAGACGGTGGACGAGACGAAGCTCCTCTACGGCGCCATCGACGGCATGGTCCACACCCTGGACCCGCACTCGACCTTCATGGATCCGCGCTCGTACGCCGCGCTCAAGGAAGAGACCGAAGGCGAGTACGGCGGCGTGGGGCTCGAGCTCGGCACCCGGGACGGCGAGGTGGTGGTGATCGCGCCCGTCGACGATACCCCGGCCTCCCGCGCCGGGTTCGAGCCCGGCGACAAGCTGCTGGAGATCGACGGCAAGGCGCTGCGCGGCTGGCGCGAGAGCGAAGCGGTGCGGGCGTTGATGGGTCCCCCCGGGACGAAGGTGACGATCACGGCGCAGCGCACCGGCTGGCCGGAGCCGCGCGCGTTCACCCTGGTGCGCGACGTGGTCAGACTGGTCTCCGTCGAGGAGAAGTTGTTCGACCGCAAGCTCGGGTACGTGAAGATCAAGACCTTCCAGGACCGGACCGACAGCTACCTGCGCAAGGCGCTGGAGTCCCTGCGGGCGAAGTCCGGCGGGCAGATCTCCGGCCTGGTGCTCGACCTGCGGCACAATCCGGGCGGGCTGCTCGATCAGGCGGTGAAGGTCGCCGACCGGTTCATGGACGGCGGCGTGATCGTCACCACCAAGGGCCGGGGCGGCAAGCACGTGGAAGTGGAGAAGGCGCAGGCGAAGGGCACCGAGCCGCGCTACCCGATGATCGTGCTGGTGGACGGCGGGACGGCCAGCGCCAGCGAGATCGTCGCGGGGGCCCTTCAGGACTCGCGGCGGGCCGTGCTGATCGGCACGCGGACGTTCGGCAAGGGCTCGGTGCAGACCGTCATCGAGCTCGAGGACGGGTCGGGGCTCAAGCTCACCGTCGCGCGGTACTACACGCCGTCGGGACGCAGCATCCAGGAGCGGGGGATCACGCCCGACGTCTGGGTGAAGGCGACCGCCGCCGACGACGATGCGCCGCGGGAGCACAACCTGCCCGGGCACTTCAAAGGCGAGGAGGGCGGCCTGATCGCGGCGGCGTCGCTGCAGCCGCCCGCACCGCAGCCGCTGGCGCCGGACGACCCGGACGACGACCCGCAGCTGAAGGTCGCCCTCGACACGCTGCGCACCTGGCCGGTGTTCCAGCGGTCGCTGCCGCCGCCGCCCGTGCGAACCGCGCATCCCTGAGGTCCGCGCCCGGCGGGCGGGCCGGCGCATCCGGAGTTGATTCTTCGAAGCTTTACGGCGGAAGGCAGATGCCGCGGACCCCGGGCCATGCACAAATCATGGCGTCGGGTGGGGGCCGCGCGTTTGCGGCCGCAGAGGCCCGCTGAACGAGGTTTGTGCAGTGCATCCCAGGCTGGTTGCCCGTTTGACAAGCGACCGGGCGTCACGTACAGTCCCGCGCCACTCCGGGCCGATATCCCCGGAATTGTTAGAGATTTCGGAGTGTCGATGACTTGGGTGGAGGTGCTTTTTCTCGCGACCTATTTCCTGGTCCTGCTCATCCTCTCCGTCTACGGGTCCCACCGGTACGTGATGGCGTACCTGTTCTACAAGTACAAGGGCAACCTCCCGGCTCCCAAGGCGAAGTTCGGGCGCCTGCCGCGGGTCACCATCCAGCTTCCCATCTACAACGAGCTGTATGTGGTCGAGCGGCTGATCGACGCGGTGGCGAAGATCCAGTATCCGCGCGACCGGCTGGAGATCCAGGTCCTCGACGACTCGACCGATGAGACGCAGGGGATCGCGCGCGCGCGGGTGGCCCGGTTGCGCGAGCAGGGCCTCGACATCTCCTACATCCACCGCGAGAACCGGCGCGGATACAAGGCGGGAGCTCTCCAGGAAGGCCTGGCGGTGGCTTCCGGCGAGCTGATCGCGGTGTTCGACGCGGACTTCGTTCCCTCGCCCGATTTCCTCCTCCGCTCGGTCCACTTCTTCACCGACGCGCGGATCGGAATGGTGCAGGTCCGCTGGGACCACCTGAACCGCGACTACTCCCACCTCACCCAGGCGCAGGCCATCTTCCTCGACGGCCACTTCGTCATCGAGCACACCGCCCGCAACCGGAGCGGGCGGTTCTTCAACTTCAACGGGACCGCGGGCGTGTGGCGGCGGGCGACCATCGAGGCCGCAGGCGGCTGGCAGCACGACACGCTCACCGAAGACCTCGATCTCAGCTATCGCGCGCAGCTCGCGGGCTGGCAGTTCGTCTATCTGCCCGAGGTGGTCTCCCCGGCCGAGGTGCCGGTGGAGATGAACGCCTTCAAGTCCCAGCAGCACCGCTGGGCGAAGGGGAGCATCCAGACCGCCCGCAAGCTCCTGCCCCGCATCCTCCGCAGCGACCTGCCGCGGCCGGTGAAGGTGGAGGCGTTCTTCCACCTCACGGCGAACTTCACCTATCCGCTGATGATCCTGCTCACGGTGCTGATGCCGGTGAGCATGGTGATCCGCTTCAAGCACGGCTGGTACGAGGTGCTGATGCTGGATCTGCCGTTCTTCTGGACGGCGACCATGAGCGTGGTGGTCTTCTACATCGCCAGCCAGCGCGAGATCGGCATGCGCTGGTCGAAGCTGCTCAAGTACCTGCCCTTCATCATGGCGCTGGGCATCGGGATGTGCGTGAACCAGAGCAAGGCCGTGATCGAGGCGATGGTCGGGTACGAGACCGGGTTCGCGCGCACGCCGAAGACCGGGATGCAGGGCCGGGACAAGAGCTGGCTGCGGAAGCGCTACCGCACCCTTCTCACCGCGCAGCCGCTCCTGGAGCTGGCGCTCGGGGCATACCTGACCAGCGCCATCTGGTTCGCGCTGGACAAGGGCGTGTACTTCTCGCTCCCCTTCCTCCTGCTCTTCCAGTGGGGCTTCTTCTACGTGGGGCTGGTTTCGCTGCTGCAGGGCCGGATCGGGGCGCTCGCCCGCTGGGTGCGAGGGCCCACCGAGGATCCCGCGCCGGCGCTGGAGTAAACGCGGCGGAACTGGCGCCGCCTGGCTCCTGTAGAGTACGAAGAGCTCGCGTGCCCGATCCGAATCCGAGCGCAGCGCGGCCCCGGCGATGAGGGCGATGGTGCTCTGCGCGGGCTTCGGCACCCGGCTGCGGCCCCTCACCGACAGGGTCCCGAAGCCCCTGATCCCGCTCTGCGGCGTGCCGCTGCTCCGCTACAACTTCGCCCTCCTGAAGAACGCGGGCGTGCGGGAGATCGTGGTCAACACGCACCATCTGGGCAAGGCGATGGAGGACGGGGCCACGGCGATCGCCAGGGAGCTGGGGATCGGGCTTCACGTGTCGCGCGAGGAGAAGCACATCCTCGGCACCGGCGGCGGCGTCCGGCGCGCGCAAGCCATGCTCGGCGCGGGGACCTTCTTCCTCCTCAACGGCGACATGATCTTCGACGTGGACCTGGAGGCTGCGCTGGCGGCGCATCGCAGGGCGGGAGCGGTGGCCACGATGGTGCTCGCGCCCTATCCCCGCGGAGCGACGTATGCCGCGGTGGAAGTCGACGCGGGAGAAGACATCCGCCGGATCGCCGGCCGGGGCGCGGCGCCCGATCCCTCGCTGCGCAAGATGCACTTCACCGGCGTGCACGTGCTCGAGCCGGAGGTGATCGCGCGGCTTCCCGCCGAGGGAGAGAGCGACATCAACCGCACCGCCTACGTGCGCTTGATCCACGAGGGCGCCAAGGTGCACGGATTCGCGCAGAACGGGTACTGGGGCGACCTGGGCGCGCCGCGCTCGCTCTTGCGAGCGCACCTCGACGTCCTGGAAGGGCGCGTTCCGCTCCAGCGCTTCCGGCCCGACGCGGACCCTTTTGCGGGCTGCGAGGAGCGCGCTCCCGGCGTCTACGTGCATCCCGCGGCCTCTGTGGAAGGCGCCGTGAGCGGGCCGGCGCTGATCCAGGCCGGCGCGCGGATCGGGGCGGGGGCGAGCATCGGGCCGGGCGCCGCGGTCGGCGCGAACGCCCGGATCGACGCGGGCGCCCGGATCGAGCGCGCGGTGGTCCTTTCGAACACGCACGTCGGGCCGGGTGAGCGCGTGGTCGATCAGATCGCCGCGCCGGGCATCCGGCTCGACGCCTGAACGCCGCGCGGGCAGGACACGCCCGTGCCGCCCAACCCGCAATACCCGCCCGGGTTCTTCGCCAGGTACTGCTGGTGGTAGTCCTCGGCGTAATAGAACGGTGGCTCGGCGGCGATCCCGGTGGTGATCGCGCCGTGGCCGGCCTCCCGGAGCGCCGCCTGGAACACCTCGCGCGACTTCTCCGCCTCGATCCGCTGCGCCGGCGTGGTGGGATAGATCGCGCTCCGGTACTGGGTGCCTACGTCGTTCCCCTGCCGCATTCCCTGCGTCGGGTCGTGGCTCTCCCAGAAGGTGCGCAGCAGGTCCCCGTAGGAGATCTTCTTCGGGTCGAAGACGACGAGCACCACCTCCGCGTGGCCCGTCGCGCCGGAGCAGACCTCGCGGTAGGTGGGGTTCTTCGTGAATCCGCCGGCGTAACCGGCGGCCGTGGTGTACACGCCGTCGAGCTCCCAGAACTTCCGCTCCGCGCCCCAGAAACAGCCGAGGCCGAACAGCGCGCGCTCGTGGCCTTCGGGGAACGGGGGAAGCAGCGGAGCGCCGAGGACGGTGTGGCGCGGCGGCACGCGCATCGGCTCGTCGCGGCCGGGGAGCGCCTCCTCTGGAGTCGGGATGCGGAGAGAGCCCATGCCCGGATTGTGCTCGCCCGGTGCCGCTGCCGCAATCCGGTCGACGCCGTCCGTCCCGGCCCACAGCACGTCGCCTGCGCGGGTGCCGGTCCGCTGCACCGTCCCGCACGGCAGCTCCACCACCATCGCAGCGTGGAAATGGATGCGCGTCGCCCGCCAGGGACGCAGCTCCCCGATCGCCCGGACCACGCGCAGGTCGCGCGAGAGAAACACCACGTCGATGGGGAAGCGCATGAAGAAGGTGTGGATCGCGTTGCACGGCTTGATCAGGAGGCCCTCCCCGTCGGAGAGCGAGGAGCGTCCGAGCAGCCCGCGCATCCGGCCGAAAGCGGACCGTGCGCGCCGCATGCGGTCGGCGAGCACCGCTCCCGTGCGCGCGTTGCGCAGGATCACGTGCGCACCAGCGAGACGCGAGGCCCCACCCCGACCGAGAGCTTGCCGCTGCGGCTGGAGTAGATCTCGCCGTCGAGGAGCCAGGAGAGCGGCGCGCGGCCCGACAGCTCGAGCTTCTCGCCCACGCCTTCCAGCAGGCGGTCCCGGCGGGCGGGCAGGCCGAAGAGCAGGCGGGGAAGCTCCAGGGCGAACTGCCGGGGGCCGGCGGTGAGCCCGAGCGCCTGGAACGCGCCGGGCTGCTCGGTGGCGCGGTGGAAGGGGCGCAGTCGCAGGCCTGCCTCGGCCACGGTGGCGCAGACCAGCCCGTAGATCTCGATGCGCGGCCACTCCTCGCCGTCGAGGCGGACGCGCAGGTCCATGGGCGCGTACAGCTTGCGCGCGAAGGCGCCCCGCGTCAGCGAGGACCAGAACCCGCGCGCGAGCAGCCGGGTGCTGGTCAGCGGGCCGGCGTTCCCGCTGGCGTAGATCGCCTCGATGAACCGGACGGGCAGGCCGACGCCGAAGCGGAAGCCGCAGCGCCCTTCCACCCGCAGGGTGTCTCGCTGCTCGAAGCGCAGCTCGGTCCCCGCGGCCAGCGCCTCGGACAGGCGGCGCAGCCGATCCTCGGCGTCTCCTTTTCCTCCGAGAGGCGCGAGAGAGTCGTACGCGCCCCCTCCGAGCAGCGCGAGCGGCGGCAGATCGTTTCCCATCGCATCCGCGAGGGCGGTGACGGTGTGCGTGACGGTCCCGTCGCCGCCCGCGATGGCGAGGACGCGCGGCCGGTCGGCCTTCAGCGCCTTCGCGGCGCCGGCGAGCTCTTCCGGGCTGCGCGTCTCGAAAATCACCGCCCCGGGCGCCGCCTTGCGAAGCTGTTGCGCGGCGAGCGGCCACTCGCGGTTGCGGCGCGCGTTCGGATTGGCGATGATCGCGATCCCCGCCATGGCGGCACCGAATACCGGGCAGAAGCCTGCGGCACAAGGGTTCTTCCTCGAACCAGGGACGGCGCGTCTGAACGTCGTGCTGGTGGAGCAGAAGATCCCGCCCAACACGGGCAACGTGGCGAGGCTCTGCGCCGTGACGGGCTCGCGCCTGCACCTGGTCGCGCCGCTCGGGTTCCGGATCGACGACAAGGATCTCCGCCGCGCGGGCCTCGACTACTGGGACAAGGTCCATGCCGCGACCTGGAGCTCCTTCGACGAGCTGCTGGAGGGGGAAAACGTCCCCGCGGAGCGGCTCCACCTCTTCACCGGGCACGGCGTCACCACCCTCTGGCAGGCGCGCTTCGCGCCGGGCGATTACCTAATAATGGGGGACGAGGTGGGCGGCCTCCCGCCGTCGGTCCTCGACCGGTTCCCGGCCCGCCAGGTCCGGGTGCCGATGATCCCGGAGCCCAGCGCTCGGAGCCTGAATCTTTCCACCTGTACCGGGATCGCGGTGTACGAGGCGCTGCGACAAATCCATACGACGCAGGACCACGGACCTTCGGGGTAGGATAGGGGCGTGGATACGTTCGAGCTCCTGCCTTCGCTCGCGCAGGGGAACCTTGCGGAAACCAGCACGCCCGAGCTCGTCGCCGCGGTGTTCCGCTCGCGCGCGAGCGGGACCCTCTGGCTGGAGACGCCGGAAGGGGCGGAGATCCGGTTGTACTTCCGCGCCGGCGAGATGTGCGGCGCGGGCGCCTTCCCCGGCGTGCAGACCCTGGCGCACGTGCTGCTGGCGAACGACTGGGTGAACGCCCTCGACATCGAGTCCAGCCGCGAGGAATCGGCGCAGACGAAGAAGCGCCACGGCGAGGTGCTGGTCGCGCGCGGCCTGCTCACCCCCGAGCAGCTGCAGGCGGGGCTGGTCGCGCAGCACACCACGAACCTCTTGACGTTCCTCCGCCTCACCGAAGGCC
>JBGQLA010000083.1:0-14417 GCA_041499865.1 Deltaproteobacteria bacterium
CGACAGAGGATGCACGCTGCCGCGCTCTCCACTGTGCGCGTGCTGGCCATCGAAGACGATGCCGCCCTCCTGGAGATGGTGCACAATGCGATCGCGCCGGGCTATCGGGTCACGGCTTGCCCTTCAGCAGGGGGCTGTCCCCAGGCATCCACAACGTTCGTGTTCCACAGGTGTTCCAAGACGGCGCGCGGCCGCTCGACGTCGGCCAGGTGGAAATCCTCCTCGGGTGGAAGAAGGACGCCGTCCGGGTGGCCTGTGAACGAGGAGAGCTCGCGCACATGCGAGATCATCTCAACGCGTACCGCATCCCCTGCTCGGCCGTTGCCGCACTCATCGTCGAGTGGCATTCACGCCTAGGAGAGGCACCGCCATCGGCACGACCTGCAGGGTGCGTTGCTCAATCCATGGGCCACTGGAACGCGTCGGCGCCTTCAATCGTCGGCGGCAGCGACGGAGGCTCTTCTTCGACTATCGCTGGCGCGCGCGGCTCGAGCGCACCCGCGGCGCGCCACCATGGCGTTACGCGCTCTGCGCGCGAGATTTCGACCGGCTCGCCGAGCACCGGCATGATCAAGTGAGCGCCTTGTTTCGGCGCGACCTGCAGGAGCGTCTCCGCTGGCTCGTCCCACGCGTGGATCGCCAGGTTGAACGTGCCCCAGTGCACCGGAAGGAACGCGCCGCCGCCGAGAAGCGCGAGGGCCTGCAGCGCGTTCTCGGGCCCGAGGTGGATGTCGCCCCACGCCGGATGGAACGCGCCGACCTCGAGCATCACCAGATCGAATGGGCCGAGGCGCTGCCGGATCGCGGCGTACTCGGGCGTGAGGCCCGTGTCGCCGCTGAAGAAGACGGCGTGGCGCGGTCCGCGCACGACGAGCGAAGACCAGAGCGTGAGATTGCGGCCGCCGAGGGCGCGGCCTGAGAAGTGCTGCGAGGGCGCCGCGGTGATTGTCAGTCCGCCGCGCGGCTCGGCGCGCTCCCACCAGTCGAGCTCCGTGATGCGCGCGGCCGGTACGCCCCAAGCCTCGAGGTGCGCACCAACGCCGAGCGATGTGATGAACGGGACGTCGAGCCGCGCGAGTTCCAGGATCGTCGGGTAGTCGAGGTGATCGAAGTGGTCGTGCGAGATGACGACCGCGTCGAGCGGCGGCAGCGCAGCGATGGGCGCCGGCACGGGCTGAAAGCGCTTGGGGCCGGCGAAGGTCACCGGCGAGGCGCGTTCGCCCCAGACGGGATCCGTGAGCACGCGAAACCCGTCGATCTCGACGAGCACCGTCGAGTGCCCAAGCCACGTCGCACGCAAGCCGGTCTCGGGCGACCGCGACCAGCCCGCCAACGGGCTCGTCGAGGGCAGCGGGCCGGGAGGGACCCGTCGCTGTCCGCCGCAGAGAAACTCCGAGATCGTCGGCGCGACACTGCCCTTCTTGAGTCCCGGCGATACGGGTGCGGTGTTATGGAAGGCGCCGTCCGCGTAGCGCGACGACGACTTTATCCGCTCGAGACGCAAGCCGGCGGCCCGCACGCCGAAAGATGCCAGGGACATGATTTCGTGCCTCCGGTGCCTCACCTTAGCGCAGCAAGCCTTGCGTGTCGGTAGCGTCCGGCATCAACGTCGCGCACGGCGCTCGCCCCCACGGCTTCGCCAGCCTCGGTGACGGGGGACGCGACCGTGCTGACAGTACGGGCGCGAGCGACCTGCTGCTTCTCGGAGGCCCGCCGCTCGATGCGCCGCTCGTGCGGCAGGGCCCCTTCGTCATGAACACGCGAGCCTCCAGGCCGCCGGCATGCCGTCTGCACCGATCCCAACCTCGACGCGATGGACAAACATGGGTCGGTAATAGCCGCCCTGCACATCGTCCTCTCGCGTCCAGAGGAGCTTGACCGGTGTGTCTGGCAGGTACTCCTTTCGCTGAAGCCGGACCCCATGGCGTCGCGGTTCATCGAGTGTAACGGGGCCGCTCTTCCGCAGCCTGACCCAGGAGCGGTGCGTCCTCGGAGCGACGCCGCGGCGAGGATGGGGCTGGCGCCGCGTCGCGGGCTGGTCCAGCGGTCGGCTACTTTTTCTTCGCGGCCAGCGCCGCGAACTCTTCCTGACCAAAGGCCGTGCCCGCGATGCCCCACCCGCCCTCGGCTGCCTCGGTGAGGAGCACCCAGGTGCGGCCTGCCTGGGTCGCGTCACCCGAGACGCGGGCGACGATCTGCGTGATGTCGGCGACCAGCTGCTTCTGCCCCGCGCGCTTCAGCACCCCGGGCGGAGTGAGGACCTGCACGCGCACCGTGCGCGCAGCGCCCGAGGCCGCCGTGTTGACCGCGGCCGGCGGCATGCGGTGGATGTACGCCCCGGTGTTGTTCAGGTGCGTGGGGCCGGGCTTCTCGACTCCCTCGGCCTTGAGCAGCGCCGCGGTGAGCTCCTCCGCCAGCTGGCGATCGGCCCCGGAGGGGAAGAGGTCGGCGGCGGCATAGACATCGATCATCGGCATGGTGGCTCCCGTGGGATACTCGGACCGGTCAGGACGTGACGGTCCAGATTCTGGACCGCATGAGAGGCTAGCACAGGTGAGTCCACAATCAAGACCGACCCTGCGGGTCTGCTCGGTGACCGATGCCGTCAACGCGGTGGGCGACCGTTACTCGCTACCCGTGGTTCGCGAGCTGCTCTATGGCAACCATCGCTTCTCCGAGCTGGCTGCGCTGGTCGGCGCCCCGCGGACGCTGCTTGCGGGCCGCCTGCGCAAGCTCGAGGAGCTGGGAGTGGTGCAGCGCCGCCGCTACAGCACGCGGCCTCCGCGCGACGAATATCTGCTGACCCGGAGCGGCCGCGACCTGCTGCCGGTGCTCATCGCCCTCAAGGAGTGGGGCGATCGGCACTGCTCCAGTCGCCGCGCCGGCAAGCTGAAGTTCGCCCACGCCTGCGGCAAGCCGCTGCGCACCAGGACCATCTGCGCCTCCTGCCGCAGCGAGGTTCGCTTCGAGGATCTGGTGGTGACGGGGAAAATCCGTCCCGCGCGCCGCGTGCGGCGGGACTGACCAGAGACAAAGAAGCAGGCCCGGACCCGAGGATCTCTCCTCTGAATTCGGGCCTGAAATCGGAGCGGAACACCGGGTTCGAACCGGCGACCTTCGCCTTGGCAAGGCGAACAGACCGAGTCACCAACCGTCTCCGATCCTCACCAACCGTCTCCAACCGAGCGCATTCATTCAAGGACCAGCGCTCCCGTTGAAGCCGATCCTCACCAACGATCCCCAACCGTGCACAACGGTCCTGTTCCACAGGTGTTCCAAGACGGGGCTCGGCCGCTCGATGTCGCCCAGGTCGCAGTGCTCCTGGGTTGGACGAAGGACGCCGTCCGCGCGGCCTGCGAGCGAGGAGAACTCGAACACGAGCGCGCCCATCTCAACGCCTACCGCATTCCTTGTTCGGCCGTTGTGGCGGCCACCAACTCACGGCAGGCGCGACAACGGTTGGACCCGTCCTTGCGTTCGGCCAAGGTGGCTCCCCGGAAAGCATAGTGTCTTCGAACGGACGACATTTTGGCAGGCGCGATCCATGTGGCACGGTGTCGCATCAGGGTGTAGGAATTGAAAGTGCAGACCAACGTCGATCTGGCTACCGCGCCAGCCGCCCTGCTTGGGGAAGACGAGCCTCCTGCGTTCGAGGTGGCAGGCCGCGACGGACGCTCGCCGTTCGTTGTGACGTGCGATCACGCGGGACGCCGCCTGCCGCGTTCGCTGGGCTCGCTTGGGTTGTCCGCGCAGGACCTCGCCAGTCACATCGCGTGGGATATCGGAGCGGGCGGAGTCGCGCGACGGCTGGCGACTGTGCTGGACGCCTTTGTCGCCTGGCAGCGGTACTCCCGCCTGGTCATCGACTGCAACCGTCCCCTCGGGGCCGTCGATTCCATCGCCACCCTCAGCGAAAGGACGCTCATCCCCGGGAATCAGAACCTGGGGCGGGACGACGCGCAATCGCGGGCGCGGGAGATCTTTCACCCCTACCACGATCAGATCCGGAACGAGCTCGAGCGACGGAGAGAGAGGGGCCGTCCCAGCGTCTTGGTGGCCGTGCACAGCTTCACGCCCGTCTTCCTGGACGTGGCCCGCCCCTGGCACGCCGGCGTCCTTTACAACCGGGACACACGCCTGGCCGAGCCGCTTCTGCAACTGCTGCGAGGCGAAGAGGATCTCGTCGTCGGCTGTAACGAACCCTACGCCGTCAGCGATCTCTCCGACTTCTCTGTCGTCCATCACGGTGAGCAGCGCGGCATTCCCTATGTCGAGCTCGAGATCCGGCAGGACCTCATCGCCGATGATGCGGGACAGATCGCCTGGGTGGAACGCCTCGCGCGTCTCCTGCCCGCCGCCTCTCAATCCATTCCGGGACTGACGACACAACGATGGTGAGGAACAGCATGCAGATCCGCGTTGGTTACGAGTTGCACTACGACTTACCCCAGCCCACACCAATGATGTTGACCCTCCACGTGCATCACAGCCGGGCATCGGACCTGGTGCGGCCCGACCACATGATGGCTACGCCCGCGGTTCCCATGACGGCGTACCGGGATGGATTTGGAAACTGGTGCACCCGCCTGGTCGCCCCCCAAGGTCACTTCAGCGTGACCGGGGATGCCATCGTGAACGACACGGGCGCCGCGGACCCGATCTTTCCCTGGGCAGTGCAGCATCCCGTCCCGCAGCTGCCGGAGGAGACCCTGGTTTTCTTGCTGGGAAGCCGCTACTGCGAGACCGATCGCATGTCGGAGATCGCATGGAAGTTGTTCTCCGCAGCGCCGCCCGGTTGGGCTCGCGTGCAGGCGATCTGCGACTTCGTCCATCAGCACATCCGTTTCGGTTACGAATACGCCAACCCCACCAAGACCGCTTGGGAGGTATATGTCGACCGCAAAGGTGTGTGCCGCGACTTTGCCCACCTGGCCGTCACCCTTTGCCGCTGCCTGAACATTCCCGCGCGCTATTGCACGGGTTACCTGGGCGACATTGGCCTGCCCCCGCCCTATGCGCCGATGGACTTTGCAGGCTGGTTCGAGGCCTACCTCGGCGGATCGTGGCATACGTTCGATCCGCGAAACAACGTTCCGCGTATCGGGCGCGTGCTCATTGCGCGCGGTCGCGACGCGGCCGACGTCGCGATCACCACCACGTTCGGACCCAACACCCTGCAGAGCTTCCGCGTCTGGACCGACGAGCTGTCGGGGAGCCCGACGCCATAGGTTCGAGGCCTGGAAGCGTACCCTCTTGAGTCCAGCCCGGACCGAGCCAGAGATGGGATGAGCGGCTGGCCACCACCGGCGTGGTGGCCGAAAGCCATGGCGATGGCCAAGAGTGGTAGGGCAGGTGGAAGTCGCCCACGGTCTCAACGCTGCGTCAACGACACCTCGACCGCCAGCGTTCCCGCGCCCCCGCCGACAAAGAGCGTCCCCGACGTCGGCGTCGCGTCGATATAATTCCGCCCCACGGCGACGCGCACGTGATTGGTCCCCGTGATCACGCCGTTGGTCGGGTCGAAGCCCTTCCACCCGACCTCGGGCAGATAGACCTGCACCCACGCGTGCGACGCATTCGCCGTGTGCGCGTTCGCCGCCGTGGGTCCGGTGTAGAGATACCCGCAGACATACCGCGCCGGCACGTCGATGAGCCGCGCCAGGCAAATGAACAGATTGGCAAAGTCCTGGCACACGCCGCGCCGGTTCGCGTAGACGTCGAAGGGTGAGGTGGAGAGCACCGTCGATCCCTTCCTGTACTGAAAATCCGTGAAGATGGTCGCATTGAGATCGAGCAGCGTGTCGAGCAGCTCGTAGTCATTGCGCTGCGCGAAGCTCATCGCGTACTCGGTCAATTCCGACAGCTCGCTCTCCGGCAATTCCGGCGGCAGGAGGAACGGCTGCAGGATCTGCCGCTGCCACGGCATCCACACCAGAGGCAGCGTCGAGCGCACCCGCGCCGGGCGGAAGTCGAGCGGTTCTATGTCGAAGAGCTCCACGTCCGAGCGCGCTTCGATGGAGAGTTCGCTGAACGGCGTTTCCAGCAGGAGCCGGCGCACCCGGTTGCCAAAGACGTCATCGAAGTCGCGCTGGTGGCCGGGCACCGAGGACTCGACCTTGCACGAATGCACCTTCTGCAGGCGGTCGTTCATTGGGAAAAGGCGCAGCATGTGCGCGCTGCGCTCCACGTCGGTGGCGTAGCGGTAGATGGTGCGGTGGAGCACCTCGAAGCGCCGCACCTGGGCGCGCGCCGTGGTGTGCAAGGGCCGCGCGCGAGGCACGAACACCGGCAGGGCGGCCGTGTCCGGAGCCGTCTGCGGCGAGAGCGCCTGCGCGGTCATGACCTGCGCGGGCGGCGGGGGGCCTGCCAGGGGAGGCGGGAGCGTGATCACGGCCGCCGGCTCGGGCAACGCTTCGGGACCCAGCTCGAATCGCACCGCGCCCTGCCGGACGATCATCAGATGCCCGGGCGCAAGGCGCCGCCACTCGATCGGTTCGCCCTCGCGCACCTCGAGCGGGTTGGAGCTGACGATGATCCCTTTGCGCGCATGGATGCCGCGGCGGGTGAGATCCACGGTCAGATCGCTGTCGCCGAAGGCGAGCTGCCCGTGCGGCGGAAGCAGCTCCCAGACGTACGCCTCGCCGTTGCCGCGGCGATCGGCATAGACGACCAGGTCCTGTCCGTCGGCCAGCGCGGTGGTCAGGCTCCCGTGCCGGTTCAGATCGTGGAACCACTGGAGCAGCATCGCGGGCGGGACGTCGCCCAGGCTCTTGAAGCCCTGTTCGGCGATTCGCCCGAGCAGATCGCAGAAGACCTGCTCGCTGTCGGTGGAGCCCACCGGCTCGAAGCGCGAGCCGAGCGTGAGCCGGTGCTCGAGGCTGCCGCTGTGCGCGATCAGCCAGTCTCTCCGTCCCCATGCGCGCTGCAGCGGCTGCGTGTTCGCCTCGGTGATGGCGCCCCACGTCGCGGTCCGGATATGGACGACGAAGATCGACGACTCGAGTCGCTCCCACGCCGAGACCAGCGCGCTGCGGATGCTGCCCAGCGGGGGCGCGGCCTCCTTGAGCACCAACGCCGCCGGCTCACCCTGCGGGTAGCAGGCGATGCCCCATCCGTCGGGCGGCGTGCGCGACGGATCGAGGCAATGCAGATCGAAGGCCGGCGTCAGCGTGCCTTCAAAAGAGAGGGCGAGCAGGTTCATGGGTGGGGATGTTACGGCCCCGGGCGATGCTCGGCAACCGACGGTTTGGCAGGGCACCTGCGGTGCCCCCACCCTCGCCGGCACTCGCCGGCGGGGGGGCTACTGGCCGGAACCTGCCGGCGGTCCCGGCGGCGCGGCCAGAAGCTCGACGGAGATCTCGCTGCAGGCGGCGTCGGTCTCCTCCACGACCGCGGTAAGCACCTCGTGCAGCGTGGCACCGTCGAACGGCCGGTTTGCCTGCTCATCCAGCCGGGTCTCGAGCGCCCGCAGCCGCTCCAGCGCGCGCAGTGCAGGCTCGGGCCGGATGCGTACCAGCCACTCCCGCGCACGCCGCACGCAGTGCCGCACCGCGCGGGGGAACCGCGGCTCGAAGACGAGGAATGCCGCCACCGCCTGCGCGGTCACCGAGCCGCGGTGGGTCTTCATGAAGGCCTCGAATCCGTAGCAGGCGCGCAGCAAGGAGAGCCAGAGCGAAACCTCGATCACCGGATGCGCTTGCACCGCGGTGGTGAAGGCATGATGGTGGACGTCGAGGATGCGCGCGGTCTGGCCGCTGCGCTCGAGCATCACGCCGGTCCAGATGAAATCGAGCGCCGAGTCGTGCAGCATGGTGCCGCGCAACAGGCCGAGGCAGAACTGCGTATCGCGGCGGACCCGGCGGTAGAAGCCGTAGCGGTCCTCCTCAAATTCGAAGCGCCCGGCGGGAGACTGCATCCAGAGGTGCAGCTCGTTGATGCTCTCCCAGGCCTCGAGTGAGACCACCTCGCGCACCGAGCGGGCGTTCTCGCGCGCGGCGGTGACCGATCGCTCGATGCACACGCCCACCTGGCCAAAAGAAAGGTATTCCTGCACCACCTCGCCGTCGCCGAGCGCCTCCTCGCCGCGGGCCTTCACGAAGCTCTCCCGCTCGCCGGCGGTGATGACCATCGGCTGCCAGCACTGCAGCTGCGTCAAATCGGCGTCGAGCGCAAGCGCCGCGGTGACTTGCAACAGCCGCGCCGTGCTCTCCGCGCGCTCGAGATAGCGCCCGAACCAGAAGCAGTGGTCGGCGACGCGAGAGATCATGGCTTGAGCACCCAGGTATCCTTCGAGCCGCCGCCCTGGCTGGAGTTCACCACGTACGATCCTTCGACCAGCGCCACCCGGGTGAGCCCGCCCGGCAGCGCCCAGGGGCCGGCCTTGCCGAAGAGCAGGTACGGGCGGAGATCGACGCGGCGAGGAACCACCTTGCCGCTGGCCGCGTCCCAGGTCGGGCAGGTGGACAGCTCGATCCTTCCCTGGGCGACGTACTTGCGCGGCTCGGCGCGGATCCTCGCCTTGAACTCCTCGCGCTGGGCGGCGGTGGATTGCGGGCCCATCAACATGCCATAGCCCCCCGACTCGTCCACCGCCTTGACCACCAATTCTTCAAGGTGTTCGAGCACGAAGGCGCAGTCCTGTTCGCGGAAGCAGAGCCAGGTGGGCACCTGCTCGAGGAGCGGCTCCTCCGAGAGATAGAAACGGATCATCTCCGGCACGAACGCATACACCGCCTTGTCGTCGGCCACGCCGTTGCCGGGCGCGTTGGCGAGCGCGACGTTGCCTTTGGCATAGGCGCGCATCAGCCCGGGCACGCCGATCAGGCTGTCCTTCCGGAACATCTCGGGATCGAGAAACGTCTCGTCGGTGCGCCGGTAGATGGCGTGGACGCGGCGCCGGCCCAGGGTGGTGTGCAACCAGACTTTGTCCTCGTCGACGTAGAGATCGGGCGCCTGCACCAGCTCGATGCCCATGGTGCGGGCGAGGAAGCTGTGCTCGAAGTAGGCGGAGTTGAACGGTCCTGGCGTGAGCAGCACCACCGTTGCGTCATCGCTCTCCGGCGCGACACTGCGCAGCGTCTCCGCCAGGCGCGCAGGGTAATCAGCGACCCGCTGCAATCGCGCTGCATTCACCGCTCCCGGCAGGACGCGCTTCGAGACCAGGCGGTTCTCCAGCAGGTAGCTCACGCCGCTGGGCGTGCGCAGGTTGTCCTCCAGCACGCGGAAGGTCCCCGCGGGATCGCGGATCAAATCGATGCCGCTCACGTGCACGCGCACGCCACCGGGAGGGCGGATGCCCTTGAGCAGCGGCAGGTAGTGGCGCGCGCCCAGCACCAGCTCGCGGGGGATGCGGTTCTCGGCGAGGATCTTCTGATCGCCGTACACGTCGTCGAGAAAGAGCGACAACGCGCGCAGCCGCTGGATCAGGCCGCGCTCCAGCCCGCTCCAGTCCGAAGCGGAGATGGGCCGCGGCAAGAGGCAGAAGGGGAAGATCTTCTCCGAGCCGCGGTCGTCGCTGAAGACGGAGAAGGTGACGCCCTGGTTGAGCAGCGCCCGCTCGGCCAGCGACTGGCTGCGGGCGAAGTTCTCGGTCGAGCGCCGGCCGAAGGTCGAGAAGGAGCGTGTGACGGGCCCGCGGACGGAGCCGTCCTCGGCGAAGACTTCGTCGTAGCTGCCGGCGAGGGGCCGGTATCCCTCGAGCAGGGTCATGGGCGGCGCAGGTCGAGCGTCCAGGGTGTATCCGGGTGAGGCGAGGCAGGCGCGGGCAGGACCGGAAAGGGCAGCGGGCCCTCCTCGGTGAAGCGCTGCGCGCGGCGAGCGGCCGCCTCGAAACGGGTCAGCGGTGGCGTGTCGAAGGCACGGCCCTCGGGATGCCAGACGTGGTACGCGCAGGCGCCCAGCGAGCGCCGGGCCCACCGATCGAGCACGTCGACGCGCAGCGGGTGGTGAACGCCGAGGTGGGGATGGAGGCTGTGCGGCGGGGCCCAGGCGCGGAATCGCACGCCCGCGGCGGCTTCGCCGGCGCGTCCCGTCGGGCGCAACGGCAGGAGATGGCCGTTCACCAGCACTTCGTGGCGGCCGGGAACCATCCCCTCGCAGCGCACCTCGATGCGCTCGACTGAGGAGTCCACGTAACGCGAAGTCCCGCCCGCCGCCGGCTCCTCGCCAAGCACGTTCCAGGGCTCGAGCGCGTTCCGCACCTCGACCGCCACGCCGCCGGCCTGGAGCTGTCCGGCGACGGGGCAGCGCAATTCGAGAAAGGCGCGGTAGGCTTCCGCCGGGTGCGGCAGACCGCGCGCATCGAGGAAGGCGAGCACGTCCTCGAAGTCGCGCCACAGCCAGGTAGGCAAGAGGAACCGGTCATGCAACTCCTGCCCCCAGCGCACCAGCGGCGCCCGGTACGGCTCCTGCGCGAACGCGGCCACCAGCGCGCGCACGAGCTGCGCCTGAGCCACCATCAGGCGCGGATGGGGCGGCATCTCGAAGGCGCGCAGCTCGATGAGGCCCTGGCGGCCCTGGGGCGTGCGCCAGTCGAAGAGCTTGTCGATGCAGATCTCGGCGCGGTGGGTGTTGCCGGTCACGTCGACGAGCAGGTGGCGAAAGAGCGCGTCGGAGAGCCATGGTGGCGCGGGCTCGCTGGCGAACGCGCGCGCCAGCGCGATCTCCATCTCGTACAGCGCATCGTGGCGGGCTTCGTCGAGGCGCGGAGCCTGCGAAGTCGGTCCCACGAAAAGGCCGCTGAACAAGTAGGAGAGCGAAGGATGGTGTTGCGTGAAGGTGATGAAGCTCGCCAGGAGGCGCGGGTCCCGCACGAACGGACTCTGCAGCGGAGTGGGTCCGCCGAGCGTCAGATGGTTGCCGCCGCCGCTGCCGGCCTGGCGGCCGTCGACCAGGTACTTCTCGGCGTGCAGGCCGGTGTGCAGCGCGGCGTCGTAGACGGTGTCCACCAGCGCAGCGTGCTCCGGAAAACTGGAGGTGGGCGGCAAGTTCACTTCCAGGACACCCGGATCGGGCGTGACGGAGAATCCCGTCAGCTCGCTGCTGCGCGGGGGCGGATATCCCTCGAGCAGGATGGGCACGCCGCCGCGCGACTCGTCGACCGCCGCGACGATGCGCAGGAACTCTTCTGCCGTTGCCACCGGAGGAATGAAGACGTGCAGCGCGCCGCCGCGCGGCTCGACGCAGAGCGCGGTGCGCACCGCGGTCGCCGGAGTGGGAGGCGGCGGAGAAGCGCGCTGTGGCGCAAGCGCCGGCGTTAACTTGCCCTCCGTCGCGAGGCGCGCAAGGCGCTGCTCCTGCTTTTGCCGCGCCTGGTCGGCCGCCTCGGGGCTGCGCGGGTCGGGCGGTTCGAAAGGCTCCTCGGGAGGAGGCGGAGGCGGCGCCCCCGGCCCCAGCGATGCAAGGGGCAGGCGCAGGCCGATGGGCCCGTCTCCCACGAGCAGGTAGAGCCTGCCACGCCGGAAATCCCAGCGCTCGCTGCGAGAGCCCGCGAGCGGCAGCACGAATCCCGCGGGAACCTGCAGCCCGCGGTCGAGAACGCGCGCGAGCCTGCGGCGCTCCTCGGGATCGCGCAGATCGGCACAGTGCGGATCCACTTCGAGGGGAAGAGCGGCCTCTTCCTGGATGAACCGCCACGGATCCTCGTACGCTTCGTGAGCGAAGCCGGCGACGCCCAGCCGGGAAGCGATCGCCTCGCAGAGCTGCTGCGCCTGCGGCAGGAGCGCCGCGTCGCGCGCGTCGCTTTCGTACGCCCAGGTCTCGTTGGATGCTGCGTCCTTCGGACTCCGCCCGTCGCCGGCCAAGCCGGCTCCTCCGTCCTCGCCTGGCCAGATGGGCTTCTTGTCGCTGCGGCCGATCAGCTCCAGCGTCCATCGCGGCAGGCTCTCTCCCGGATAGTGCTTCCCCTGGCGCAGGAGCAGAACGCCGCCCGGCACCAGCCGCTTGCGCAGCTCGCGCGAGAGCGCGAGCCCCTGCTCCCATTTGGTGGTTCCGAGCGCCTCGCTGTTCCACTCCGGCCGCTCGCCGTGCAGGCGCGAGTTGAAGGTGGGCTCGCCACCGCAAGTGAGCGCGATGCCCAACCCGCGCAGCTTGCCGTCGGTGGCGGCACCGGCCTTCTGCAGAGCGTCCCACCCCTCGTCGGTGAACGGCGCCGTGGGCCGCACCTCGTGTCCGAGACGGCCGATGCGCATCTCGAACTCGACCTTTTCCGCGGGCACGTCGCTCGCGCCCTCGATCGGCGCCGCCTGCGCGGGCGAGGCGGTGCAGGCGAGCGGGATGTGGCCCTCGCCGCAGAGGAGACCGCTGGTCGGATCGAGGCCCACCCATCCCGCGCCGGGCAGGAAAACCTCGGCCCAGGCGTGCAGATCGGCCACATCCCGCGAGACGCCCTTGGGCTGGTCTGGCAGCATCCCCTCGTCGGTGAGCTGCACCAGGTACCCGCTGGCGAATCGCGCCGCCAGCCCGCGAGAGCGGAGCGCCGCGATCAGCAGCACGGTGGAGTCGCGGCAGCTCCCGCGGCCCTCGCGGAGCGTCTCCTCCGGCGTCCAGATGCCGGGCTCCTCGCGGATGACGTAGCGGACGCGCTCCGCGACCCGCCTGTTCATCTCGACGAGAAACTGCACGCTGGGGCCCTCGCGCGGCAGCGAGCCGAGGAACTGGTCGGCCAGCGCACCACAGGCGAATCGCGCGTCGCCGCGGTCGAGATAGGCCGCCAGCTCGGGAAGGAGCGTGCCGTAGGGAACCGGCACGCGCTCGGCATCGGCGTCGAGCCTGAAGTCGAAGGGATTGACCGGCCGGATGTCCACCGCCAGCTCGACCACGACGTCCAACTCGGGAACCCGCGCCTCCTCCCAGGTGACGCGCGCGATGTAGTTGGCCGCCGGATCCTGCTGCCAGCGGATGCGCCCCGGCGCAGTTACGTTCAGGCTGTAGGTCTCGACGTGCGCGCGCGTGTGCGGCGCGGGGCGGAGGCGGATGAGGTGCGGTCCGAGCGCGGCAGGCCGCGGGTAGCGGTAGCGGCTACGGTGGCGCACGAGGATGCGCATGTACCGGAGTTTGCCAGATCCGGCAGCGCGCCGTTACCAACATGTTTGTCGGCATTCGCCGTTGCTGACATGTTTGTCGAGATCCGGCGATTCGCGGGTGTACAGGCTGCCGCGCAGGTAAACTCTGCGCCGATGGATATCCCGGCCCTGCCGCCGCTCGATCTGCTGGTCCGTGTCGGCTGCAGCCTGATTTACGAGACGGCCACCTCCGCGTCGCTGCTGCTCATCCTGCGCCCGCGCACCGATCCGCGGCAGGCGCTGCATCAGGAGCTGCTTTCTTTTGGGGCGGGGCTGCCGTCGGAGGAGTTCGCCGACGTCCACGGCAACATCGTCCACCGGGTCACGCTCGGGCCCGGGCGCCACGAGATCCGGCACGACGCGCTCGTTGCCGTGTCCCGGCACCCCGACCGCTTCGACCTGCGCGACGCAACGCCGATCCCGCCGCGCGACCTGCCGCCCGCGCTGCTGCGCTACACGCTGCCGAGCCGCTACTGCGACTCCGACAAGTTGACCCACTTTGCCTGGCAGCAATTCGGCCAGGTCGAGCACGGCCTGCAGCGGGTACAGGCGATCTGCAACTGGCTGCATGCCAATGTCGAATATCGCTTCGGCTCGGGGCAGCCGGATATCTCGGCCTGGGACGTGCTCCAGCGCCGCTACGGCGTCTGCCGCGACTTTGCCCACACGCTTGTCGCGCTTTGCCGCACCTTCAACCTGCCCGCGCGCTACGTTAGCGGGCACCTCCCGGATATCGGTTATCCCGATCCGGACGTGCACATGGACTTCCATGCTTATGCCGAGGTCTACCTCGGCGGGCGCTGGCACACGTTCGACGCGCGCTTCAACGTGCCACGCATCGGGCGGATCAAGGTCGCGGGAGGGCTCGACGCAGTCGACGGCGCGTTCTCCACCATCTATGGCGGGGCGCAGCTCACCTGGTTCCAGGTCTGGGCCTACCAGGTCCCGCGCGGCGCAGTCGCACCCGGCGATCCCATCGATCTCACCAAGCGGCTCGACAACCGCTGGGAGGTCCTGACCGCGCCGCCCTAGCTTGACGCTCTCATGATTGATCACTTCTCCCGCTCCGCTGGCGCCGTCCTGGCTACTTTCTGGAAGCGCGCCGATCCTGCTCCAGGGGCCTCCTGTCGTTTGCCAAACTCGATCCCGAGACTGGACGATGGCCGAGCGGCGTGCGAGCCATCGAGAGCAGTGTCCCTCGTACTCGCTGTGTTGGGCGCCCTGCGCGCGGCGCTCAGAACCCGCAGCGACCTCGCGCTCGAGAACCTGGCGCTCCGGCAAAAGCTTGCCCTGCGCCACCGCCGCTCGAAGTGACCGCAATTCGGCCGCCTCGATCGCCTCCTCTGGGTGTGGCTC
>JBGQLA010000084.1:0-14401 GCA_041499865.1 Deltaproteobacteria bacterium
ATCTGCTCGAGCAGCGGGAGCAGGTCCTTCATCGAGCTGATCTTCTTTTCGTGGATCAGGATGTAAGCATTCTCGAGCGCCGCTTCCATCCGCTCCGGATCGGTCACGAAGTACGGCGACAGGTAGCCGCGGTCGAACTGCATGCCCTCGACCACCTCGAGCGTGGACTCCATCGACTTGGCTTCCTCGACGGTGATCACGCCCTCCTTGCCCACCTTCTCCATCGCCTCGGCGATGATGGTGCCGATGGTGGTGTCGCCGTTGGCGGAGATGATGCCGACCTGGGCGATCTCCTTGTGGTCCTTGGTGGGCTTGGAGAGCTTCTTCAGCTCGGCCACCACGGCCTCGACCGCCTTGTCCACGCCGCGCTTGATCTCCATCGGGTTGTTGCCCGCGGCGACCAGCTTGGCGCCCTCGCGGAAGATGGCCTGGGCGAGAAGGGTGGCGGTGGTGGTGCCGTCGCCGGCCACGTCGGAGGTCTTGGAGGCAACCTCCTTCACCATCTGCGCGCCCATGTTCTCGAACTTGTTCTCCAGCTCGATCTCCTTCGCCACCGTCACGCCGTCCTTGGTGATGGTGGGGGAGCCGAACGACTTCTCGATCACCACGTTGCGGCCCTTGGGCCCCAGCGTGACCTTCACTGCATCGGCGAGCGTGTTCACACCCTTGAGGATGGCCTCACGCGCGCGGACGTCGAACAGGATTTCCTTGGCAGCCATTTCATTATCTCCGAGTCTGTGAGGGGGGTCTTACTTCTCGATGACGCCGAGGATGTCTTCCTCGCGCATCATGAGGTGCTCCTGGCCATCGATCTTGATCTCGGTCCCGGCGTACTTCGAGAACAGCACGCGGTCGCCCGCCTTGATGTCCAGGGCGCGGACCTTCCCGTCCTCGAGGATCTTGCCGTTGCCGACGGCGATCACTTCGCCTTCGATGGGCTTCTCCTTGGCGGTGTCGGGGATGATGATGCCGCCCTTCGTCTTCTCTTCCTCCTGCACGCGCTTCACGATGACGCGATCCTGCAGAGGCCGAATCTTCATAGGTTTTCCTCCAGGTGGTTGGGTTGGCACTCATACACGGGGAGTGCCAAAGCGGCGAGCAATGTAACCGGAAGTGAGGGCCTGTCAAGGGGTGCGCAACTTGCCGATCCGGCGATTGGCCGTACTATTTTGGGAGGAGGTGAGCTTGGCCGATGCGCCGATCCTGAGCTCGCAGGACATCCGGGATTTCTTCCGGGATCTGCTCACCCGCGCCATCGAGAACCAGCGGGCGAGGGTCCAGCCGTTCACCGAGCTCTATCTGGTCAACCTCCTGCACGGGTTCCTCGCCTCCGAGGCCCTCTACGTGCAAGCCGACGACGGGTCCTGGCAGCAGAAACCGCTCGCCTTCCTGCTCAAGGAGGCGCTGGAGGAGGCAGGGCCTGCCCGGCTGCGCCTGCTGCGCCGGCTCGGCGACACCTCCTTGTTCATCTCGGGATTCTTTCCGGACTCCCTGTCGCGGCGCTCGTCGCTGGTCGACGTGGACTACTACATCGCGATGGGCGGGCGCGCGTACGACGCGGTGGCCCGCCACGCGATGGAGCGCAGCCTCTGGGAGGAGCTGGCGGAGAAGTTCCGGCTGCTGGTCGATCTGCTGAACGAAGTGAGCGAGCGGACCCTCGCGTCCAACGACGCCGGCCTGGTCCGCCTCTACGAGCGCTGGCTGAAGACCGGCAGCGACCGGCTCGCGACCGCGCTGGTGCGGCAGGGAGTGGTGCCGCGCAAGGGGTTCGTGCAGTGAAGGGCGCGCTGCTCGGGCTCGCGCAGCTCCAGCAGCTTCTCCAGTCCATCCATGGCGTGCAGGCGGCGCCAGTGCGCGACTTCCTGGTGGATCGGGCGTTCCGCGAACGGCATGCGCCGCGCACCAGTCCACACGAGGCGCTGCTGCTGCGCGAGAGCGGCGAGGAGCTGCACGTCGCGCTCTTCCTCGACGACGCGGTGCTGGCGCAGCTCGCGCGCCCTTCCGCATCGCCCTGGACGCACGAGCGGCTGCAAGGGTTCTGCGCGGCAGCCGAAGGCGTGTCGCACTTCCTCTACCTCGCGCACCGGGCGGAGCAGGGCGGACAGGTCTCGCAGCTCGAGCTGGAAGCGCAGGGCGAGATCGACAAGTACCTCACCGTGCTGCTCCAGCTCTGGGCGACCGGGCGACGCGCCGCGTCGCAAGAGCTCCGGCGCCGCCTGTTCGAGCGGACCGCGCTGCGGCCCGGCCTGACCGCCCCGGAGCGCGAGCGCTACCGCCTGGCCTCCGCCCTGGCCGCGGCCTGCGCGCGCACCTGGGAGGTCCGCTACGTGCTCGCGGGGCGTCTCGACGCGCTCCTGCGGGAGGCTCGCCGGATGTATCGCCTCGCGGGTGGGGAAAAGTTCTCCGCTCTCGCACAGGGCGCCGTGGCCTGGGCGGCGTGAAGCAGGTCGACCCGACATGAGGCTGCTCTTGGGAGCGCTGGCAACACTCGCGATCGGCTGGGGCGTCGTGCTCGCGTCGCCGAAGCCCGTGCCGCGCAAGCACGTCTCGAAGCTGGCCGCGCGGAAGGCCACCGCGGAGCAGCTCTGCAAACAGCAGGGTCCGACGTGCAGGTTGGTGGTGCGTCCGGACGCCCCGCGCGACCTGACGGGCGCGGGCTGCATCTGCGATTAGTTTCGGGGACACAATACGAAACTCGCTCTGAGCCGAGTGGGCGACCTCGGGAGTTTCGTATTGTGTCCCCGAAACTCTCTCTTTTAGCGCCGCGGTGGCGTGACCGGGAGCTTCTCGTTGTCGTACTGGCCCGCGAGGGCGGCGCGGACGGGGCGGTCGAAGCGGACCTTGCCGGTGGCGACTTCCCGGAGCGCGAGCACCGGCGGCTTGTCCTTCGCCTCGATCAGGGGCCGCGCGCCTGCCATCAGCTGCCGCGCGCGCTTGGTGGCGAGAAGCACCAGGGCGAAGCGGTTGTCCACGAGCGGAAGGCAGTCTTCGACGGTGACACGGGCCATTCGCGATGCTCCCTGGAAATGCGGAACGCGGTGGATACCGGATCCGCCGCCTTCCCGCAACTGTTTCGGCCGCTTACTTGCTCGCTTGCACGGGGGCGGGCGGCGGCGTTTCCAGCGCGTCGGCGACGGTCCAGGGCCAGTCGTCGACCGTGGCCTTCTCCACCCGCACCAGCTTGTCGAACCCGTCCACCAGCGCGTAGCGCTTGCCGTCCTTCTCGGCCCCGATGCGCACCCGAGCGAGGACCTTGTCGTCGTCGCCGAGCACCGTGGCGACCTTCGGCTTGTCGAGCCCGTACCTGGCGAGGTCCTTCGCCGCGGGCACCGGCCCATCGAACGCCGACGCGCGCAGCGAAGCGATCGCGTACAGGGCCGAGGAGATCTTCCACTTCTTCGCCGGACCCTGCTGCGGGCTGACCACGGTGAACACCTCGTCGCCGACGCCGCCGTCGGGCGCCGCGTTCTTCACCCGCGTCACCTCCAGCTTGCTGGAGGGCGTTGCGAACACCGCCTTGCGGATCGCCTCGCGGTCGAGGTGCACCAGCTCCTTGTTCTGCAGATCGAACGGCTCCTTCTCCACGTCCGCGAGGATCTGCTTCTCGACCTCGTACACCACCGGGCTGTCGTCGCGTTTCGCGTACGTCTTCAGCGTCACCGCCCCGCTCTTCGCCTGCCCGATGATGAGTTCGCGCGTGTGCGTGTCCTTGCCCGCGCCGACCGACAGCTTCACCGAGGCCTTCGGCTTGTCGAGCCCGTACTCCTTCAGCGAAGCCGCCTCTTCCGCGGCGACGGCGGTGGCGCGCAGACCCTTCATCGCGCTCAACACCCGGTCCGCCGTGGATCCGTCCGCGGCGCCCCCGTTCACCTTCCACGCCGTTCCGTCCTTCTCCAGCGTGTACGGCGCCTTCACCCCGGTCACCTCGATGCGCTTCACCTCGGCGCCATCGTCTAGGTGCGCCACTCTCTTCTCGCGGAGATCGAACGGGCTCTTCTCGAAGCTGGACTTCGCCCAGGAGTCGATCACCCGCACCGTGTCGTCGCCCACCTTCTTCGCGTACAGTGTGTTGTCGAAGCTGTTGTCGACGCCGACCTGCAGGCCCTGCTCCTTGCCGTCCTCGAGCTTCACCACCGCCTCGAGCTTCGGCCGATCGAGCCCGTAGGTTTTCAGGTCCTTCTCGCCCTCCAACTCCTTCTTCTGCTTCAAGCTCGAGAGCGAGCTGAGGAGCGAATCGACGGCGGTGTCGTCACCGTCCGCCTCCACCGGTTGCATGAGCTTCCAGCCCTTCTCCGCTTTCACCAGGCGCGCCACGACCTGCCCGTCCCTGGAGAGCCGCAGCTCCTTCGCGTGCGCCTTGTCGAAGTCGAAGAGCTTCTCGCTCTTCTCCTTCGCCTCCGCCTTCTTCTGCTCTTGCTTCCCCGTCCACAGGGCAACGCCGCCGACGGCGCCGGCGACGAGCAGCAGGACGAGGAGCCCCACCAGCGTCTTGGTCGTCTGCTTCATGTGCGGGTCACCGGGACTTGCGGGTCTGCCACACGACCAGGCCCGCGAAGAGGAGGCCGAAGGGGAGGATGTCGAAGGCGAAGAGGGTCATCGTCTTCTTCTGGTCCGCGGAGAGGAAGAGGTGGTTTCCCTGCCGCTGCTTCGGCCGGATGGAGATGCGCGACTCCTCCTTCGCCACCCAGGACACCGCGTTGAGGGCGAAGTCCTTGTTGCCCGAGAGCTTGTAGTAGCCGTTCGCCGCGAAGAGCGAGTTGCCCACCACCACCACGCGGGACTCGGCGCCCTTGGTGGCAGTGGCCGCCAGCGAGACCGGGCCCTTGAGGTCCTGGCCGGGATCGAACTTCACCTCCCCGGAGGTGATCGAGCCGGTCTCGCCCCATGCCCGCGGACCGGTCTTTGCCAGCTCGGTGACCGTCCATCCGGCAGGCGCCGCCGCCGCCTTCGTCACCGATCGGGCCAGCGGGAAGATGGTGGCCAGCGCGAAGGGAGAGGTGCGCGGCTGGGTGATCGGATGCTCGGCGTAGCTCTGCGCGATGGCGATCTCCGGGTTCTGCGCCTCGGGGTCGATCACCTCGTCCTTGCCGACGTGGATGCCCCACGCCTCGAAGGCCGCCTCCAGCCCGGTCTGCGAGCCGGGATCGACCAGGGCGACCAGCTTGCCGCCGTTCTCCACCCACTCCTTCACCAGCTTCGCTTCACCTTCCGTGAACCCCGCGACGGGACCCGCCACCACCAGCGCCTGCGCGTCGGTGGGCATGGTCTTGTGCTCGGCGAGGACGATCTCGTCCGTCTGGTACCCCTCGCCCTTGAGATTGTCGGTGAAGAGCTTGAGCCCGCGCTCGGTGTTGTCGGCGACCGCGTGCTCGCCGTGCCCCTTGGTGAAGTAGATCTTCTTGGTGGCCCCGCGCGAGACTTCGATGAGAGCGTTGGTGAGCGACTCCTCGCTGGTCTCCTTGGCGCGCGCCTCCTTGTTGCCGCTCTTGACGATGATCCGCGGCCCGGTCTGGGAGATGTTCAGCTCCTTGACGCGTCCCGGGTGCTTGAACGGATCGACGAACTCGACCGAGAGCTTGTCGGTCTGCGCCTTGTACTGCCGCAGCCGCGACTCCAGCTCCGGATACTCGGGCTCGTTGCCGGCGTAGAACGCCTGCACCGTGACGGGCTCCTTCAGGCCCTTGAGCACGCCGGTGGTCTGGTCGGAGAGGGTGAAGATCTTGTCCTTGGTCAGGTCCCAGCTTTTCGGCTTCTTCACCGCGATGTAGTTCACTCCGACCAGCGCGCCGATCAGGACCAGCGCGGAGACCGCGCTGACCACGCCGTAGAACGCGCCGCGGCCGAGTGGGTTCTCGCCGCGGTTCGTCGCCAGCCAGAAGGCCACGCCGACGATGCCGACCGCCAGGCGGACGATCACCCCCGCGCTGGCCACGCTGCCGGTGACGAACAGCCAGTTGAAGACCGCGCTGAACAGCACCACCACGCCGAACAGGCCGGCGATGCGGCCCCAGTTCTTCAGTCTCATCGTGTCAGCTCCACCGGTGCGCTTCGACCGCGCGGTTGGTCGCGAACAGGCCGAGGATGATGATCGAGAGGAAGTAGACGACGTCCTTCAGGTCGAGGGTGCCCTTGCTGAAGGAGTCCAGGTGGCTGACGGAGGCGAGATAGGTGACGAACTCCCGCACCCAGCCCTCCGCGTCCGACGCGGCCCAGCCGATGATCCAGGTCATGAGCAGGACCACGAAGGTGATCAGCGCGGCCACCACCTGCGATTCGGTGAGCGACGAGATGAAGAGCCCGATGGCCATGTAGGCCGCGCCCATCAGGAACAGCCCCAGGTAGCCGAGCCCGACCGAGCGCCACTCCACGCCGTTCGCGTCCTTGGCGACGATCTGGACCAGCAAGGGGTACGTGACCGTCAGCAGCAGCGCGCAGGCGAGGATGGCGAGCGCGGCGAGGTACTTGCCCCAGACGATCTGCTGCGGCGTGACCGGCGTCGTGTAGAGCAGCTCGATGGTCTTCTGCCGCTTCTCCTCGGCCACCAGGCGCATGGTGAGGAAGGGGATGATGAAGATCAGGATCACCCCGAGGTTGCCGAAGAGGTTGCGGAAGATGGCGTCCTGGAAGTTCAGGCGGTTCGCCATCTCGCCGGCGTTGAACCGCATGTACATCAAGGAGGCCTGCTCGTAGGCGCCGAGCAGGCGGAGGAAGAAGTAGGAACCGATGACGACGAAGAGCGTGAACATCACGTACGCGATGGGGGTCGCGAAGTAGATGTTCAGCTCCTTCTTGGCGATGGCGATGGAGTTGTTCATGGGGATCGTCAGATCGAGGTGAGCTTGAGGAAGATCTCTTCCAGCGAGGGGGCGGGGCCCATCTGGCCGTCCGCCGTGGCTGCCCCGGCGTGGGCCTTCTGCAGGCCGGCCAGCGTGTCGTCGGCGACGATCCTGCCCTGGGCGATCATCAGCACCCGCTGGCAGGTGGCCACCACCTCGGGAAGGATGTGGGTGGAGAGGACGATGGTGTGCTTGCCGGCGAGCGACTTGATCAGCTCGCGGACCTCGATGATCTGCGCCGGATCGAGGCCGATGGTGGGCTCGTCGAGGATCAGCACCTCCGGGTCGCCGAGCAGCGCTTGGGCCAGGCCGACGCGCTGCCGCTGTCCCTTGGAGAGGTTGCCGATCACGCGGTGGATGAACTTGTCCGAGTTCGTCTTCACGGCGACGCGGTCCACCTCGCTCTCGCGCAGCTTGCGTCCGACGCCCTTGATCTCGGCGACGAAGCGCAGGTACGCGCGGACCGTCATGTCGGTGTAGAGCGGCGGGGTCTCGGGCAGGTATCCGATCCGCCTCTTCACCTCCATGGGCTTCTCGAACACGTCGAAGCCGGCCACCTTCACCGACCCCGAGGTGGGCGGAAGGACGCCGGTGATCATCCGCATGGTCGTGGTCTTGCCGGCGCCGTTTGGACCGAGGAATCCGAGGATCTCGCCCTTCTCGACCTTGAAGGTGACGTCGTTGACCGCCTTGAGGTCCCGGTAGCTCTTCACCAGATGAGAAACTTCAATCATCGATTTTTTCCCCACACGTGGCGGCTTCAGAACAGCGCACGCCGCGAACCGCTTCCCGAAAACGGCCGGAAATCTAGAGCAAGCCGACTCTCTGTCAAGCAGGCAAACGCCTGGCCGGGGTAGACTGAAGTCGTGGGCATCATCGTCCAGAAGTACGGCGGATCTTCGGTGGCGGACGTGGAGAAGATCCGCCGGGTGGCAGCGCGGGTCGCGGACGCGCGCACGGGTGGCCACCAGATCGTGGTGGTGGTTTCCGCGATGGGCGACACCACCGACGAGCTGCTCGCCCTCGCCCGCAAGGTGACCGGCGACCCACACCGGCGGGAACTGGACATGCTGCTCACCGCCGGGGAGCGCATCAGCATGGCGCTGCTCGGCATGGCCCTGCACGCGCGCGGCGTCGACGCGATCAGCTTCACCGGGTCCCAGAGCGGCATCATCACCGACGGCGCCCACGCCAACGCCCGAATCGTCGAGGTGCGGCCGGTGCGCATCCTGGAGGCGCTGGCGGGCGGCAAGGTGGTGATCGTCGCCGGGTACCAGGGCGTCTCGCGGGAGAAGGAAGTGACCACTCTCGGTCGCGGGGGCAGCGACACCACCGCGGTGGCGCTGGCGGCGGCGCTGCAGGCCGACGTCTGCGAGATCTGCTCCGACGTCGACGGCGTGTTCAGCGCCGACCCGCGCATCGTGGCGAACGCGCGCAGGCTCTCCGCCCTCTCGCACGAGGAGATGCAGGAGCTGGCGCTCGCGGGCGCCAAGGTGCTCAATGCGCAGGCGGTAGAGTTCGCGCGCGACCGCGGCATCACCCTCCACGCGCGGAGCACGTTCCAGAACGGGCCCGGGACGCTGGTGAAGAAGTCGGCGACCCGCGAGCTGCGCGTGTCCGGCGTCGCGCTCGATGCTGAAGTGCTGGTGGTCCGGGGCAGGGACCGCGCGCAGCTCCTGGAAGTGCTCGCGCGCCATGGCGCCTGGCCGCGGGAATCCTGGGATGGGCAAGCCATCGTGCCGCTGGAGAACGTGCACGGCCTGCCGGCGCTGCTCGACGAGCTGCGCCCGGTGGCGGCGGTGGACGACGGGCTGGCGCAGGTCAGCGTGGTGGGGACCGGCATCGGCGCTTCGAAGGAGCCGCTGGAGCGGGCGCTGCGCGCGCTGGGAGTGGAACCGCGCGGCGTTCTGGTCGCGCCGCTGCGGCTCGCCTTCCTGGTGCCGCGCGAAGGCGCCAAGGAGTGCGTGCGCCGCCTGCACGCGGAGTTCGTGGAGAGGAGCTGAGCGGTGCCGGCCAAGCGCGTTCCGAAGAAGAAGCCCTCCTCCGAAGTGGATCAGCTGCGCGCCAAGGCCGCCCGGGTGCTGGGCATCTCCGAGGACGAGGCGGAGCTGCGGGCGCTGCGGGTGCTCCTCGCCACCCTGCCGGAGCGAGCCCCGGAAAAATCGGACCCGGCGCCCGCATCCCCCAGCGCGAGCCCGCTGCCGCAGCGGCTGTACCTGCTGCTCGACGGGCGGGGACTCGACGGACGGGGGATGCCGGTCGAGGTGATCGATCTGCCCTGCGTGATCGGCAGCGGCCGCCACTGCAGCGTCTGGATCAACTCTCCGCGGATCGAGACGCGCCACTTGCAGATCTCGCAGGACGACGAAGGGTGGGTGCTCGAGGACCTGGGCAGCGAGCACGGGACTTTCTTCGCCGACCGCAAGATCGCCCGGCGCGCCATCCAGCACGGCGACGAGTACCGGCTGGCTAACTATCTCCGCCTGCGGACGGAGCTCCGCTAGCCGCGAGAAAACCGGGTTTCCCGGGTTTTCGTTCAGAGGGGAATTTCGCCGAGGTCCTGGGCGGCGATGATGCGGGGGTGGATCGAGCGGGCCTCTTCGGCCAGCGCCTCGCCGCTGACGCTCGGGGAGAAGTGCGTCAGCACCAGCGCCGCCGCTTCGGCCTCCGCGGCGATCCGCGCGGCCTCAACCCCGGTGGAATGGCCGCGCTCGTGCGCCAGCGCGGCGCGCGCGTTCTCGTAGGTCGCCTCGTGCACCAGCGCGTCCACCCCGCGGCCCAGTTCGATCGCGGAAGGGCAGGGGATGGTGTCCAGCGCATACGCCATCGAAGGACCCCGCTGCCGCGGCCCGATCAGCCCGTCCGGCGGCACGATTCGGCCGTCGGGCAGCGTGACGGCGCGGCCCGCCTTGAGCTCCGCGAGCATCGGGCCGCGCGGGACTCCTGCGGCGTCCGCCTTCTCCACGTCCAGCGTGCCCGGGCGATCCGGCAGCGCGACGCGGAACCCGTAGGTCGGGACGCTGTGCGCGAGCGGGCGGCTCTCGACGAGGAACTGCGACCCCTCGATCCGCACTTCGCCGCCGTTCCCCTGCTGCTCGAAGACCCGGACCTCCATGTCGCCGGTCCCGAGCGAGCCGGCGTTCGCGAGGTGCTGCAGGAGCGAAGTGATCCCGGGCGGCCCGGCGACCACCAGCGGCCGCTGCCTGCCCTCGAGCCCCAGGGTGCCCAACAGGCCCGGAAGCCCGTTGAAGTGATCCCCGTGCAGGTGCGTGATCAGCACCGCGTCGAGGCGCGAAAGGCTCAGCCCGGCCCGCAGCGCCGCGAGCTGCGCGCCTTCCCCGCAGTCGCACAGCACCCACGCGCCTTCCGTCGCCGCCGCGAGCGCCGAGGCGCCGCGCAACAGGGTGGGGCGCCCGGCGCTGGTGCCGAGCGGGACGAGCTTCAGCCTCACCCTTTCTCCAGCACCAGGGCGCCGCGCCCGCGGAACCGGACGGTCTCTCCGCTCAGCCTGGAAGCGCCCGAATCGAGCAGCGTCCGCCAGCGCCCCTCGGGCAGGCGCGCTTCGGCGGGCTTCTCGTCGAAGGCCGCGACCAGCAGAAGCGGCCCGCGCCGCATCAACAGGACGTTGCCCTGGGCGGATGCGCGCACGGCCTGCCGCGAATCGTCCTGCAGCGCGGGGTGCTCGCGGCGCAGCTTGAGCAGCGCGCGATGCCAGCCCAGCGCGCCCTCGTCCTTGCGGGAGCGATCGATCCGGCTGCGCCGGAACGTCTCCTCGGCGAACGGGTCGGGAACGTCGTTCCAGGAAAACCCCTTGAACTCCTCGCGCCGGCCCTTGCGGACCGCTTCCACCAGCCCCGGGTCGGTGTGCGAGATGAAGTACTGGAAGGGCTCGCGCGCCCCCCACTCCTCGCCCTGGAAGTAGAGCGGCAGGGCCGGCTGCAGCGCGAGCACCGCCGCCGCGGCCCGCAGCCCGCCTTCGTCGGTCAGCGCCGTCAAGCGCTCTCCACGGGCACGGTTGCCGGTCTGATCGTGGTTCTGGACGCAGACGACGAAGTGACGCGCGTTCAGGTGGCCCGCCTTGGTCCCGTGAGCGCGGCCGAAGCTCGGTTTGTGCTGGCCCTCGTAGAACCAGCCTCGCTCGAGGGCGGCGGCCATCTTCGGCATCGGATCCTGGAAGTCCTCGTAGTACCCCCGCGACTCGCCCGTCAAGGCGACGTGGATGGCATGGTGCAGGTCGTCGGCCCAGCTCCCGTCGAGATGGTACTGCTCGATCAGCTTCGCTTCGTTGAGATCGCTCTCCGCGATCACCAACCCGCCCTCGCCGTGCACCGCCTCCGCGATCTCCTGCAGGATGTGCTTCGGCGAGCCGTCGTAGATCCCGTGGATGGCGTCGAGGCGCAGCCCGTCGAATCCGCCGCCCGCGCGCGACACCCAGCGCAGCGCGTTCTCCACGAAGTAGCGGCGCACCGGCGCAAGCGAGAAGTCGAGCGCGTCGCCCCACGGGGTCTTGTGCTTCGCGGTGAAGTACGGCCCGTATTCGCCGAGGTAGCTCCCCTCGGGGCCGAGGTGGTTGTAGACCACGTCGAGAAACGCGCTCAGCCCCGCGGCGTGCGCCGCGTCCACCAGGCGGGCGAGGCCCTTGGGCCCGCCGTAGTCGGCGTGCGCGGCGAACGGCGCCACTCCGTCGTAGCCCCAGTTCCGCCGGCCGGGAAAAGCGGCCACCGGCATCACCTCGACCGCGGTGTAGAGGGCTTCCGCCAACTCCGGCATGTAGCGCGCCGCCGCCTCCGCCGTGCCCTCGTCGGTGTAGGTACCGAGGTGGATCTCGCAGAAGATCAGCTTCTCGAGCGGCACGTTGGCGCGCGGAGACCGCGGCGCGATCGCGGCGAGATCGACCACCTCGCTCGGCCCGTGGACGCCTTCAGGCTGCAGCAGCGACGCCGGGTCCGGCCGCTCGCGCCCGTCCGGGAAGCGGTAGAGGTAGCGGGCGCCCGCACGCGCTCCTTCGACGCTCCCCGCGAAGTAACCTTCCGCCTCGCGCCGCAGCGGCACGGTGGCGCCGCCGACCAGCTTGACGGAGAGCGAGTCCGCCTTCGGCGCCCAGACGCGGAAGTGAGCGCCTGCGCCGTCCGGGACCGCGCCGAGCCAGGGTTTCCAGGTCATGCCCAACAATGGGGCGCCAGCGCACTCCCTGCCAGCTACTTCGCGGGACGCGGCTCGAACTTGAACGGATAGGCGACGCGGAGCTTTCCACCCGAGTGCGGCTTGTCGAACTCGAGGTTTCGCACCGCGGTGAGCACGCAGAGCACCAGCTCGCGATCGGCGATGCCTTCGGCGTTGGCGCCGATCACTTTGCCGCTCGGGCCGATATCGAAGCGCGCGACCAGCTTTCCCTGCAGGGTGGGCCTGTCCTGGAGCCGCTTCTCGTAGCACTCGCGGATGGCGCCGCTGTTGTCGCGGATGGTCCCGGCGATCGCGCGCCGCTCGTCGCCCTGCGGCGCCGGGGGGGCTTCCTCGACGGCCTCTTCCTCCGCGACGACGATCAGCGATGCCTTGGGCCGCTCCTGCACGCCGGCCTGCGCCTGCGCGAGGGCCGCGAAGCCGGCAAACAGCGAGAAGGTCAGGATCCGGGTGGTCATGGTTGGCGAAGGAGCCTCGAGAGTAGAAGCAACCGCCGGGACGGGTCAATTTCGGACGGAATGCGTCCCGCGGCATCATCGGTTAGGTTCATCTGATGCGGCGGGCGCGCTTCTACATCTTTCTCATCGGTCTCACCCTGCTGCCGCAGGTGGTCGCGGCGTCGGATCTCGTCCGCTGGCTGGCCGCGCAGGACCAGGTCGCGCTCGGGCTCTCGGTGCCGGGCGTCCTGCTCGCCCTGAACCTCCCGATGCTGGCAGAGATCTTCCGCCGCAAGAAGAAGGCGCGCCTGCCCCGCTTCGTCGCGGCCGCCGTGCAGATGCCCTGGACGGCGTTCTGGCTGGGCAGCCTTTTCTACGCGATGCTCCGCGCCGTCTGGACCGTCGTGCACCTCGGCCCGGCGCCGATGCCGGTGCTGCTCGCGGTGGCTCCCTTCGCGCTCGCGCTCTACGGGACGCTGTTCGGCGCCCGGCTGCTGCGGCGCGAGCGCGTCACCATTCCGGTGGCGGGGCTGCCCAGCGGATGGCACGGGGTGCGCATCGTGCAGCTCTCCGACCTGCACGCCGGCAGGCACGTGACCAAGGAGCGCCTGCGGACCATCGCGCGGCGCGCGGCGCGGCTGAAGCCCGATCTGCTGGTGGTGACCGGCGACATCGTGCACAACTCGCCGGAGTTCGCCCGGCACGCTGCCGAGGCGATCGCCTCGATCCCCAGCCGGCACGGGATCTTCGCCTGCCTGGGAAACCACGACTTCTGGGCCGGGCCCGACGCGGTGGAGCGGGAGCTCGAGCGCGCGGGCGTGCAGGTCCTGCGCAATCGCGGAGTGCTCCTCGACCGCTCCGGCCACGGCCTCTGGCTCTGCGGAGTGGACGATCCCTGGAGCGGCCGCGTCGATCTGCGCGCCGCGCTTCAGGGCCGTCCGGAAGGCGCGGCCACGGTGCTGCTCTCGCACCAGCCGAACACCTGGCCCCGCGCGCAGGAGCTGGGCGTCGAGCTGCAGCTCTCCGGTCACACCCATGGGGGCCAGCTCGCGCTCCTCTGGCTGCACCGGTCGCTCTCGCTGGCGCGCCTGATCACGCCCTTCGTCGCCGGCCTGTACCGCGCCGGGCGCAGCTACCTCTACGTGAACCGCGGCGCGGGATCGGTGATGCCGATGGTCCGGCTCGGGTCGCGCCCCGAAGTGACGGAGCTGACCCTGGTGCCGGGCGAGGACGATCTCGACGACCTCGCCTCGACGGAGCCCGGGATCGCCTGAGCTGGTACAGTCGGGTCGATGCGCATCCACCTTTTCGAGCTGACGGAGGCTGCGCGCATCGCCGACCAGCGGCTGGTGGCGATGGCCGCATCGGCGCGCGACGAGTTGGCGAAGGAGGCGCAGCGCCGGGCATCGGCGCACGGCCTGATGCGCGGGCAGACGCCCATCCCCCTGGTGCTCTCTCCCTCCGCGCTGCCGCGCGCGGAGCTCGCCGCGCTGGGACGCGGCGCCCGGCTGATCACCAGCGCGCTGGTGAAGGCGGCGCGGGAGTTGATCGAACGGCGGCCCGAGAAGGCGCGCCTCCTCTTCCGCCACCTCTCGCCGCTGGAGAGCGAGGCGCTGGCTACCCGCTGGCGCGAGGCGGAGGAGCTGCTGCACTCGCGGATCGACTGGTTCGTGGACCGCGACGGCAGCGTGCGCGCGCTGGAGGTCAACGCGACCATTCCCGCCATGCAGGTCTACTCGGACGCCGCGGCGCGGGGCTGGGTGGAGGCGGTTGCGCCGGCGCACGCGGAGTCCTTCCGGCAGAAGCCCGGCAATGCGGAGTGGCTCCTCGACGCGCTCCTGGCGGCGGCGCGCGTCCGCGAGAAGCCCTTGCGCGTGCAGATCCTCCACCGCGAAGGAGACCCCCAGATCAGCGAGCTGCACGTTCTGGCGGCGATGCTGCGCGAGC